>JAQGHX010000161.1 GCA_028288745.1 Roseomonas sp. | reverse complement strand
CGCGGTGGGGGGCGACGCTGCCCCGATGTGCTCGATGGCGTCGGGCTCGGGCTCGGGCTCGGGCTCGGGCTCGGGCTCGGGCTCGGTCTCAGGCTCAGGCTCAGGCGAAGAAAGTACCGGGGCGGCGGCTTGCGTGTCAGGGGGTTCAGCCACTGGCGGCGTGACCGGAGCCACTGCTGCCGTAGGCGCCGGTTCTGGGGCTGGTGGCGCGGGTGCGGCCGCTTCTGCCGCTGCCGCTGCCGGAGCCGGAGCCGGAGCCGGAGCCGGAGCCGGAGCCGGAGGCGCCTCCCTGGCGGGGGGCGGGGCAGGTAGCGCCATGTCATCGCGCCGTTTCAGGGCTTCGGCCACCAGCGCCATCAGGGTGCCGGCGGTCTCGTTGAAACCATCCTGCCGCGCCGCCAGGAATGGCGCGCCCCGGATGTAGAAAACGCGGCGCTGCATCGAGAACTGCCGGATCTGCGCCTCACTGGCGGGAATGAAACGGCATCCCTGTGCTTCGGCGGTTTCGACCTGTTCGTCTGTCAATTGCAAAGCAAACGTTCCTGGTAAGCCCAAGTCCTTCCTTTAACCTCTTCAGCGATCCGCCGGTAGGCAAAGTTACGCCGGGATTCAGGAAGTTGGGGCGTCAGGAAAGATCATTGTCCCACGGGAAGGGCTCGCTGATCTGTTCCGCCAGATGCTCGATCAGCGCACGCAGTTTCAGCGGCATCGCGGCGGTCTCCGGGTAGACGACATGGATGGTATCCGGCACCGGCACCCAGCCGGGAATGTGGACCGGCACCAGTTCGCCGGCTGCCACGGCCGGGCCCACCATGAAGCTGGGCAACAGCGTCAGCCCCAGCCCGGCGCGCGCGGCGTCCAGCAATGCCTCCCCGTTATTGGCGGTCAGCCGGCCATGCAGCGTAACTGGGCGGTGCGACGCCTCCTGCCGCTTGTCCTGCGCGCCCTCCGGCATGAAGCGCCAGATATGGCCGGAAGGCGCATTGGCGTAGCCCAGGCAGGCATGGGCCGAGAGTGCTTCCAGCGACCCGGGCAGGCCGGCCCGCGCGGCATACTCGCTTGAACAGCACAGCGCCCTTCGGCTGGTGCCCAGCCGGCGCGCCCGCAGCGACGAGTCCCCGAGCCGCCCGATTCGCACCGCCAGGTCGTAGCCGCCGCCCAGCAGGTCCACGTAACGGTCGTCGAAATCCAGCGCGACTTCCACCTGCTCGTAGCGCCGCATGAAGCTGGCGATGGCGGGGCCCAGGTAGCGCGTGCCGAAGCTCATGGGTGCCGCGATGCGGATCAAACCCCGCAGCGTTCCGGACTGGGCCGAGACATCGTCCGTCAGGCTCTCCAGTTCCGCCAGCAGGGCACGGGCGCGGGCATGGAGCAGGGTACCGCTTTCCGTCGGCGCCACGTGCCTGGGCGCGCGGTGGAGTAGCTTAGTGCCGAGCCGCGCCTCCAGCCCCGCGATCCGCTTGCTGACAACCGATTTTGGCACGCCCAACCGAAGTGCCGCGGCGGTCATCGTGCCGCTGTCCACTACCTGCACAAAGGTTGCAAGATCATCCGAGCTGAGCCTCATCGTTCGCAATTAGCGAACGTTGTGTTCCCATACAAGCGCTTGTTGATCGGGCGCCGCGAACGCAATTCTACGCCCAGCCAGTAACCCACAAGGAGCCGCTGCCATGACCAAAGTGATGGTCCTGTATTATTCGAGCTATGGCCATATCGAGACGATGGCGAATGCCGTGGCCGAGGGGGCCCGCGCTGTCGCCGGGACCGAGGTGACGATCAGGCGCGTGCCGGAACTGGTGCCGGAGGCCGTCGCCAGGGCATCCTACTTCAAGGTGGACCAGGCCGCGCCGGTGGCCACCGTCGCGGAGCTGGCCGAATACGACGCCATCATCATCGGCACCCCGACGCGCTTCGGCCGCATGGCGTCGCAGATGGCGAATTTCCTTGACCAGGCCGGCGGACTTTGGGCCGGCGACAAGCTGGTCGGCAAGGTTGGCTCGGTCTTTGTCTCCACCGCCAGCCAGCATGGCGGGCAGGAAACGACGATCACCTCGACCATCGTCAACCTGCTGCATTTCGGCATGACCATCGTGGGCCTGCCCTATACCGAAAAGCGCCAGCTCGACCTCTCCGTCGTGACCGGTGGCTCGCCCTACGGCGCCACCACGATCGCTGGCGGCGACGGTTCGCGCCAACCGAGCGAAGCCGAACTGGAAATGGCCAGGAGCCAGGGCCGCCATGTGGCGGAAGTGACCGGCGCGCTCGTCCGCGGCCGCGCGGCCTGAACGGTGTTGCGCTGCCCCGCGACGTAACGCCGGCCGATACGGCCGGCAGGAAGGAAGACCGATGCAACTTCATGGCATTCACCACCTGACGGCCGTTTCGGCCGATGCACGTGGCAACCACGATTTCTACACCCGTATCCTGGGGATGCGGATGGTGAAGAAGACCGTCAACCAGGACGATGTCAGCGCCTACCACCTGTTCTACGCGGATGGGCAGGCCTCGCCAGGCACCGACATCACCTTCTTCGACTGGCCCACGCCCAGGGAAACGCGCGGCACCAACAGCATCGTCCGCACCGCGCTGCGGGTGAACGGCAGGGCGGCGCTGGATTACTGGGCGGCACGCCTGGCGGAGTTCAAGGTGCCTCATGGTGCGGTGGAAGAGGCCGATGGCCGCCTGGAACTCGCCTTCGAGGATTTCGAGGGGCAGCGACTGGCGCTGATCGACGACGGCGGCGCCGGCCCGGCCCATCCCTGGGAGCGCGGCCCGGTGCCCGCGGAACATCAGATCCGCGGCCTTGGCCCCATCACCATGAGCGTGGCGAACCCGAACCAGTCGGACACTTTCGCCACCAAGGTGATGGCGATGCGGCTGGACCGCGTGGTGGAGGGCGCCGATGGCATCACCACCCGTGTCTATGCCATGGGGGAGGGTGGCCCGGCGGCCGAATTGCACATGCGCGTCGAGCCCAACCTGCCGCGCCACCAGCCCGGTGCCGGCAGCGTGCACCATGTCGCCTTCCGCGTACGAGACGACGAATACGACTACTGGGTCAAGCGGTTCGAAACCTTGGGGCTCCGTTCAAGCGGGCCGGTCGACCGTTACTATTTCCGCAGCCTCTACGTGCGGGAACCCTCCGGCATCCTGTACGAGATCGCGACGGACGGCCCCGGCTTCGCCACCGACGAAGCCATGGATGCCCTGGGCGAGCGCTTGTCGCTGCCGCCCTTCCTGGAGCAGCGCCGGGCCGAGATCGAGCGCGGGCTGAAGCCGCTGTGACCCGGGCAACGGTAACCGGGGGCAGTGGCCCCCATGCCGGGCAGCGGCTCGTCGCCACTGGCCCGGCGCCGGAGGCAGCGGCCGGCGCGCTGATCCTGGTGCATGGCCGTGGCGCCGACGCTCCCGGCATCCTGGGGCTGGCGCTGCATGTCGCGGGGCCGGATATCGCCTGCCTCGCGCCGCAGGCCGCCGGGCAGACCTGGTATCCCCATCGCTTCCTGGAGCCGACAAGCCGGAACGAGCCTTATCTCTCCTCCGCCCTTTCGGTGCTGGACGATCTGGTATCGGGCCTGATCTCGGCCGGGCTGCCGGCAGAGCGCATCGCCATCCTGGGCTTTTCCCAGGGGGCCTGCCTGGCGCTGGAATTCGCAGCGCGCCGGAATGCGCCGCTGGGCGGCATTATCGCCCTCAGCGGGGGGTTGATCGGCGACAGCGTGCCGGTGCGGGATACCCCGCCCGTACTGGCCGGCATGCCGGTGCTGCTCGGCTGCGCGGCACGGGACGGGCATATCCCGCTCCAGCGCGTGCGGGAGAGCAGCGAAGCTTTCCGCCGCATGGGGGCGGAAGTGACGGAGCGCATCTATGAAGGCAGCGACCATGGCGTCAATCAGGACGAGATGACGCTGGCCAAGGCGATGCTGGCCCGCATGGCAGGCCACGCATGAGGCCTGACGCCTGGCCGGCCCGGCGCGCCTCTAGGCGGGGTCGTGGCGGGCGCAGAATTCCGCGGCACCGAGCCGGCGGAAATCCTGCATAGCCTCGCCCAGCCGCTGATGCGGCCAGTCCCACCAGGCGATGCGTTGCAGCGCGGCGATGATCTCCGGCGGAAAGCGGTAGCGCAGGACACGCCCCGGCACGCCGACGACGATGGCGAAGGGCGGCACGTCCTTCGTCACCACCGCGCCGGCGCCGATGGCCGCGCCACCGCCGATGCTGACACCTGGCAGCACGATGGCGCCATGGCCGATCCAGACATCGTGGCCCAGCGTGACATGATGGTCCCGCCGCCACTGGAACAGCGCCGCGTCGTCCTCACCCAAACCATAGGCCGAGGAACGGTAGGTGAAATGGCTCAGCGCCACCCGCTCCAGCGGGTGGTTGCCGGGGTTGATGCGGACCTGCGCGGCGATGGAGCAGAACCGGCCCAGCGTGGCGTAGATGATGTCACTGTCATTGACGACGTAGCTGTAATCGCCAAAGCGAGTTTCGGCCACGCTGGTGCGCGCACCGACCTCGCAGAAGGCGCCGAACTGGCTGTCGCGCACCTTGGCTTCAGGGTGGATAAAAGGCTGGGAGCCGAGCCGCTTGGTGGCGGTGGCGGGGTCGATATGGGGTTGCTGCGGCATGGCGGACAGGCTGCCGCGAGCACTACCCCGCCCGCAAGCGGCTGGCGCCGGATGTCACCGAACGGACATATCCGGCGCTGGACGCACTACTTCTTGACCTTGATATTCACCGGTCCGCCCGGCTTGCCGGTAATGCCCATGCCGGTATTCGGGCCATTACCGGCACCGCCGCCCTTGTAATCCTTCTCAGGGTCCAGCCCCTTGGTGTCGGGGCCCGCGTGCTCCGGCAGGATGGAGTTCTGGCCCACGCTGCTGGGGCGGCCTTGCGAAGGGCCACGGCCCTGGTTCTTCAGGCCCTCATAATTGGCGCGATCGGTCATCTGCTGGTCCTCCATGGCCTGACAGATCAAACGCGGCGCGACCGCAGGGTTGCAGGCGGTCAGTCGATCGCCGCCGCGCAGCCATCGGTCGGCGCCGCGGCGATTCCTCCCGCCAGCGGCACCACCCTGAGTGCCGCCGAGCCCACCCGGCAGGGCGCCGCCACGGCGCCGCAGGCCGAGAGAGCCAGAAGCAGCGGGAGAAAGGGCGCTTTCGTCATGCCCCGCCATTTGGTGCCGAGGCGCTCCGCCACCCTGCCCGGCGCTTCTACCAGGGCAGGCGCATGAAGTTGGCGGCACCCGAGGCGCGCGAGATCAGGGCCCGCATCGCCGGGTTGCTGTAGCCTTCCACGTCGGTCAGGGCGTCCATGGGGCAGAAATACTCGTGGGCCTGCGGCATCTGCGTGCGGGCGAAGCCGTCATACTGGCGCTGCTTCAGCCCATAGAGGACCCGGACATCGCGCACCGGCAGCACCAGATGGGCAGTCGGTTCCTCCTTCAGCAGCCGGATCATCTTCCAGCGAGGCGTGGCGTCATCGGCATTCACCGGCGCCGTCAGCCAGGGGACCGGGCAGACGGCGAGCAGCGATATCGTCGAGGCCGCGAAGCGGGATCGCTTGTCGAGCAGGTTCTGCAGGGTCGAGCAGGCCTCGATGCAGAGGATGTCGCAGAAGGCATCGGCTGGATCCGGGCTGAAATGCAGCCAAAGACCGTCCGGCATGGTGCGTAGGCGCTGGGAGCCTGGCAGGCGCAGGAAAGGCTGGAGCGTGGTGTCGGGCTCGCCAGGGCGGGCACGCAGCCAGATGCCGCGCTGCTTCGGCGTATCCAGGGCACCGGGGGGGCGTTGCGGCCATGTGCGGAGACGCCGGCGCACGAGGGCATCGAGCGACCGATAAGTGAGTTCTGGCCTGTCGATTTCAATCATCGGAGGAGTTCCGGACCTTTGTACAACCGGAATCATCAGTCATGATCGCGATGATGTGATCAAGGCCCCATATTCACTTTTAAGCGAGTTTTTGTCGGACTCGCCGTGTGTAACTCTGCGAGCCAAGTAGCTTTTTTAAGATAATATATTTCCTTCCCAGCATCCTATCCGGGTATCTTCACGGTTTGCTTGATCCGCTGCGCTGCAAAAAAATAAACCCCGCCTGCCGGGTGGCAGGCGGGGTTCAATTCTGCATGGCCTCCCGGGGGAGGCCGCGTCGTTAGCGGGTCGTGCTGTAGTCGCGCTGGGTGGAGCCGGTGTAGATCTGGCGGGGGCGGCCGATGCGCTGCGCCGGGTCCTCGATCATTTCCTTCCACTGGCTTACCCAGCCCACGGTCCGTGCCACCGCACAGAGCACGGTGAACCTGGGGGTGGGGATGCCCATCGCCTTCAGGATGATGCCCGAATAGAAATCGACATTCGGGTAGAGCTTGCGGCTGACGAAGTACTCGTCCTCCAGCGCGATCTTCTCCAGCGCCACGGCGAGGTCGAGCAGCGGCTCGTCCTTGATGCCCAGTTCCTTCAGCACTTCATGGCAGGTCGCCTGCATGATCTTCGCGCGCGGGTCGAAGTTCTTGTAGACGCGGTGCCCAAAGCCCATGAGCTTCACGCCGCTGTTCTTATCCTTCACCTTTTCGATGAAGGCCGGGATGTTGTCGACATGCCCGATCTCGCCCAGCATCTTCAGCACGGCTTCGTTGGCGCCGCCATGTGCGGGCCCCCACAGCGCCGCGATGCCGGCGGCGATACATGCGAAGGGGTTGGCGCCCGTCGAGCCCGCCAGCCGCACCGTCGAGGTCGAGGCGTTCTGCTCGTGATCCGCGTGCAGGACCAGGATGCGGTCCATGGCGCGCGACAGGATGGGGTTCGGCTTCCAGTCCTCGGCCGGAACGGCATTCAGCATGTAGAGGAAGTTCTCTGCATAGCTGAGGTCGTTGCGGGGATACATGAAAGGCTGGCCGATGGAATACTTGTAGGCCCAGGCGGCGATCGTCGGAACCTTGGCGATCAGGCGGAAGGCGCTGATCTCGCGCTGCTCCGGGTCGTTGATGTCCAGGCTGTCATGATAGAAGGCGGACAGCGCGCCCACGACGCCGCAGAGAATGGCCATGGGGTGCGCATCGCGGCGGAAGCCGCCGAAGAAGCTGCGTAACTGCTCATGCACCATGGTGTGCAGAGTGACGCCCTTCTCGAATTCCTTCATCTGCCCGGCGGTCGGCAGTTCGCCGTGCAGCAGCAGGTAGGAAACCTCGAGGAAGTTGCTCTTCTCGGCAAGCTGTTCGATCGGGTAGCCCCGGTAGAGCAGAACGCCTTCATCGCCATCGATATAGGTGATCTTGCTGTCGCAGGCGGCGGTGCCGCCATAACCGGGATCGAAGGTAAAGACGCCAAGATCGCTATAGAGCTTGCGAATATCAAAAACATCGGGGCCGATAGTGCCCTCGATCAGCGGCATGGTCGTGCTTTTATTTGACCCGTCCAGTGTGACTGTGACGGAACCTTTTGCCGTATTGCTCATGGCGTCTTCCTCTAGGGGGGCGGTGCCGTCAGCTGGTGCGGCGCCGTCATGATGCAGCGCAAGATACGCAGCGGTCGTGGGAGTTGTCCATCCAGCCCGTGGCTCCGCGTAACCGTGAAGCTAACGCTGCCGCCAGTGCTCCGGCGCGCCTTCGGGGAAGGACCACAGGCCGCGCCTGGCCACGCGCGCCGCGTCCTCCAGGCTGGCCATGATGGCATCGTCCTTGTCGGCCAGGGCCCAGCCGGCGGAGACCAGGGCCGCGTTCACGCCGGTCTCGCCGGCCTGGCAGGTGCCCATGGGACGGCCGAAGCGGTCCCGGCCCTTGACGTGGCAGGACAGGTCGCGGCCCTGCACCAGTTGCGCCAGCGCCTGTGCCGCGGTGGCCCCGCAATCGAAGCCCACCCCGCCTGGCGTATGGCAGGTCTGCCCCCGTTGTGGGGATAGCAGGCCGGTCAGGCGCAGCGTGCGCTCGCCCAGCAGCAGCGTGTCGCCGTCCAGCACGCGCACGGATTGCGCGGTGGCGGCCCAGTCCTGCTCATGGGGCGCGGAGCCGAAAAGATTGGCTGGCAGCCCGAGCCCCACCAGCGAGATTCCGGCGAAAGAGAACAGAACGCACCACAGCGCCCCGCGCCACCGGCTGGGGGTCGAGTAAGAAGAGCGGAAGATGCGGCGTTTCTGGGACACGTGGCGAAGCGTTAAACCAGGGCGAGGGGGCGGTTCAAGCGATGATATGTCCTGTTACGCTTACGTATGGCTAATCCGTCCAGAACGGGTCGGTATGGTCCAGCCGCTTCCAGGCGGACAGCGCCTTGCCGCGGGCCCCGGCGCCATGGGCCAGGGCGAATCCCTCGGCCAGCCCGATCGCCCAGGCGCCCGCACCGCCGCGCCCACCCAGGCTGGCGACCAGAACCCGGGCCACATGCGTGTCGTTGGCCACCCCGAGCGCGTCCTGCACCGCGGAGAGCCGCCGCAGGAAGCGCTTTGCCGCCTTGCCCGGCCAAAGCGGCGCAAAAAGCTCGGCAGCGTAGCGCAGGCGTTTGGCATCCAGCCGCAACTCGTGCAGCGACTCGGCGGGCTGATCCTCGATATCCGCGCCGCGCTTCAGCAGGCGGCGCCAGCGCCGCGCCAGCACCGCCCGGGCAAAGGGGCGCAGCGGCGCATCGTCGGTTGCCGGAGCCTCCGACCCCCAGGTCCGCAAGGCCGCGAGCCGTGTGGCGGACCAGATCAGCCGGCGGAATTCCGGACCGTCCAGCATCACGCGGAGCGCCGTGTAGGCGGCTTCCCGCCGTGCCCGCGCCGTGCGCAGCAGGCCGGCCACACGGCGGTCCGCCACCCCGGCCGATGCTGCCAGCTCGGCGCCCAGGTTGAGCAGGAACACGTCCAGGTCGCGGGCCTCGCCCAGCGCACGGGCGAAATCGCCCAGTTGCGCGTCGAGGGCGCGCAACTCGCTGCCGTCCACCACGGGGCGGAACTGCTTCAGACAGGACCGCAGCCGCCGGGCCGCGACCCGGCACTGGTGCACGCCTTCCGGGCCGAGTTCCGGCCGGGCGCGGGGCGCATGCACCAGCAGGACTTCCGTCAGGTGCGCGATGGCGAAGGCGAGCGCGGCCTCCACCGTTTCCACCGCGCCGATATCGGGCGCGCCGAGACGGCGGGGACGGGGCCTTTCCTGGCGGGACAGGGCGCGGGCGGTCTCCGCCAACCCGGCGGCGGTGGGCAACAGCCGCAGGTCGCGCGCCAGGGCGCCGGACAAAGCCAGTACCTCGGACGCCGGGCCCGAGAGATAAAGCCGTGCCACCGGGGCCTCGCCGGCGACGCAGCGCAGGTTTCCGTGCCGCAGCTCCAGCCGCAGCGCGCCGCAGGTGGCTTCCACCCGGCGCCCCGTGAAGGCGGCGATGGGCAGCAGCACCTCGTCCTTCACCGCCGGGGGCACTTCATCCGCCGTGAGTTCGCCGAGGGTCACGGGCGCGGCGCCCGGCAGGGAGAAACCCGGGGGTGGCAGGGAGGCGAGGTGGCGCCGAGGGCCCTTGCGGGGAACTTCCAGCGCCTCGCCGAGCCGTGCCAGATGGCCCCCGGCGGTATCCAGCCAGATGCATTCATCCGCCAGGCCGCGCGGCTTGGTTCCGGTCTCCCGCGCCAGGGCGGGGTGGCGCCAGAGCGCGGGCACCTCGGCCGGGTCGAGCGCGATCTCCAGCGCCAGCGGGTGCTCTGCCGCCAGCGGATGTTCTGGTGACGGGGGCGGGCCGGGCTCTGCCGCCGGGGTTGTGGCCGGGTCCGGCTCGGGGGCTGTGTCGCTCATGATCTCCGGTTCACGCCGCCATCTCGGGCAGGTCGTTCGGGGCGATGAAGCGGATCAGGCGACCCTGCCCCGGTTCCAGGGACCGCCAGGATTGCGCGACCGAGAACTCGGCCAGTGCCGCGGTGGGGTACCCGCCGGCCAGCCGCCTCGTACCCGGGGCCGAGCCCCTGGCCATGGCGGCGGAGCCAGTCAGTTCCAGCGCCAGATCGTGCAGGCCGGGATTATGCGCGATGAGCAATACGCTGCGCGCAGTCTCGGGCGCCGTGCGCAGGATGTCCAGCAGGCGCTGCCAGGGGGCGAGGTAGAGGTCGTCCATCGGCTCGACCATCGGGCTGTCGGGCAGGGGCGACATGGCTTCCAGGGTCTGTAACGTCCGCCGGGCGGAGGAGACGAGGACGATATCGGGTGCGAGGCCGAGGTCGCGCATCACCGCCGCCATCACGGCGGCCGCGCGCTTGCCGCGTGCGTTCAACGGGCGGGCATGGTCCGGCATGTCGGGATCGTCCCAGGACGATTTGGCATGCCGCAGCAGAAGCAATTGCCGCATCTGAGCATTGTGGCACACCGCATGGCGGCTGTAACGGGGGCGAGCAACGCCGGCGTGACAATTGCGCGTCACCCCGGCGTCACGGTGGCGGCGCCTTACTCGGCGGCGTTCAGGCGGGATCCGGCGGGGCGCGCGACGTCGCCATGGCGGGGGGCGTGCAGCACATCGGCCGTGACCTCCCGCACATCCCGCGTGCCGGTCAGCGCCATGCTGACATCCAGTTCCTTGCGGATGATCTCCAGCGCCTGGGTGACGCCCGCCTGGCCGCCGGCGGCCAGGCCGTAGAGCCACGCCTTGCCGATCATGCAACTCTTCGCGCCCATTGCCAGTGCCTTCAGCACGTCCTGGCCGGAGCGTACGCCGCCATCGAACATGATCTCGGTCTTGTCGCCCACCGCATCCACGATTGCCGGGAGGACGGAGATGGAGGACGGCGCGCCATCCAGTTGCCGCCCGCCATGGTTGGAAACCACCATGGCATCCGCCCCGCAATCAGCGGCGATGCGGGCATCGTCCACGTCCAGCACGCCCTTCAGGATCAGCTTGCCCGGCCAGATCGAACGGATCCAGGCGACATCCTTCCAGGAGAGGGACGGGTCGAACTGCCCGGCGATCCAGTGCGACAGGGTCGTGATCCCGCCACCGCCCGTGGGCGCATTGGTGAGGTTGCCGAAGGTCTTGCGCTTGCCCCGCAGCACCTCCAGCGCCCAGCGGGGCTTGGTGGCGACGTCCAGCATGTTCTTCAGCGTCAGCTTGGGCGGCACCGCCAGGCCGTTCTTGATGTCCTGGTGCCGCTGCCCCTGGATCTGCAGGTCCAGCGTCAGCACCAGGGCGGAGCATCTGGCCGCGATGGCGCGCTCGACCAGCGACCGGCTGAAGCCACGGTCGCGCATGACGTAGAGCTGGAACCAGAAGGGCTTGTCCACCGCCGCCGCCACATCCTCGATCGAGCAGATCGACATGGTGGACAGCGTGAAGGGGATGCCGAAGGCATGGGCGGCGCGGCAGCCATGGATCTCGCCATCCGCGTGGAACAATCCCGTCAGGCCGGTGGGCGCGATGGCGACCGGCATCGAGACCGGCTCGCCCAGCATGGTAGTGGCGGTGCTGCGCTCGGAGACGTCGATCATCACCCGCTGCCGCAGCTTGAGCGCCGCGAGGTCCTCGCGGTTGGCGCGGTAGGTCGCCTCGTCATAGGACCCGCGGTCGGCGTAGTCGAAGATGGCGCGCGGGATGCGGCGGCGGGCCAGGATCCGCAGATCCTCGATATTGGTGACCGTCGGCATCGAAGCGCTCCCTTGTACGACGAGTTGTCGCGATGTTCTCCCAAAGCCGGGCGCCGGTCAAAGGAGCCTGGGTGGAAGCCGGCATGAAAAACGGGCGCCTGCTCAGGCGTGCCGGCTTACCAGGGCAGGTCGATCCAGGACAGGTGCCCGCCCTTGCCGGCGCCGGTGTCGAGGAACACCGCCCGCCCGCCGGCCGCCGCCACCGCCACATAGGGCCGCCCATCGGCACTGCGCGTCTCATGGCCACAATAGACAGTAATCCCGGAGGGGATGCGGTGCACCCAGTTATGCAGGCGCTCCGGGTATCCATCGACGCGGGTGCGGCTGGTGACCTGGCCGAACAGCGCCCGCGGCACCAGCCCTTCCGGCTTGCTGCTACCGGCATGCAGGGGCGGCGCCTCGCGCAGCATGCGGGGATGGAAGCCGCCATGGACGAACAGCCAGGCCCCCAGCCGCATCCAGGCCGGTGCGCTGCCAATGGCTTCCAGGGCACCCTTGCGCAGCGCCTCGGCATCCGGGGCGGCGGTGATCTGGTCCAGCGTGACGCCCAGCCCGTCGGGGTCCGGCCGAACCAGGGCACCGCTCAGGGCGCGGCGCAGCTTGTGGTCATGGTTGCCCAGCAGAAACAGCCCCTGCCGGTCGGTCAGCAGCCCCAGCGCCATGCGCAGGGTGGCGGCACTGTCCGGCCCCCGGTCCGTCAGGTCGCCCAGTTGCAGGGTGAACAGCCGCTTCTCCCGCGCACCGGCGATGGCGGCGGCGAAGGCATTGGCGTCGCCATGCACATCCCCCACCACGCGCAGCCCTTTGAACTCCGCGCGCAACTGCGCCAGGGACGGCCAGGGCGTGAGGCTATGGGCCAGGTGGCTGTGGGGGCCGGGCGCGTTCATCCGGCCGCCCGCTTCATGCTGGCCAGGGCGTCCAGCGCACGGGCACGGCCGGTTGCGTGGTCGATAACCGGCAGGGGATAATTGCCGCCCAGCGTCACGCCGGCGGCGCGCAGGATATTGGCGGGCGCTTCCCAGGGCCGGTGCAGCCACTTCGCCGGCAGCGCGGCGAGTTCCGGCACGAAATGCCGCACGTACTCGCCCTCCGGGTCAAATTTCTCGCCCTGCAGGATGGGGTTGAAAATGCGGAAGAAGGGCGAGGCATCGGCGCCGCACCCGGCCACCCACTGCCAGTTGAAGCTGTTATTGGCGAGGTCGGCATCGACGAGCGTGTCCCAGAACCACGCCTCGCCATCCTGCCAGGGTTGCAGCAGGTGCTTGATGAAGACGCTGGCGACGATCATCCGCACCCGGTTGTGCATCCATCCCAGCCGCCAGAGCTGCCGCATGCCGGCATCGACGATGGGATAGCCGGTCAGGCCCTGCTGCCAGGCCCGCTGCGCTCCGGCGTTCCGCTGGTAGGGGAAATGGGCGTATTCCGGGTGCAGCGGCCTGTCCGGCAGGTCCGGCCGGTGCCACAGAGTGCTGTGGGTGAACTCCCGCCAGATGATCTCCTTCAGGTAGGTATCCTTGGCGGTGGCGGGGGCCTGGCTGGCCCTGACGGCGCGCCAGACCTGCCGTGGCGAGATCTCGCCCCAGTGCAGGTGCGGCGAGAGGCGGGACGACCCATCCTCGCCCGGCCGGTTGCGGCCAATGGGGTATTCGGCCAGGGCGTCGCCAATGAATTCCTCCAGCCGCGCCTGCGCCCCGGCCTCGCCGGGTTGCCAGAAGTCAGCGAAGCCACCGGCCCAGTCGGGCACGGGCGGGCGGGGCAGCAGGCCCAGCGCATCGAGCGCGAGGCCATTGGCCGGGGCGGGCGCGAACCGCAACCGGTCCGGCGCGGCGATGGCGGGCATCGGGTCGCCCAGCCGCATCACCGCCTTGGCAAAGGGCGTATAGACGGAATAGGGCTTGCCCTGGCCGGTCCGCAGCCTCTCCGGGTCAGTCAGCATGGAGGTGTGAAGGCACAGGGCGCGGCCGTCCTTCGCCAGGGCGTCGCCGATGGCGGCGTCGCGCGCACGGGCCCAGGGGGCGGCCAGGCCACCGGCATGGACCTCCGCCGCGCCCAGCTTCGCGGCCAGGGCCGGGATCAGCGCCTCGGCCTTGCCGGCCAGCAGCAGCAGGTCCGCGCCCCTTTGCCGCAGGGAAGCGGCCAGGGCGGCCAGGCTGTAATGCAGCCACCAGCGCGCGGCGCCGCCCACCGCCCAGCGGCCGGCGGCGGCATCGTCCAGCACATAGACGGGCAGCACCGGGCCATGGGCCACGGCGTGCAGGGCGGAATTGTCGGTCAGTCTCAGGTCGTTGCGGAACCACAGGATGGCGGGGGAAGGGGAGGCGGTCATGACACCTGTAACGACGCATCCGCCATTCTGGTCGCAGCCGATGCGAGATGCTTCATCGGCCCCACCGCCGCGCTGTACAGCCGGTCCCGCCCCAGCAGGAAGGCGCGGCCCCCGCGCGGGAACAACGCCGCGATGGGCTGGGACGTGATTTCCAGCCCGCCGGTATAGGCCCCAAAGGCCGGCAGCATCACCCGGCGCGCATCCGCCAGGAAGCAGGGGCGCGTCACCGGGCCGCAGCGCGTGGGCAGGCTGGCCTTGGGGTGGAAATGGCCGCTCAGCTCGAACCCCGCCTCGCGCCCCGGAACGCCCTGGTGGCGGAAGATGAACGGCCCCTCATGGAACTCCTCCACCGCCTCGCCCGGCAGGCCGTCCGGCGCCGCCGGGTCGTGGTTGCCCAGTACCCAGGTGACCAGCCGGTTGCCCAGCAGGTGCATCAGCGTGGAGCGGTCGGTGGCGTGCATCCGCGCCGGCCCGCCGGTGTCATGGAAGCTGTCGCCCAGGAAGACGATGCGCTCGGGGCTGTAGCGCCGCAGCAGCGGTTGCAGGCGGGCCAGGGTCTCGCGCGTGTCGTAGGGCGGCACAAAGCGGCCCCGTGCGGCGAAGTGGCTGCCCTTTTCCAGATGCAGATCGGAGACCGCCAGCAACTGCCTCGCCGGCCAGAACAGGGCGCCGGCAGGGTCGAGCAACAGGCGCTCGCCGGCCAGATGAAACGGTGCGGAGATCATTTTCAACAACGGGTTAGCGGAGGGAGGGAGGTGCGGGAAGGCCGAAAGTGATGCGCCGCGGCGCGGGCTGCTCAGGGCGGCACGGAATCCGGCTGCGCGGCGGGGCGCGGGGCGGCTCTGTCCAGCAGGCGCTGCAACTGGGATTGCTGGGCCTTCAGCAGTTCCTCCAGCCGGTCGATCCGCAACCGGTCCAGCTTTTCATGCAGGGCCATGATCTCGATCTCCGACTTCAGGTTGACCTCGTAATCCAGCGACGCCGCGACCCGGTCGCGCTGCGCCTGGCGGTTCTGCGACATCATGATCAGCGGGGCCTGCAAGGCCGCGACCATCGACAGGATGAGGTTCAGGAAAATGAAGGGATAGGCATCGAACGGCGTGCCGTAGCGGGTCAGCATCACGGTATTCGCGATGACCCAGAGCGCCATGGCCCCCACGAAGCTGAGGATGAAGGCCCAGGAGCCGCCGAAACGCGCCACCCGGTCCGCCACCCGGTCGCCGAAGCCGTCGGTGGCGGCGATGGCGTGGTTCACGTCCCGTGCCACCGGGTGCCGCTTCGCGATCTGCAGCAGCACCCTCTGCTCGCGCTCCGTGAAGCGGTCGAAGCCACTGTCCAGCAGTTGCTGGGCCAGCGACGTGACGGTGTTATCCATGCTGTCCATCCGAACGGGTGCCGCTGTCATAGCCCGCATTGCGGCCTGCCCGCGATGACAGGCGCCAACCGGGGATATCATCGGCGCGGCCGGCGCCGCGCGAAGGCCATCGAGCGCGATGTCCGTAACGGGTGCTCCGGCGGTGGCGGGTGGCCGGTTTCGTCGCCCACTTCGCCGGTGAAGCTTTCTTCGCCCTCCGTCGCCTCGTCCACCAGGGCCACGGCCTCGGCCAGCAGCGCGTCCTCAGCGGTGCCGGAGACCCATTCGCGGCCTTCCTCGATCAGCGCCGGCACCGCCAGGGGCGACACTTTCTCCAGCCGCCGCAGGCGGATGCGCCCCTGCGCCCGCGCCAGCAGCGTGGCGATACGCGCCACGTCCGTCAGGCCCCCCGCCGCCTCGGCCCGCGTGGCGCGCAGCAGGATATGGTCCGGCTCGTGCTTGCGTAGCACGTCGTAGATCAGGTCGGCATTCATCGTCATCTGCCGCCCGGACTTCTCCTGGCCCGGATGCTTCTTCTCCAGCAGCCCGGCGATGGTCGCGATGTTGCGGAAGGTGCGGCGGAGGATGGAGCTTTCCGCCACCCATTCCTCCAGTTCCTCCCCCAGCAGGTCTTCCTCGAAGAGATGCTCCACGTCGGTCGGCTCGAAGGCCGACCAGACCGCCAGCACATAGTCGGTGCCAAGGAAACCGAGCGGGCCGAGGCCGAGGCGCTCCATCCGCTTCGTCACCAGCATGCCCAGCGTCTGGTGCGCGAGCCGCCCCTCGAAGCAATAGGCTACCAGGAAGAAGCGGTTGCCGCGCGGGAAGACCTCGACGAGCAGCCCCTCCAGGGGCGGCAGCTCGGAACGCAGCCGCTGCATCGCCAGCCAGTCGCGCACCGCCTGCGGCAGCGAGCGCCACTGCGCGGGATCGGCGAGGATGCCGCGGACCCGCATCGCCAAGTGGGTGGAAAGCGGCAGCTTGCTGCCCGCATAGGCCGGCACGCGCGGCTCGCCCTCGCCCCCGCGCGAGACGATGACGGCCGTGGGGTCCAGCCGCTCATATCGCAGCACCTGCCCGGCGAAGATGAAATTGTCGCCCGGCTGCAAGGTGGAGACGAACCATTCCTCCACCTCGCCCAGTACCGGCCCGCCGCGCATCCGAACCTTGAGCGCGGGCGTATCGACGATGGTGCCGAGGTTCATCCGCAACTGCCTGGCGACCTGGGCCCCCCGCACATGCACCATGCCTTCGCTGTCGCGGAACAACCGGCGGAAGCGCTCGTAACCGGAAAGGGCGTAGCCGCCATCCTCCACGAAGCGCAGCGTGTCGTCAAAGTCGCGGCGCGTCAGCCCGGCATAGGCCGCGGCGCCGCGCACCTCGGCGAAGAGGTCGTCCGGGTGGAAGGGGGCGTGGCAGGCCATGGCCAGGATGTGCTGCGCCAATACGTCCAGCCCGCCGGGCCGGGGCGGCTCGCCATCCACCTCGCCGGCGGCCACGGCCTCGATGGCGGCGCGACACTCGATGACCTCGAAGCGGTTGGCGGGAACCAGGATGGCGCGGGACGCCTCGTCCATGCGGTGGTTGGCGCGGCCCACGCGCTGCAGCAGCCGCGCCACGCCCTTGGGGGCGCCGACCTGGATCACCTGGTCCACCGCGCCCCAGTCGATGCCCAGGTCGAGCGAGGCGGTGGCGACCACGGCGCGCAACCGGCCATCCGCCATCGCCGCCTCCACCTTCCGCCTCTGCTCGACGGTCAGGGAGCCGTGGTGCAGGGCAATCGGCAGGTTGTCGTCGTTCAACCGCCACAGCGCCTGGAACACCATTTCCGACTGGGCCCGCGTGTTGACGAAAACGATGGTGACGCCGGCTTCCTTCAGGCGCTCATAGACATCCGGCATCGAGGCCAGCCCCATATGCCCCCCCCAGGGCAGCCGCCCCGCCGGCAGCAGGGTGGAGATCGCCGGCGCCGAGCCGCCCTTCGCACGGACCAGCCGCACGCTGCCGGCATCGGCGTCGCGCGCGCACCAGGCGGCCAGGGCCTGCGGATGGGCGACCGTGGCCGAGAGCCCGACCCGCCGCATCTCCGGCGCCAGGCTGGAGAGCCGCGAGAGGCAGAGCGCCAGCTGGTCCCCCCGCTTGGTGCCGGCCAGGGCGTGGATCTCGTCGATCACCACGCATCTCAGGCCGCCGAACATCTCGGCCGCGTCGGGCAGGGAGAGCAGCAGGGTCAGGCTTTCCGGCGTGGTCAGCAGGATCTGCGGCGGGTCGGCGCGCTGGCGGGCGCGGCGGTTGGCGGGGGTGTCGCCGGTGCGCGTCTCGATGCGCAGGTCCAGGCCCATCTCCTGCGCCGGCAGCGTCAGGTTGCGGGCGATATCCACCGCCAGCGCCTTCAGCGGCGAGATATAAAGGGTATGCAGGCCAGGGCGGTTGTCCCGGTGCAACTGGATCAGGCTGGGCAGGAAGCCGGCCAGCGTCTTGCCGCCACCGGTGGGCGCGATCAGCAGCGCGCTCTGCCCCGCTTCCGCCGCCGCCAGCATGTCGAGCTGGTGCGGCCGGGGCCGCCAGCCGCGCGCGGCGAACCAGCCCGCAAAAGGTTCCGGTAATGTTCGCATTGTCGGGCAGGATATGGGGCGCCGCCGGGGCGCGGGAAGGGCAGGGGTTTTCAGGGCAGCGCGAAATTCCCGTCGCCAGAGCCGCCGCGATGCCGCAGAAGGCGCTGGACTTGGAAAGGATGCACCGTGCGGCGCCTGTGGTTACGGATCGAGGCGGCCCTGGTGCGCGGCCTGTTCGCCCTGGCACGCCGGCTGGGGCCGGAACGCGCCTCGGCTATGGGCGGCAACATGTTGCGGCGGATCGGGCCGCGCCTGCCGGTCTCGGCGGTCGGCCGCCGCAACCTGGCTCTGGCCTTTCCCGGGCACGACCCGGCTTGGCGGGAGGCGGTGCTGCGCGATACCTGGGAGAATCTCGGCCGCACCATGCTGGAGATGCCGCTGGTGGCCGGGATGCGCGAGACGGCGTCCGGCCCTGGCTGGGAACTGGTGGGGGAGGAGAACCTGCCAGCCGCCGGCACCCGCATGGTGATGTTCTCGGCCCATCTGGCGAACTGGGAGTTGCTGCCGCGCGCCGGCCTGCGCTTCGGCATCCAGCTCGCGAGCCTCTACCGCGCGCCTGACAATCCCTTCGTGGATGCCGAAGTGCGCCGGATGCGCGAGGGCGGTGCCGACCTGCCCCTGTTCCCGAAGGGCGCGCGCGGCGCCCGGCAGGCGCTGCGTCATCTCAGCCAGGGCGGCGCGCTGGGGCTGGTGGTGGACCAGAAGCTGAACGAGGGCCTGAGCATTCCCTTTTTCGGCCACCCCGCCATGACCGCGCCGGCGGTGGCGGAATTCGCGCTGCGCTTCCGCTGCCCGCTGGTGCCCGCCTATGTCCAGCGCATCGGCCCCGCCCGCTTCCGCGTGGTGGTCGAGCCGCCGCTGGTCCTGCCTGAGAGTGGCGACCACGCGGCCGACGTCCATGCCGTGATGGTGGCGGTCAATGCCCGCATCGAGGCCTGGGTGCGCGCCCGCCCCGGGGAGTGGCTCTGGCTGCACCGGCGCTTCCCGAAAGACATGTACCGGGATTGAGAGTGCCGGGACTGGGCGCGCGCTCAGCCCACCACCAGCATCGCCCCGGCGGCATAGAGCCTTTCCCGCAACCCGCTGGCCGGCGCCACCATCACCACGCCGGGCGAGGCGTCCCGCAGCAGGCGCGCCCCGGTCGACCGTACGGCGGCGCGGGCATTCTCGGCGGTGTCAAACAGCGCGACCAGGGGGGCTTCGACGCCCGCCATGCCGCGCAGGGTCTCGGGCGGCATGGCGGGACGGTGGGCAGTAGGGGTAATGAACATGGGCTTTATCATCGCGGCCGCGCGTTGCCGAAATATGAAGGGCTCCGGACATTCGCGTGCCATTCGGGCTTCGTCATGATCGGGCGCGGGTGCCCCCATGCCTCTGGCCTCGCCGGGCCGAAGGGCCTATTGGCGCGGCCGGGCGAAGGAGAAAGCCACAATGGGCTGGGTCACGGGAACGATGGTCTATTTCCTGGTCTGGTGGACGGTGCTGTTCGCGGTGCTGCCCTTCGGCATTCAGCCGGACGCGGAAGGCTTGCGGGACAGCGGGGGCTGGCGCGGCGCGCCCCGGCGCCCTGCGATTCTGCGCAAGGCGATCTGGACGACGGTGATCGCGACCCTGGTCTGGGGTGGTATTTACGCGCTGGTGACGAGCGATTGGTTGAGCTTCCGCCATGGCTGGTTGGCAATGCCCTCGAATTAGGCAAAACTGAGCCGCATTGACGTGATGTGCCTTCGCATTGAACCAGATGAGCCTGAGGGCCTGTTTTTTTGGCTCTCCCGCAGGGTTTTTACGTTGCCGGCTGGGCCGTACACCGTCACATTTGTTCTCAGGAAGGGAGCTGGTTCTCTTCCTGCCGTGTGACTGGCGTTTCCTCCCTAAACTCAGGCCGCACCTCGGTGCGGCCTTTTTTTTATCCCCTGCCTTCAGCTTTGCCAAGAAAAAAGCGATGAAAGTTGCTTTTCCTGGCGCGGGCACGTATTTTTATTGCGGCGCACCATGGCGCCGCCCGGGCTGAACGGCCTCCCTGGCATCGGCGCCCATTCCCCCTTACGTTCCGCGCCAAAGCTTTGGACCGGAGCCTTCCCCTTGCGCCTATCCCGCGCCTTCCTGCCGACCCTCAAAGAAATCCCCGCCGAGGCCGCCATTGCCTCGCACAAGCTGATGCTGCGTGCCGGCATGATCCGGCAGACCAGCGCCGGCATCTATGCCTGGCTGCCGCTCGGCCTGCGCGCGCTGAAAAAGGTGGAGCAGATCGTGCGGGAGGAGCAGGACGCCGCCGGCGCCCAGGAAATCCTGATGCCAACGATCCAGAGCGCCGATCTCTGGAAGCAGTCCGGCCGCTACGACGATTACGGCAAGGAAATGCTGCGCATCCGCGACCGCCATGAGCGCGAGATGCTGTTCGGCCCGACCAACGAGGAAATGGTCACCGACATCTTCAAGGGCTACGCCAAGTCCTACCGCGACCTGCCGCGCAACCTCTACCACATCCAGTGGAAGTTCCGGGACGAGGTGCGCCCGCGCTTCGGCGTGATGCGTGGCCGCGAATTCCTGATGAAGGACGCCTATTCCTTCGACCTGGATGCCGAGGCCGCCCGCATCTCCTACAAAAAGATGTTCGTCGCCTATCTTCGCACCTTCGCCCGCATGGGCCTGAAGGCCATCCCGATGCGCGCCGATACTGGCCCGATCGGCGGCGACCTGTCCCACGAGTTCATCATCCTGGCAGAGACCGGCGAGAGCCAAGTCTACCTGCACAAGGACCTGCTGGATTTCGACGTGCTCGCCCAGAAGCCCGACTACGAAGGCAGCCTGGACCCCACGGTGGATTTCTGGACCAGCCGCTACGCCGCCACCGACGAGATGCATGACGAGGCCGCCTGGAACGCCATTCCGGCCGCCGAGCAGGTTTCCGCGCGCGGCATCGAGGTCGGGCACATCTTCTTCTTCGGCACCAAGTATTCGGCCGCGATGGGCCTCTCTGTCACGGGCGCGGACGGCCAGCCTGTCACGCCGCAGATGGGCAGCTACGGCATTGGCGTCTCCCGCCTGCTGGGCGCCATCATCGAGGCCAACCACGACGAGGCCGGCATCAAGTGGCCGGACGCGGTGGCGCCGTTCCGCACCGCCATCCTGAACCTGAAGCCCGGCGACCTGTCGACCGATGCGCTGAGCGAGAAGCTCTATGCCGCGCTGGCCGGCGACGCCGTCTATGACGACCGGCCGGACCGTGCCGGCGTGAAGTTCAACGACGCGGACCTGGCGGGCTACCCCTGGCAGGCCATCATCGGCCCGCGCGGCGCCGCCAACGGCATTATCGAGCTGAAGCGCCGTGCCACCGGCGAACGGGTGGAAGTCGCGCTGGAAGAAGCCCTGCACCGCATCATGGCGCCCTGACCGCATGTTCGGCGCCTTTGAACGGATGGTTGCCTTCCGCTACCTGCGGGCGCGGAAGGGCGAACGCTTCGTCTCGGTTATCGCCACCTTCTCACTGGTCGGCATCGCGCTGGGCGTGGCCACGCTGATCATCGTGATGTCGGTGATGAACGGCTTCCGGCAGGAACTGCTGGGGCGCATCCTGGGCCTGAACGGGCATCTCGGCATCTATGCCGCCGATGGTGGGGGGTTGCGGGATTTCGACAGCATCCTGGCCCGCGTGCGCGGGCTGCCGGGCATCGTCTCGGCGGCGCCGGTGGTCGAGGGGCAGGTGTTGCTGACCAGCGATTCCGGCGGCGCCACCGGCGGCTTCGCGCGCGGCATCCGGCCCGGGGACCTGCGCGCGCGGCCGATCCTGGCTGGCAATATCCAGGCCGGCAACCTCGCGCAGTTCGAGGGCGACGATGCCATCATCGTCGGCAGCCGGCTGGCGCAGAAGCTGCGCGTGCGGCTGGGTGACAAGGTAACGATGGTCTCGCCGCAGGGCCGCACCACCGTCATCGGCATGGTGCCGCGGCTGAAGGCCTATACGGTCGTGGCGCTGTTCGACACCGGCATGAACGAATACGACAGCGGCTACGTCTTCCTGCCGCTCGCCGCCGCCCAGACCTATTTCCAGATGCGCGAGGCGGTGTCCCAGATCGAGATCTTCGCGCAGAACCCGGACGAGGTCCGCCAGGTGACGCGCGAGATTTCCCGCGCGCTCTCCCCCATGCCCTACCGCGTGCTGGACTGGCAGGCCTCGAACAGCAGCTTCTTCGCGGCGGTGCAGGTGGAGCGGAACGTGATGTTCCTGATTCTGACACTGATCATCGTCGTCGCGGCCTTTAACATCGTCTCCTCGCTGATCATGCTGGTGAAGGATAAGGGGCGCGACATCGCGGTGCTGCGCACCATGGGCGCCTCGCGTGGCGCGGTGATGCGCATCTTCCTGATCTGCGGCACCTCCATCGGCGTGCTCGGCACCGGTATCGGCTTCGCGCTGGGTCTCGTCTTCTGCCTGAACATCGAGCGTATCCGGCAGGCCTTGCAGGCGCTGACGGGCACCGAGCTGTTCAATGCCGAGGTCTATTTCCTCACCCGCCTGCCGGCCGTGGTGAATCCGAACGAAGTGGTTCAGGTGGTGCTGATGGGCCTTGGCCTGTCTCTGCTGGCGACGCTCTACCCGTCCTGGCGCGCCGCCAAGACCGACCCGGTTGAGGCCCTGCGCAATGAGTGAACCCCGCCTTCGCCTGGCGGGCGCCGTCCGCCATTTCCGCACCGAGGCCGGCGAACTGCCCGTGCTGCGCGGCGCCGACCTGGACCTGTATGCGGGGGAGATCGTGGCGCTGGTCGCGCCTTCCGGCACGGGCAAGTCCACGCTGCTGCATCTGGCCGGGCTGCTGGAAAAGCCCGATGCGGGCGGTGTGCTGATCGACGGCCAGGACACTGTGGGACTGGCCGACAATGCCCGCACATCCTTGCGCGGCAAATCCATCGGCTTCGTCTACCAGTTCCATCACCTGCTGCCGGAATTCACGGCGCTGGAAAACGTGATGCTGCCGCAGATGGCGATCGGCACTACCCGCGCCGCGGCCGAGGCCCGCGCGCATGAACTGCTGGGCAGCTTCGGCCTGACGGGGCGGGAAGCGCACCGGCCCGGCCGGCTCTCGGGCGGCGAGCAGCAGCGCGTGGCCATCAGCCGGGCCCTGGCCAACCGCCCCGGCCTGCTGCTGGCCGACGAGCCAACCGGAAATCTGGATGTCGGCACCTCGGACCTCGTCTTCGCCGAATTGCTGGCAGCGGTGCGTGGGGCGGGGGTGGCGGCCCTGATCGCGACGCATAATCCGGATCTCGCCAGCCGCATGGACCGGGTGGTGACGCTGCGCGAGGGGCGCATTGTGCCCGCCTGAAGGCGTGAAGCCGGGCAGGGGGCGTGCTATATCGCTCCCATGTCCGGCTCCTTCGTCCATCTGCACACCCACTCCGCTTATTCCCTCGCCGAGGGCGCCATCAAAATCGACAAGCTGGCGGCGCTGGCCCGGGAATCCGGCATGCCGGCGCTGGCGCTGACCGACACCGCCAATATGTTCGGCGCGCTGGAATTCTCCCAGTACTGCTCCGGCAAGGGCGTGCAGCCCATCATCGGCTGCCAGTTGAACCTGACCCGTGCCGCCAGCGACGACCGGCCGGAAGTGGCGCGGCTGGCGCCCGACCCGGTGGTGGTGCTGGCGATGAACGCGCAGGGGCTGGAGAACGTCCAGCGGCTTTCCTCGCACGGCTACCTGCGGGACGACCCTTCCGGCAAGCCGACCATCACGCTGGACCTGTTGCGCGGCCATGCGGAAGGGGTGTTCCTGCTGACCGGCGGCACCTTCGGCCCGCTGGGGCGGCTGCTGCTGGAAGGCCGCCGCGACGCCGCGGCCCATCTGCTGGATGCGCTGAAGGAAAGCTTCGGCGACCGCCTCGCGGTGGAGCTGAACCGCCACGGCCTCGCGATCGAGCGCGGGCTGGACCCGGCGATGCTGGCCCTGGCCGATGCCGCCGGCCTGCCGATCGTCGCCGCCAACGACGTCTATTTCGCGAAGACGGAGATGTATGAGGCGCATGACGCGCTGCTCTGCATCGCCGAGGGCCGCACGCTGGCGGAACCTGACCGCCGCCGCCTGACGCCGGAGCATTACTTCAAGTCGGCGGCCGCCATGCGCAAGCTGTTCCACGACCTGCCGGAAGCCTGCGACAACACCCTCGCCATCGCCCGCCGTTGCGCCATCATGGCGGAGAACCGCAAGCCCGAGCTGCCGCTCTGCCCCAAGGTGCAGCCCGGCATGAGCGAGGCCGAGACAGTGCGCGACATGGCGCAGAAGGGGCTGGAACAGCGCCTTGACGTGCAGGGAACGACGGAGCGGGAGGTCTATCGCGAGCGCCTGGCCTTCGAGCTGGATGTCATCGAGAAGATGGGCTTCGCGGGGTACTTCCTGATCGTCGCGGATTTCATTCAATGGGCGAAGGAACAGGGAATTCCGGTGGGGCCGGGGCGCGGTTCGGGCGCGGGTTCCGTCGCCGCCTGGGCGCTGCTGATCACGGATCTCGACCCGCTGCGCTTCGGGTTGCTGTTCGAGCGCTTCCTGAATCCAGAACGCGTCTCGATGCCGGATTTCGACATCGACTTCTGCCAGGACCGGCGCGACGAGGTCATCAACTACGTCCGCAACGAATACGGCCATGACCGCGTCGCGCAGATCATCACCTTCGGCCGGTTGCAGGCCAAGGCGGTGGTGCGCGATGTCGGGCGCGTCATGGGTATGCCCTATGGGCAGGTGAACCGCATCGCGGAACTCATCCCGTTCAACCCGGCCAAGCCGGTGACGCTGCAGCAGGCGCTGGATGGCGAGCCCCGGTTGCAGGAGATGCGCTCCGACGAAATGGTGGACCGGCTGATGGTCACGGCCCTGGTGCTGGAAGGCCTGTACCGCAACGCCTCCACTCACGCGGCGGGCGTGGTGATCGGGCGCAAGCCGCTGATCGACACCGTGGCGCTGTACCGCGATCCACGCTCCGACATGCTGGTGACGCAGTATTCGATGAAATACGTCGAGAACGCGTCGCTCGTGAAATTCGACTTCCTTGGCCTGAAGACGCTGACGGTGTTGCAGCGCGCGGTGGAGATCCTGGCGGAGCAGGGCGTCACCATCGACCTCGCCACCCTGCCGCTGGACGACAAGCCCACCTACGACATGCTGGCCAAGGGTGACTCGGCCGGCGTGTTCCAGTTCGAAGGGCAGGGGATGCGGGAGTGCCTCCGCATGATGCGGCCCGACCGGTTCGAGGACCTGATCGCCGCCGTCTCGCTGTACCGGCCGGGGCCGATGGCCAACATCCCCGCCTACTGCGCCCGCAAGCATGGCGAGAAATGGGAGCCGGTCCACCCCTCCATGCGCCACCTGGTGGAGGAGACCTACGGCATCCTGGTCTACCAGGAGCAGGTGATGCAGATCAGCCAGGATGTCGCCGGGTATTCCCTCGGCGGCGCCGACTTGCTGCGCCGCGCCATGGGCAAGAAAATCCGCTCGGAAATGCAGGCGCAGCGCAAGATCTTCGTCGACGGCGCCGTGAAGAACGGCGTGCCGGACGACAAGGCCGGCGAGATCTTCGACATGATGGAAAAGTTCGCCGAATACGGGTTCAACAAGTCGCACGCGGCCGCTTATGCGCTGGTGGCCTACCATACGGCTTATTTGAAAGCTAACCACCCAGTTGCTTTCCTTGCTGCCTCGATGACGCTCGACCTCGACAAGACGGATAAGCTGGCGAACCACATGCAGGAGGCGTCGCGCGTCGGCATCCGCATCCTGCCGCCGGACGTCAACCGCTCCGCCGCCGATTTTAAGGTGGAGGACCAGGAGGATGGCAAGCAGGCCATCCGTTTCGCGCTGGCGGCGGTGAAGCGCGTCGGCATGCAGGCGATGCGCGACATGGTGGCGGCGCGCGACAAGGGCGGCTCTTTCCAGTCCATCGC
>JAQGHX010000156.1 GCA_028288745.1 Roseomonas sp. | reverse complement strand
CGGTCTCGCGGGCGGGACTTGCCGAGGTCGCTGAACCAAAAGCCTTCCTGCCCGTCGAACATCAGGTCGTTCGGGCCCTTGAGCCTGTGCTCGCCGACACGGTCGTAGAGGCGCTTTATGTCACCGGTCCTGGGATCGACTGTTTCGATCCTGCCGGTCTCATAGTCGGTCGCCTGGCCGGAAGGGCGGAGATATCCGTCGTTCTCGGTGAAGGCGAAGCCGCCGTTGTTGCAGAGGAAGAAAAGCCCGTCGGGTCCTAATGCAAGGCCATTCGGCCCGCCGGGCACATCGGCGATGGTGGACTTGCTGCCATCTGGCGCCACGCTGGTGATGCGTTGCGCCTCAATCTCCACCAGTGCGATGCTGCCGTCGGGCATCGCAACCGGGCCTTCGGGAAAGCGCAGACCGTCGGTCAGAATTTTCATGCAGGCATTTCCTCATCGATTTTTCGGAATGCTGCACAGAAAAACCGTGAATCCTCAACCCGGCGCGTCTGGCGTCATGGCCGCTACATCACCGCCAAGCTGCCGCCTGGGCCAAGAGCTTTCGTGCACGATTGACGACTGGTAAATCGATCATGCTTCCTTCGAAGGCCACCGCGCCCAAGCCTTGCGCCATGGCCGCATCGAAAGCGGCGAGCAGGCGCTTCGCGCGGCCGATCTCCTCCGCGGAGGCGCCGTATTCCTCGTTGATGACCGGCACATGCAAGGGGTGGATGCAGGAGGCGGTTGCGAAGCCCAGCCCCTTCCCGCGTTTCAGCCCGGCACGGTAACTTTCCAGGTCGTTGATCTGGGCAAAGTTACTCATCGATCCCATCGGCAGGATGCCAGCCGCGCGCGACGCGGCCAGACCCTGCATGGCCCAGACATACATCGAATCCGGCGAGGGGACTGCGCCCAGCTCGGTCGCCATATCCTCGCCGCCGACGGACATCGCGGCCATACGAGGATCGGCGGCGGCGATGGCGAAGAGATGCGGCAAGGCATCGGGCGTTTCGATCAGGGCGATGAAGCGGGTATGGCCGATCTTCATGCCCATCGTGGCCTCTCGCGTGGCGACCAGTTCCGACAGAAGGCGGATATGTTCCGGGCCCATAACCTTAGGCAGCATCAACGCGGCAACACCGGGCCTGACGGCGGCTTCGATATCCGGGACTGCGAGTTCCAGCGGCCGGTTGATTCGCACCACGACATCGGCGCCACCTTGCGCCACGCGCGGCACGGCGGCGGCGATCGCAGCGCGTGCCTCAGCCTTATCCGCGGGCAGGATCGCGTCCTCAAGGTCGAGGATGATGCCATCGGCGCCTCGCGTATGGGCCTTGGCGATGAAACGTTCCGCCGTGACGGGGACAAAGAGCAGGGAACGCCAAGCCGGCTGCGGGCGGATCATGCCGCGGCCCCTGCTGCGCGGACTGGTTCAGCGATTGCGCCCTTGGCCATTAAGCGGTCGAGTTCGGCTTCCGTGTAGCCAAGGTAGCGCAGCACCTCGCGCGTGTTTTCGCCCAGGCGGGGGGCCGGCAATTCGTCCTCACGCATGCCGCCGCTGAACTGGTTGGGTGTCCGGGTGCGGAGGATGCGGCCTTCGGTGGGGTGGTCTTCTGGCTTAAAAAAACCGGCATCCTGCAGATGCGGATCAATCATCAGATCCTCCAGCGTGTTGTAGCGCGCCGCAGGCACGTCGAGCTTGCCCAGGATCTCCAGCCATTCATCGGTCGTGCGCTGCGCTAGGCCTTCGGCGCGGACGACGAAGTACTCGGCGGCATTGGCGCTGCGCACGGCAGCCGTATCGAACCGGGGATCATGCTTCAGCTCAGGCCGCCCGATCGCATCGAAAAAAGCGAATGCCTGCGCATTGGTGTTCGGGCCGACGGTGATGTAGCCATCCTTGGTTGCCAAGGGGCGATAATCCGGGCTCAGCAGGCGGTTGTCGCCGGTGGGGCCGACGGGCGGGTCAAAGGTCGCTGGGCCCATATGCTCGCTCATCACGAAGCTCGCCATATTCTCGAACATGGGGACTTCGATGGCTTCGCCCTGGCCGGTACGGGCGCGGCGGAACAGGGCGAAGCCGATGCTCTGCGCAGCGATCAGGCCAGTGATGTGGTCGGTCATGACCATCGGCACGAAGCGCGGCTCGCCGGTGGCGCGCTCGAAGGTCGCGGCGACGCCGGACAAACTCTGGATGATGGGGTCATAGGCGGGGCGGTTGGCATAGCGGCCGGCGCTGCCGAAAGCGAGGATGCCGCAATAGATCAACTTCGGATTGGTGCGCCGCAGGCTGGCCTGGTCCAGCCCCAGCCGCTCCAGTGCCACCGGGCGCACATTGCTGACGAAGACATCCGCATCCGCCAGCAGGCGCTGCATCGCCGCCATGCCCTCAGGCTGCTTGAGGTCCAGGCAGACCGATTGCTTGTTGCGGTTGAAGTTGATGAACTTACCGGACATGCCAGGATTGCGGCTGCCATGCGCCATGGTGCGCAGCAGGTCGCCGCCGGGTGGCTCGACCTTGATCACCTGGGCACCCTGATCGGCGAGCGTGCGCGTGCAGATCGGCCCCACCACCACTGAGGTGAGGTCGATCACGCGCACGCCTTCCAGCGGTCCGCCGCTCATGCCTCGGCCTCAAGCGTCATCTCGGCGGCCAGCAGCCCGTCCTTATCGACCGCCCACGCGCGCATCGTGCGGCCTTCGGGCGCCGCGCCGTGGAAGGTCACGCTGTCACCGACGAAAAGCGGCCGCGCCAGCCGCGCAGTATAGGAAATCGGTCTGCCGGGCGCGTGACGCAACGCGGCATCCAGCAGCAGATGCATGGTCAACCCGCCATTCTGCACGACAGCGGGATAACCCTCCTCGCTACGGCAGTAATCGGCATCGTAGTGGATACGGTGCGCGTTCCAGGTGATTGCGCCATAGCGAAAGACCAACACCGGGTCGAGAAAGACCGTGTCTTTCCATGCCGAATCCACCGCTGCGACGACTGGCGGCGAGGTCTTGCTGGCGGCGCCCGGCACGATACCCTCGCGATAGACCGCGTCGAATTCGTCGACTGCCAGAGTCTCGCCGCGCGCCATGATGGTGTGGCGCATGGTCAGCACGACGATTTGCCCCGTGCGTGCGGCCTTGGGCGTGATGGCCGCGACCTCGACCTTCTTGGTGGCATCGTCGCCGACGCGCAGGCTGCCCATCAGCCGCACGCGCCGCCCGGCACCCATGCGGCGCGGCAGCGGGATCGGGGGGAGGAAGGTACCCTTCTTCGGATGGCCATCCTGGCCAATCACCGATTGCCGGGGCATATCCGCGAAGAACAGACTGTACCAGTGCCGCGGCAATTCATCGCCCGGCTTAAAGCCATCGGGGTCCAGGTCAAAGGTCGCGGCGGCGCGCTGCACCGCGGAGAGAGCGATCTCCTCTGGCACCAGGCGGGAGCGGCCGACCCAGCTTTCCAATTCGGGCATGGCGGCGGCGATATCTTCAGCGGCGCTCATTCTGCCGACAGTCCCAGGCGCTGGATCAGGCCGGTCCAGACCGCGCCGCCGCTGCGTAGATAGGCGCTGAAGTCTTCGGGCGAATTGGGTTTCGCTGTCTCCGCGCCGACGCGCTGGAAGCCTGCCAGCAGCGTTGGGCTTTCCAGCGCTTCGTTCATCGCTTTGTTGAAGCGCGCGATGATCTCCGGTGGCGTTCGCGCTGGCGCGGCCAGGCCGAATTCATTGACGCCAATGAAGCCCGGCAGCGTCTCCGCCACGGCCTGCACGTCCGGCCAGTTGGGGCTGCGCCCGGGGCTGGTCACCGCCAGCGCGCGCACGCGCCGGTCGCCCTTGATCGGTTCGGCCTCAGGCAGGCCAAGCGTGCGCGCCTGCACGCGCCCTGCCAGCAGATCGGCCATGCCCTGGGTGCTCTGGCGATAGGGCACATGCACCATCTTCAGTCCGGCGCGCTCCAGCAGCAGCTCCATTGACAGGTGCGTGCTGGCACCAATGCCCGAGGATGCAAAGTTGAGTTGATTGGGCCTTGCCTTCACGAATTCTATGAATTCTGGCAAAGTCTTCACGGGAATCTCAGCAGTATTGATCAGCAACACATTCGGCGTGGTGCAGAACAGCCCGATCGGCGCGAAATCCGTCTGCCAATCGTAGCCGGGGTTCTTGTAGAGCGCGGCATTCACACCGCCCAAGGGGCCGGTGGAGCCGACCATGATCGTATAGCCATCGGCCGGCGCGCGCGCCGTCATTTCGGCAGCGATATTGCTGGCCGCACCGGGGCGGTTATCGACCAGCAGTTGCTGCCCCAGGCGCTGACTCATCGCTTCGGCGAGCAAGCGCGAGACGATGTCGGTCTGCCCCCCGGCTCCATAAGGCACGATCAGCCGGATAGGCCGGTCCGGGAAATCCGCGCGGGCGATATTCGGGCTGACCAGTCCAAGCGCGGCGATCCCGGCGCCGAGCACCATGCGGCGGCCAACAGGTCGTTTTGTCATGATCATGCTGAGCAGTTCCCCCTTATCGCGCACCGCGTTCGCCCGCGGAGCTGTTGCCGCATTCTAGGCACGGGATTAGGCTGCCGTACCTTCACATATGTGAAGTTGTAGAGGAGCGCTTTTTGGGCAACCTGGGAGGCATCGCAGTCAAATCCGCCCGCCGCACCATCGAGGTGCTGGAATATTTCGCCGAGACGCACCGCGCCGCCGGTGTCAGCGAGTTGGCGCGGCATCTCGGCGCGCCGCTATCCAGTACCTCCGTGCTGCTCGCGGGGCTGGCGCGGCTGGGCTACCTCGAACAGAACCCCGCAGACCGGCGCTACCGGCCGACTCTGCGCGTGATGCTGCTGGGCGGCTGGCTGCAAGACCGGTTGCTGGGCGAAGGCAGCCTGCTGCGGCTGATGGAAGAGCTGCGCACCCGCACTGATATGACCGTGCTGATCGGCCTGCAGCGCCAGGCACATGTACAATACATCCTGGTGCTGCGCCGCCCCAACGTGCCGGACGAGGAACGGATGCATGCCGGCATGCTGCGCCCCATCACCCGCGCCGCGGTGGGCAAAGCACTCTTGATGCTGAAGCCAGAGGAGGAGGTCGCCCGGCTACTGCGCCGCGCCAATGCGGAGGAGCCGGAAGCGGCGCTGCGGCCACAACTCGGCGCCTTCATGGCCGATTTGCGTGCCAGCCATGCACGGGGCTGGACGGAAAGTGGAGGCTCGATGGTGCCGGGACAGAGCGTGCTGTCCATGCCGCTGCCGCCGTTGCGGGACCAGCCACCATTAGCCATTGGCCTGGGCGGAGGACGCGAGATGGTAGAGACACGGCGCGAGGAGCTTGTGCGAGATCTCCTGGAGGTATGCCGGGCGCTCGCGGGAGAGTGACGGGACCGTAGGACGCAAGGGCGAGAATAAGTGCTGCTCTGTCTACCTGTCTGGTCGCAGGACATTGTTGGGATCGGGTGGGGTTGGCCCTCGTAGACTACCGGCGTCGGTTCGAGCGCCTGCCGCGCGCTGTCCTGGGACGGAGGTGAGCCATGCACCGGATCCACCCGAATGCCCGTGCCACACCAGCCGTCCGGGCTGAGATCGCCCG
>JAQGHX010000117.1 GCA_028288745.1 Roseomonas sp. | reverse complement strand
CCCCTACACCCCCGGCGCCGCGACGGCGCGCCTGGCCGCGCTGAAGTTGCAGGAGAAGCTGGGCGTCAGCGTCGTGGTGGAGAACCGGCCGGGCGGCAGCGGCACGCTGGGCGGCCAGCTGCTGCTGCAGGCGCCCGCCGATGGCTATACCATCATGGGGTCGGCCTCGATCCACCCGAGGGCAAAATATGTCATGAAGAGCGTGCCCTATGATCCGGTGGGCGATTCCTGCCGCTCGCCCGCACCGCGCGCGGCCCCTGCGTGCTGGTGATGGACCCGCGCCTGCCCTATGGCAGCGTGGCCGAGGTGATCGCGGCCGCGAAGGCCGAGCCGGGCAAATGGTCCTTCGCCACCTCCTCGCTGGGCGCCGCCGGGCATCTCGCCAGCATCGAATTCAACCGCGCCGCCGGCACCGGGATTGAGGTGGTGCCCTATCGCGGCTCCGCCCCCCGCTGACCGACGTTGCGGCGGGCAATGTGCAGCTGATGTTCGACCCGTGCTGGCGACGCTGCCGATGCTCCGCGGCGGCCAGCTGAAGGGGCTCGGCATCGCCACTCCCACCCGTACCGATCTGGCGGCGGAACTGCCGACGCTGGCGGAATCCGGCTTGCCGGGCTTCGAATTCTATTCCTGGTATGGCGTCTGCCCCCCCGTGGCCTGCCGCGCGAGATCGCTGAGCGCATCAACGCCATTATCGTCGAGGGGCTGCACGAGCCGGCTATGGTGCAGCGCCTCGCCGGCCAGGGCTTCGAGCCGGTGCGGGAGACCATTCCGCAGATGGACGCCGCGATCGCGCTGGATGTCAGCCGCAGCGCGGAACTGCTTCGCATCGCTAAATCCGAGCCGCAATAAGCCACGTTCGCAGGACAACGCCATGACCATCCAGGCTACCGCCCCCGTCGACGCGCAGGACCATGCCCTGGTGCGCGACTGGTTCCTCCAGTTGTCGCAACACGTGCAGGCGGTCGACTTCGCCGCCGCGCGTCCTCTCTTCGCCGAGGATTTCATCGCTTTCGGCACCTTCAGCAATTTCCTCTTTGGCCGCGACAATGCCGAGGCCAGCCAGTGGCGCAAGGTCTGGCCCACCATCGACGGCTTCACCTGGCGGCTGGACGATGTGCAGGCGCTGGTCTCGCCAGACAGGCTCTACGCGGTGGGGCTCGGGGTGTGGGATTCCACCGGCTGCGGCACCGACGGTGCACCCTTCGACCGCAAAGGCCGCGCCACCTGCTCCTTTGCCCGCGCGGCGGTGGGCGCGCCCTGGGTGGCGACGCATACCCACATGTCGCTGTTCCGCGGCACGCCGGACGTATCGCACGGCAACAAGCCTTCGTGGAACTGACGGAAACGCCAGGGGAGGGGAGTTGCCTGCCCCGGCCCGCTGGAGAAGGTCTTACGCCAGGTACCGCCCGATGGCGGCCACCACGTCGCCCCGCGCCTCCCGCGCCTTGGTCAGCAGCGCGGTCTGGCCGATGAAGCCGTGCAACATGCCGGAATAGATCTTGGTGTCATGCGGGATGCCGGCCTCGTTCAGGCGGCGGTCCAGCGCCAGCGTGTCGTCCAGCAACGGGTCCAGCGCCGCGGCCAGCAGCAGCAGGGGCGGCAGGCCTTCGAGGCTGGCGCTCAGCGGCGCCGCGCCGGAATCGTCGCGGCGCGTGGTGTCCGGCAGATAATGCGACCAGAACCAGGCGAGCTTTTCCGTCGACAATCCGTACCGCCCGCTGCCCAGCTCACGATGCGAGGCCGTGCCGTGGTCGGTGGACAGCATCCCGTAGATGATGGCGCCGAAGCGCGGCAGCGCCTCGCCCGCATCGCGTAGCCGCAGCAGGGCCGAAAGCGCCAGGTTGCCACCGGCAGAATCCCCGCCGATGCCGATGCGCGCAGGATCGATGCCCAGCATGGCGCCCTCGGCCCTCAGCCAGCGCAGGACCGCCAGCACCTGGTCCAGCGCGGTGGGATAGGCGTGTTCGGGCGAGAGCGCGTATTGCAGCCCGGCGACGACAATACCGGCCTCGTCGGCGATCTCGCGCTTCCAGCGATCCAGCGAGTTGATGTCGCCGATAGCGAAGCCGCCGCCATGCACATGCAGGTACACCGGCAGCGGGCCGGTGCTGCCCCCGGGGCGATAGAGCCGCACCGGCACGGGCGGCACCGTGGGCAGCAGGTGTTCCGTGACTTCGGCGGCAGGGCCGCCCTCGTTCAGGAAGGCCTGGTAGGCGTAGGTGACGGCGCGGGCCTCGGCGACGGGCTGGGTCAGCACGTCGCCATTGGTCAGGCCGCGCGCACGGAAAGCCGCCTGGGCTTCAGCCACTTCGGCATCGGGCTGCGGGGCCGGGGGCAGGTCGTTCATCGCGGCGCGCGCTCCATCAGGATAACGCGAACCATGACAGAGGCCGCGCCGGCCCGCCAGCCGGCTCAGCCGGCCAGGGCCTTGCCCTCCAGCGCCGCCGTGCCCTGGGCGGAGAGATGCGCCACCAGATCCGGCGGCAGCTTCAGCCGGTGCGCCAGCGCGTCCAGGTAAGCACGCTCGGCCGGCTCGTCGACATCGATGGCCAAGCGGGTGGCGAGGTAGAGTTCGGCGGCCTGTTCCTGCGTGCCGGCACTGGCGGCGATAGCGCCGAGGTCGGTGGGCTGCGACAGCGCGTCGAACACGAAGGCCTTGGCTTCGGCGTCCAGCCCGGCCTCCTCGACCTGGGCGAAGATCGCGCGCTGTTCCTCAGCGTCGATATGGCCGTCGGCCTTGGCGGCTCCGATCATGGCGCGCACCAGCGCCAGCTCGAAGGGCTGCCCGTCGGCGGCGGGGGTCCCGGAAAGCTGGAAGCCGGGGGCCACGGCCTCGGCGTCCCGCGCCGTGGCGATGGGCGCGCTGGCGGGCGCCTGCCCCTGCTGCCAGTTCTGGTAGGCCCGGTGGGCCAGGGCCCCGAGCGCCGCCGCGCCGCCATGGCTCATCAGCCCGCCCAGGCCTTTCTTTCGGCCACCGAGCAGGAGGCCGAGCAGCCCGCCGCTGGCGGCACCGCCCAGGAAGCCGGCGGGAATGCCGCCCGGCCGCCCGGCCGGGCCACGGCCGGCCAATGGTGCGCCGCCGCCTGTCACTTGCCCGAGCAGCGAGCCGAGTTGGCCAGCCCCGCTGCTGCCGGGGCCGAGGAAACGGTCGAAGAGGGATTTGGCGTTGATCATGCCCTTTCAGATGAGCGTTTGATTACAGGGAATCAATATGCGGGCCGTCGTAATGGCGCCGGCCATGGGTGGGGCCCAGGCCATGGGCATGGCTGGCCTGGCCCAGGATCTCGATGACCCGGCACCGGCCGATCGTATGGCCATGGGCTTCCAGCATCCGTTCCAACTCCGCCCGCAACGATTGCAGCCGGGCGATGCTGCTGGTGATGGCGGCCAGTTGCTGGCGGGCGATGGCATCGGCACCGGTGCAGGGGGGGCATCGGGCGCGGCCCGGACCATAGTACGTGGACCTGGATACGGTTGGGATTATTCCGGCCGTCAGAATACTCAGCCGCGCTTATAGAGCCTTTTAAAATAGCGCTTTTCAAAACCGGTCCTGAAGTGCGTTGAGCAGATAAGAGAGCAGGCGAGCGG
>JAQGHX010000109.1 GCA_028288745.1 Roseomonas sp. | reverse complement strand
ATGTGGTGACGGGCAGCTACTCGCTGGCGGGCGCGGTGGGCCGGCTGACGGCGCGTGATCTGGCGCTGCCGGTGCCGCTCTATGACATGGAACGCTACTACCGCGCCGTCCGCGGCAAATGGTTCGGAACAGGGGATGTCTCCGACGAGCAGGGGCCGCGCTGAGATGACCGCCCGAGAGACCAACATCCCAGACCCTTCCATGGAGGATATCCTGGCCTCGATCCGGGAGATACTGAGCGAAGACGAAAAGGCGGTTCCCGCGCCCACGCCGCTGGACCTGACGGAAGCGATGCTGGTGGCTCCACCCGCTCATCCTCCGCTCCAGCAGGCCGCCCCCCCGCCGGAGCCGGAGCCGGAGCCGGCACCCGTCATGGTCGACGTACCGGCCGCGGAGCCTGCCCCGTCGCTCAGCCTGCATTCGCTGCTGGCGCCCGCCGCTGCCGCGGCCACGGCAGCGGCGCTGGGTGAACTGGCCCGGGCCGTGGCTGGCGAGCGTGGCGCGCCCATCAGCCGGGGCGGCGCCAGTATCGAGGACGTGGTGCGGGAAGAAATCCGGCCGCTGCTCAAGGCCTGGCTGGACCTGCACCTTCCGCCGATGGTGGAACAACTGGTGAAGGCGGAAATCGCCCGTGTCATGGGCCGCGGTAACGGCTGAGGCCACGGAATCAAACCTGCCTCTTGACGTTGCGGCGCAGCGCCATCAAGCGTTCCGCCATGCTCGACAAGACCCTCTCCCCCGCCAGCTTCGAACAACGCCTGTATGAGGGGTGGGAGGCATCCGGTGCCTTCGGCGCCCGGCCCGACAGCAAGGCCGAGCCCTTCACCATCATGATTCCGCCGCCCAACGTCACGGGCAGCCTGCATATCGGCCACGCGCTGACCTTCACCATCCAGGACACGCTGATCCGCTGGCGCCGGATGCAGGGGCGGGACGCGCTGTGGCAGCCGGGCAGCGACCATGCCGGCATCGCGACGCAAATGGTGGTGGAACGCCTTCTGGCCACCCAGGGCATCGACCGGCGTGAGATCGGCCGCGAGAAGTTCCTGGAGCACGTGTGGGAGTGGAAGGGCCAGTCGGGCGGCACCATTACCCGCCAGTTGCGCCGCCTGGGCGCTAGCCTGGACTGGCCGCGTGAGCGCTTCACCATGGATGCCGGCCTGTCGGAGGCGGTGCGCGAGGTCTTCGTGACGCTGCATCGCCAGGGGCTGATCTACCGCGACCGCCGGCTGGTGAACTGGGACCCGAAGTTCCAGACCGCCATCTCCGACCTCGAGGTCGAGAACAAGGAGATGAAGGGCAGCCTCTGGCACCTGCGCTACCCGGTGGAAGGGGAGGCCGGGCGCTTCCTGGTCGTCGCCACCACACGGCCGGAAACCATGCTGGGCGACACTGCCGTCGCCGTGCATCCAGAGGATGAGCGGTTCCGCGACCTGGTTGGCAGGTTTGTCATCCTGCCGCTGACGGGCCGCCGTATCCCTGTGGTGGCCGACGATTATTCGGACCCCGAGAAGGGTTCCGGCGCCGTGAAGATCACGCCCGCGCATGATTTCAACGATTTCGCAGTGGGCAAGCGGCATGGGCTGGCCATGCCATCCATTCTCGACGCGGATGGCGCCATCTGGCTGGCCGAGATCGAGAACGACCTGGCGGCCGTGGACGGTGTCGCCGACCCTGACTTTGTGCGCGGCCTTGCCGGCCAGGACCGCTTCGCCGCACGCAAGGCCATCGTCGCGGAGCTTGAACGGCTGGAGTTGCTCGAGAAGATCGAGCCGCACAACAACGCCGTGCCGCATGGCGACCGCTCCGGCGTGCCGATCGAGCCGCGCCTGACACTGCAATGGTATTGCGATGCCGCGACCCTCGCGAAGCCCGCGATCGAGGCGGTCGAGACCGGCCGCACCCAGTTCGTGCCGAAGCACTTCGAGAATACCTTCTTCAGTTGGATGCGCGATATCCAGCCCTGGTGCATCAGCCGCCAGCTCTGGTGGGGCCACCAGATCCCGGCCTGGTACGCGCCGGACGGCACCATCTTCGTCGCCCATACCGAGGAAGAGGCCCAGGCCGAGGCGCGTGCTAAATTCGGCGGCGACGTGGTGCTGGAACGCGACCCGGACGTGCTCGACACCTGGTTCAGCTCCGCCCTCTGGCCCTTCAGCACGCTGGGCTGGCCGAACAAGACACCTGAGCTGGACAAGTATTATCCGGGCGACGTGCTCGTCACGGGCTGGGACATCATCTTCTTCTGGGTCGCCCGGATGATGATGATGGGCCACCACTTCATGGGCGATGCGCCGTTCCGCACCGTCTATATCCATGGCCTCGTCCGCGACGAGAAAGGCCAGAAGATGTCGAAGTCGAAGGGCAACGTCATCGACCCGCTGGAACTGATCGACAGCTACGGCACCGATGCACTGCGCTTCACCATCGCCTCGATGGCGACCCCGGGGCGCGACGTGAAGCTGGGCCGCAAGCGGGTGGAGGATTTCCGCAGCTTCGGCACGAAGCTGTGGAACGCCTCCCGCTTCTGCGAGATGAACGGAATCGTGCCGGATGCGTCCTTCGACCCGTCGGCCGTGACCACGCCGCTGGCACGCTGGATCCTGGGCACCGCCAATGGCGCGGTCGCCGAGGCCACGGTCGCGCTCGAAGCCTACCGCATGGATGATTACGCATCCGCCTGCTACCGCTTCGTCTGGAACGGCTTTTGCGACTGGTTCCTGGAATTCGCCAAGCCCGCGCTGAATGGGCCGGATGGGGCGGAGAAGACCGAGGTGAAGGGCGTCGCGCAGCATGTGCTCGGCACCATCCTGCGCCTGCTGCATCCGGTGATGCCCTTCATCACCGAGGAGCTGTGGGACCGCTTCGGATATGGCGCGGAATTCAGCCTGATCGGTGCCGCCTGGCCCACCGCTGTCATCGTCCCCGGCGAAGCGGCCGCCAGGGCCGAGCTGGACTGGGTGGTGCGGCTGATCACCGAGGTGCGTGGCGTGCGCAGCGAGATGAACGTGCCGCCGTCGGTCCTGGTGCCGCTGCTCTTCTCCGGTGCCGCGCCGGAGACCATGGCGCGTGCCGGGCGCTGGATCGACGCCATCCGCCGCCTGGGCCGCGCGACGGAAGTGCGCGTCCTGGAAGGCGAGGCACCGAAGGGCGTGGCGCAGGTGGTGGTCGATGAAGCGACGGTGCTTCTGCCCCTGGCCGATGTCATCGACCTCGGCGCGGAGCGTGCCCGGCTGATGAAGGAGAAGGCCAAGTCGGAAGGCGAGGCTGAAAAAGTTCTGGCCAAGCTCGGCAACCAGGATTTCGTCTCGCGCGCCAAGCCCGAGGTGGTGGAGGAGAACCGTGAACGGCTCGCCACCGCGCGGGCGGAGGCGGCACGGCTGGAGGCGGCCTTGTCCCGCATCAGCGGGTAGGTTTACGCAACGCTGGATTGCCTAATGTTCACGCGCGCAACAGGCGCGCGCGTGAAACAACGTCCTGTCACATCAAGGGATAGCGACGATGGCCATGGCACCCAGTGAGGTGAATCCGGACCTACATGATGCCCGCAGGCGGATCATGGCGATTGTCGGCGGTTCCTCCGGCAATCTGGTTGAATGGTACGATTTCTACGTCTACGCGGCGACGGCGCTGTATTTCGCGCCGTCCTTCTTTCCCCAGGGTGACAGTACCGCCCAGTTGCTGAACACCGCCGCCATTTTCGCCGTCGGCTTCCTGATGCGCCCGGTCGGTGGCTGGCTGTTTGGCCGCATCGCCGACCGCAGTGGCCGCAAGAATTCCATGGTCATCTCGGTGCTGTTGATGTGCTTCGGCTCGCTGATGATCGCGGTACTGCCGACTTATGAGCAGATCGGCGTCATGGCGCCCCTGCTGCTGCTGCTCGCCCGCCTGATTCAGGGCCTGTCCGTCGGCGGCGAATACGGCACCAGCGCCACCTACATGAGCGAGGTCGCGCTGGCGCGGCACCGGGGCTTCTTCTCTTCTTTTCAGTACGTCACGCTGATCGGCGGCCAGTTGCTGGCACTGCTGGTGGTCGTTATCCTGCAGGCGGTCTATACGGGCGATGAAATCCGCGCCTGGGCCTGGCGCATCCCGTTCTTCATCGGTGCCGCCACCGCCGTCATCGCGCTGTTCCTGCGCCGTGCGCTGCACGAGACCTCTACGGCGAAGGAACGTTCGCAGGAAGGGGCGGGGACCATCGGCCTGCTGCTGAAGCATCCTAAGCCGTTGCTGCAGACCATCGGCCTGACGGCCGGCGGCAGCCTGGCCTTCTATACCTACACCACCTACATGCAGAAGTTCCTGGTCAACAGCGCAGGCTTCACCGTGGAACGCGCCAGCGCCACAATGGCGGTGGTGCTGCTCTGCTACATGTGCCTGCAACCCGCCATCGGCGCCCTGTCCGATCGTATCGGGCGCCGCGCGTGCCTGCTGATCTTCTCGGTCGGGACCGCCATCATCACCGTGCCGCTGCTGACCTTCCTGGGTGGGGTCACTACTTCGGCCGGCGCCTTCGCGCTGATCTTCTCGGCGCTCTTCGTGATCAGCTTCTATACGTCGATCAGCGGCGTGGTGAAGGCGGAGTTGTTCCCGCCGCAGATCCGCGCCCTCGGCGTTGGGCTGGGCTATGCCATCTCCAATTCCCTCTTTGGCGGCTCGGCGGAATACGTCGCGCTGTGGCTGAAGAGCCAGGGGGTTGAAAGCTACTTCTTCTGGTACGTCTCTGTCTTCGCGCTGATCTCGCTGGCCGCGTCGCTCTCGATGAAGGACACGCGCCTGCACGGCTACCTGGACCATCCGGACGCGCCGCAACGCGCGCTCTCATGAAAACGTGGGGCTGAACACCTTGCCCGCGCAGCTTCCGGTTACCAGCGGCGGTTGTGCGGGCAGGAGTGTTGCGTGATACCTGCTTCGGGACGCAACGAAGAAAGGTTTACCCATGGCCGAGCACATCTGGGACAAATCGCGCCTGCCGAGCCGCCACGTCAGTGTCGGCCCGGAACGCGCGCCGCATCGCTCCTACTATCATGCCATGGGCCTGACCGAGGAAGAGATCGCGCAGCCCCTGGTGGGCGTAGCGACCTGCTGGAACGAGGCGGCGCCCTGCAACATCGCCCTCAGTCGGCAGGCCCAGAGCGTGAAGGTGGGTGTGAAGGCGGGTTTCGGCACGCCGCGCGAATTCACGACCATCACGGTGACCGACGGGCTCGCCATGGGCCACCAGGGCATGAAGTCCTCGCTGGCCAGCCGCGATGCCATTGCCGACACGGTGGAACTCACCATGCGCGGCCACTCCTACGACGCGATGGTGACGCTGGCCGGCTGTGACAAGTCGCTGCCCGGCATGATGATGGCCATGCTGCGGCTGAATGTGCCAAGCGTCTTCATGTATGGCGGCTCCATCCTGCCCGGGAAATTCCAGGGTCGGGACGTGACGGTCGTGGATGTGTTCGAGGCTGTAGGCCAGCACGCCGCCGGCAACATGTCGGACGAGGACCTGCACGCGCTGGAATGCGTCGCCTGCCCGAGCGCAGGCGCCTGCGGTGGCCAGTTCACCGCCAACACCATGGCCACCGTATCAGAGGCGATCGGCCTGGCCTTGCCCGGCTCGGCCGGTGCGCCCGCCCCCTATGAGGATCGTGACCGCTGGGCCGTGGCATCCGGCAAGGCCGTGATGGAACTGCTCAGGAAGAACATCCGCCCGCGGAATATCGTCACGCTGAAGGCCTTGGAGAATGCGGCCGTCGTGGTCGGCGCCACCGGCGGTTCCACCAATGCCGGCCTGCATCTGCCCGCCATCGCGCATGAAGCCGGCATTCGCTTCACCATGGACGACGTGGTCGCCATCATGCGCCGCACGCCTTACATCGCGGACCTGAAGCCGGGCGGTAAGTATGTGGCGCTGGACGTCCATAACATTGGCGGCATTCCGGTCATCATCAAGGCATTGTTGGATGCCGGCCTGTTGCATGGCGACTGCCTGACCGTGACCGGCAAGACCCTGGCCGAGAACCACAAAGACGTGGTCTTCCCGATGGACCAGGACGTGGTCTATCCGGTTTCCCGCGCCATCACCCCGACGGGCGGCGTGGTCGGGCTGAAGGGCAACCTGGCGCCCGACGGTGCCATCGTGAAGGTCGCCGGCCTGAAGGAGCAGCGCTTCGAGGGCAGGGCGCTTTGCTTCGATTGCGAGGAAGATGCCTTCGCGGCCATCGACCAGCGCGCCTACAAGGCGGGCGACGTCATCATCATCCGTTACGAGGGTCCCAAGGGCGGACCGGGCATGCGCGAGATGCTCTCCACCACCGCGGCCATCTATGGTCAAGGCATGGGCGAGGCCGTGGCCCTGATCACCGATGGCCGATTCTCGGGTGCGACGCGCGGCTTCTGCATAGGCCATGTCGGGCCGGAAGCGGCGGTGGGCGGGCCGATCGGGCTGGTGAAGAACGGCGACAGGATCGTCATCGACGCCCGTGCCGGGACCATCGAAGTCGATATTTCGGACGATGAGATGGCCCGGCGCCGGGCCGAGTGGAAGCCGCGCGGCACCGACTACAATTCCGGCGCGCTGTGGAAATATGCGCAACTGGTGGGCCCGGCGCATCTGGGCGCGGTCACCCATCCAGGTACCGAAGCCGAGACACATTGCTACGCTGACATCTGAGCCGCCGTTTAACTTTGTAACCGGCCGCCATTATTCCGCCCCAGCATTGCCACGCTGGGGCGTGACCTTCTTCCTCACGGCCAGGGCACCCAGTGCCCGGCCGGTGGCACCGTTCCCGGACGGCGTTCCAAATGCCCGGGCGAGGAGGAAGAGATGCTGAATCGTCGCCGTCTGCTGGGAGGCGTGCTGGCTGCCCTGACTGCCGCCATTCCGCTGGCCACCGTCGCCGAGGCGCAGCCCTATGCGCCGCCGCCTGATCACGACCGTGGTCCAGGCGGGGGCCAGGGCCCAGGTCGTGGCCCCGGCCGGCCGGGGCCACCCCCCCCGCCGCGCCCCGAACGCCCCCGTGGCCGCCAGCCCGGCCGGTCCTATGTGTGGCGCCCTGGTGCCTGGTCCTGGCGTGGCGCGGGCTATGCCTGGGTTCCCGGTGCCTGGGTACAGCGCCGCCGCGGCGGTGGCCGCTGGCAGGAAGGCCGTTGGGAAACGCGCCGCGGGCGCTGGAATTGGGTGGAGCCTGGCTGGCGGTAACAACAGCGACAGGAGGTTGCGATGCAACGCTTTGTCAGGATGCTGGTGCTGGTGGGGGCCGGATTCGCCCTCGCCGGCTGCGTGGTCTACCCGGCGGGGTCTTACTACGGCCCGCCGGCCCGCCACGGCTATTACGGGCCACCACCCCCGCCGCCCTGGTACGGCCCGCCACGCGGTGGCTGGCGGGGTGGCTACTGACGCAACGTGATGGTGACGGCGGTATGGTCCGAAGGCTGCTCCATGGCGCGCAGCCCCAGGTCGATATCCGCCGTCTCCAGCCGCTCCGCCAGTTCAGGCGAGAGCAGGGCGTGGTCGATGCGCAGGCCCCGATTGGTGTCGAAGGCCGGCCCGTAATCCCAGTAGGTATAGAGCCGCTCGCCGGGATGAAGCGCGCGTACCGCGTCGGTCAGGCCCAGATGGGTCAGGGCGCGGAAAGCGGCGCGGGTTTCGGGGCGAACGAGCGCATCGGTCGGCGGCATGCTGCCGGGCGCCAGGTCCAGCGCGGTCGGGCAGACGTTGAAGTCGCCCAGGATGGCAAAGGGCTGGAAACTGTCCAGCCGCTCGGCCGCGATGGTGCGCAGGCGCTCCATCCAGCGCAGCTTGTAGGCATAGCCCTCGGCGCCACCGGAATTACCGTTCGGCAGGTAGATGCCGGCGAAGCGGGCATCCGCGGCTTCGACCTCGATATAACGGGCGTGGGTATCCTCTTCCTCGCCCGGCAGGCCCTCGGCCACGACCTTGAACGGGATGCGGGCCAGGACGGCCACGCCGTTGCGGCCGCCATGCTGCCCGACGGCATGGGACTGGTAGCCGAGTGCCGCGAATTCCTTCGCCGGGAATTCCTCGGTCTTGCACTTCAGTTCCTGGAGGAACAGCAGGTCCGGCTGCGCGGATTGCAGGAACCGGCACACATGCGGCACGCGCTTGCGGACGGAATTGACGTTCAAGGTGGCCAGGCGCAAGGCGGATCAGCCGATCGAGAAGGAGGCGCCGCAACCGCAGCCCGAGACCGCCTGCGGGTTCGTGATGGCGAAATGGGCGCCGATCAGTGCGTCCGTCCAATCCAGTTGCGCGCCGGCCAGCAGGTCCAGGCTGACAGGGTCGATGAAGATTTTCGCCTTGTCTTCCAGCACCAGGTCGTCCCCGGCGGGCGCATCCTCCAGCGCGAACGAATACTGGAAGCCGGAGCAGCCGCCGGCCAGCACCGCGACCCGCAGCCCGGCACCGGGGCGGCCTTCGCGGGCGGTTATCTCGGCCACCTGGGCAAAAGCGCGGGGGGTGGCCTGGAACGCGGGGGGGGATGGGGTGGTGCCGTCGGGCATGACCGGAAAACTCCTCAGGCTGCGCATATAGGGCGGGTGGCAGGTGAATTCCAACCATTCCGCTCGGGCGAGGGGAGCAGGGCGTTGCGGGCGGGCGGGGTGGCTGGTAAGCCGCGCGGATGGATGGTCTGGCACCCTACGCCGTGCGTCCGGAAACCTCGCGTGGCCGGCTGTACCCGGAACCCGGCGGCGATTCACGTTCGCCGTTCCAGCGGGACCGTGACCGCATCATCCACAGCAAGGCCTTTCGCCGGCTGCAATATAAGACGCAGGTCTTCATCTACCATGAAGGCGACGAATTCCGCACCCGGCTGACCCATAGTATCGAGGTCGCCCAGATCGCCCGTTCCATCGCCCGCCGCCTGCGGCTGGACGAGGATCTGGCCGAAGCCCTGGCCCTGGCGCATGACCTGGGCCACCCACCTTTCGGCCATGCGGGGGAGGAAGCGCTGAACGGCGTGATGCGCCCCTATGCCGGCTTCGATCATAATGCCCAGAGCCTGAAGGCCGTCACGCAACTGGAAACCCGCTACGCCAGCTTCGACGGCCTGAACCTGACCTGGGAAACGCTGGAGGGGCTGGCCAAGCACAATGGCCCCATCCGACGGCCTACGCCTTATTTCGTCGAGTACAACGCACGGCATCCGCTGGACCTGCACACCCATGCCTCGGCCGAGGCGCAGGTGGCGGCACTGGCGGATGACATCGCCTATAACAACCACGACCTGGATGACGGGCTGCGCGCCGGCCTGTTCTTGCTTGAGGAAGCGGCGGAACTGCCGCTGATCGGCGCGGCCGTGGCCAGCGCGCGCGAGGCTTATCCCGGCGTCGGGGATGGCCGGCTGGTCAGCGAATCCATCCGCCGCGTGATCAACGCCATGGTGCAGGATGTGGTGATGGAGTCGGAACGCCGCCTGGCGATCCTGGCGCCGAAGACGGTGGACGACATCCGCGCCGCCAGCCAGCCCGTGGTGTTCTTCAGCGACCGCATGGTGACGGCGAACCAGACGGTGCGGAATTTCCTGTTCGGCCGCATGTACCGGCACTGGCGCGTCAACCGCACCACGCAGAAGTCGAAACGCGTGGTACAGGTGCTGTTCAGCCTGCTGCATGGCGGGCCGGAGATGCTGCCGCCCGAATGGCGCGCCCGCGCCGGCACCGCCGGCAGTGCGCAATGCGCCGCCGCCGTCTGCGACTACATCGCCGGTATGACCGACCGCTTCGCGCTGGAGGAACACCGGCGCCTGACCGACCCCCATCTTCCTGGCTGACACGGATTTTCATGCCCCACGCGCCTGCCGCCGCTGCCGATATCTTTGCTGTCCTGCGTACCGAGGTGGTGGCCTGCCTGCGACGGCTGCTGCCCGAGCTGCCGGAGGAATCCTTCGCCCGCGTGCTGGTGGAGCCGCCGCGCGACGCCAGCCATGGCGACATGGCCACCAACGCGGCGATGGTCGTGGCCAAGCTCGCCAGGCTGCCGCCCCCGAAGCTGGCGGCGGATCTGGCCGGCGCCCTGGCGGCGCTGCCCATGGTGGCCGAAGCCGCCCCGGCCGGACCCGGCTTCGTAAACCTGCGCCTGCGCGAGGACTTCCTGCTTGGCCAGCTTCCGGTGCTGCTGCGTGCCAGCGAGGATTACGGCATCTCCGCCGCCGGCGCCGGGCTGCGGGTGAATGTCGAATACGTCTCCGCCAACCCCACCGGCCCCATGCATGTCGGCCATTGCCGCGGTGCCGTGGTCGGTGACGCATTGGCCAATCTGCTGACCAAGGCAGGCTACGCGGTCACCAAGGAATACTACATCAACGACGCCGGGGCGCAGGTGCGGGCTTTGGCCTACGCCGCCTACTGGCGCTACCTGCAGGCGCTCGGCACGGCGCTGGCCGAGGAGGAATACTCCGCTCTCGTCCCTGGCGGGCTGCAGTATCGCGGGGAATACCTGGTCCCGGTGGGCGAGGCGCTGAAAGTCCAGTTCGGCGATTCGCTCGCGCCCGGCGGCAAGCCGGACTTCTCGGAGGAACGGCTGGCGCTGGTCCAGCGCATCGCCGTCGAAATGATGATGGCTGAGATCCGCGAGGATCTCGCGGCCCTCGGCGTCGTGCATGACGTCTTCATCAGCGAGATGGAATTGGTGACCGCCGGCGTGGCCGACCGTGCCATCGCAGACCTCGCCGCCAAGGGCCTGGTCTATGAAGGCGTGCTGGAGCCGCCCAAGGGCAAGGTCCTGGATGATTGGGAGCCGCGCCCGCAGACGCTGTTCGCTTCCACGAAGTTCGGCGATGACGTGGACCGCCCGCTGCGTAAAAGCGATGGCTCCAACACGTATTTCGCTAATGACATCGGCAATCATGCCGACAAGATCGCGCGCGGCATGCAGCAGATCGTGCAGGTCTGGGGCGCCGACCATGGCGGCTATGTCAAGCGTATGCAGGCGGCGACCAAGGCGCTCTCGGCCGGCCTGCCGGTGCCGCTGGATGTCGTGCTCTGCCAGATCGTCAAGGTGCTCAAGGATGGCGAGCCGGTGCGCATGTCCAAGCGCGCCGGCAGCTACATCACCTTGCGCGACCTGATCGACGAAGTGGGTCGCGACGCCGTGCGCTTCACCATGCTGACGCGCAAATCCGACGCGCAGATGGAATTCGACCTGAACAAGGTGGTCGAGCAGTCGCGCGAGAACCCGGTCTTCTACGTCCAGTACGCCCATGCCCGCTGCCGGTCCGTGCTGCGGCAGTCGGAGGACGCCTCGGCCGAGGCCCTGGCCACCGCGCCGCTGGGTGCTTTGCAGGACGCGGCCGAACTGGCGCTGATTCGCCGCCTGACGGCCTGGCCGCGCACGGTGGAGGCCGCTGCTGCGGCGCGGGAGCCACACCGGATTGCCTTTTATCTCCATGACTTGGCCAGTGACTTTCATATTCTATGGAACCGTGGGCGCGAGGATGCGACACTGCGCTTCATCCAGGCCGAACAGCCGGATGCGACGCGGGCCCGCCTCGCGCTTGTGGCCGCGACGGCCACCGTCATCCGCTCCGGCCTTGCTGTGATGGGCGTCACGCCCGTTGAGGAGATGCGGTGAGGGAAGCGCCTGTCCCGTCTTATCGGGTTCGCAGCGCGGCGAATGACGGTTCGTCCGCGCGCATGTTCATGGTGGCCGGCGGCCTTGCGGCCGTGGTCGGCGCTGGCGCGTTGCTGGGGTGGGGCATCACCCACTTCACCACCAACCGGCCGATTCCAACGGTCGAGGCCGATACGCGGCCGGTGAAGATCCGCCCTGATGACCCCGGCGGGCTGCGGGTGGCCAACCAGGACGAGATCATCTTCGAGCGCCGCCCTGCCGGCGGCGGCAGTTTCGAAGTCTCGGGCCGGCTGGCACCGGCGGCCGAGGCGCCGAACCTGGATGCGCTCCGCGCCGCCACCGCGCCGCCGCCGGCCCCCGCGCCTCGGGTGGCGGAGGTGCAGCCGCCACCCGCCGCCATTCCGGCGCAGCCTGCCTCGCCGATGACGGAGACGACCGCCCCGGCATCGCCGCAGGTGGCCGTGCCACAGGCCCCGGCCGCGCCGGCCCCGGTGCCGC
>JAQGHX010000107.1 GCA_028288745.1 Roseomonas sp. | reverse complement strand
CCTGGGCGTGATGCTTCGGCCGGGCCGAGAGCTTGCGGTAGCCGATGGCGCGCAGCTCGCGGCTCAGCGTCTGCATCGAGACCGGGATGCGGAACTCCTCCCACAGCCATTGGCCGGGATCGCACAGCGCGCCAGCGCACCACGCCGTGGCGGGCAGGGATCGGGCCGCGGTCGATCTGCGCGGCCAGCGCCTGGCGATGCGCGTCGGTCAGCAGCGGCGCAGGGCCGGCCGCCTTGCGGTCGCGCAGCCCCTCCGCCCCTCGGCGTTGAACCGCACAACCCAGTCCCGCACGATCTGCAGCGTGACGTTGCCGAGCCGCGCCGCCTCCGAGCGCGTGCCACCGTCACAGACCGCCGCCAGCGCCAGCAGGCGACGCGCCTGGGCTGCCTCCCCGCTCTGCCGCGCAAGGTGGCGGAGTTCGGCGGCACTGAAGTCGGCACGCGAGGCGAAGGCGCGCGGCATGGTGAGCCTCCGAAGCCCACCAGCTTGAAGCATATCCCCGCCGGGTCGGAGAATCCCCCTCGTGAGTCACAGGCCGCAGGAACTGGTATTAGAACTGCGGCATGGGCGGCAGCGGGTCCATCGCGGTCTTGAACCAGCGCTGATGGATCTTACCCAACTCCCCATTCTCTGAGATGGTCTTGATGAAGTCGTTGCTCCAGTCGCGCAATGCCTCGTCCTGCTTGCGGAAGGCCATGCCGTTGGCTTGCGCCTTCAGGGTGAATTTCCGCTCGATCTGCAGGTTGGCGTAATTCTCGCTGAGTTGCGCGAAAACCGTGCTGCTGGCGCCGATCGCCTGCACTTGGCCGGAGATGATGGACTGCGTCGTGGTCGCGTCGTCATCGAAGCGCATGATGCGCGTCTCCCGCGGCGCGATGGCCGAAAGCGCGGAATCCTGCGTGCTGGCCCGTGCCACGCCGACGCGCACTCCCTTCAGGTCATCCGGCGTGCTGATCGCGATGCTCTTGGGGGCCAGGATATAGGTCGTGAAGGCGCTGTAGGGGTTCGAGAACAGCACCTGCTTCGACCGCTCCTCGGTGATGCCGAAGGTGGCCACCAGCATGTCCACCTTGTTGGTCAACAGGAAGGGGATGCGGTTGGGGCCGGTGACCGGCACCAGGTTCAGCTCGGCGCCTATGGCCTTGGCCAGCAGGTTCGCCACGTCGACATCGTAGCCAGCCGGCTTCTGGTTCTCATCGATGCCGCCGAAGGGCGGGTAGTCGGTCAGGATGCCGATCTGGATACGGCCGCGCTTCTTGATCTCATCCGGGGTAGCGGCCACGGCAGGGCGGATGGCGCCCGGCAGCAGGGCAGCCGCGGCGCCGAGGGCCAGCGCACTGAAATGGCGGCGCCCGATCTGGCTGTGAAATGTCATGTCGGCATACTCCCTGTTGGTTATCGTTCTCGCCCGGCTTCTTCAACGCGCGGCCAGGGCGAGCTTTTGTTCCATGCGCTTGCTGTAGGCCGAGAGCGGCCAGCAGATGATGAAATAGGTCAGGCCCACCAGCCCGAAGATGGTGAAGGGCTGGAAGGTGGCATTGTTGATCACCTGCGCCGCCCGGGTCAGCTCCACGAAGCCGATGATCGAGGCCAGCGACGTCGCCTTGATCAATTGCACCAGGAAGCCGACGGTGGGGGGGATGGCGATCCTGAAGGCCTGGGGCACCACGATGTGGCGCATCTGGTTCCAGTAGCGGAGCCCCAGCGCCGCCGAGGATTCCCACTGACCCACGGGCACCACCTGGATGCTGCCGCGCCAGATCTCACCCAGGAAGGCGCTGGCATGCAACGACAGGCCGAGTGCCGCGGCGCCCCAGGGGTCGACGTCGAAGCCGAAGATGCCGGGCACAAAGAAGGCCAGGAATAACTGCATCAGCAGGGGCGTGCCCTGGAACAGCTTGATGTAGCCGGCCGCCACCCAGCGCAGCGCCTTGATATGCCCGCTGCGCATCAGCGCGATCACGATGCCGCCCAACGTGCCGCCAATAAAGGCCACCACCGAGAGCAGCAGCGTCCACCGCACCGCTGCCAGGATGAACAGGATTTCGCCGGAGCCGAGGCTGCGCATGGTCCATTCTCCTCAGCGCGGCGCCGGCTGGCGCAGAAAGGCACGGTCGATCAGCGCGAATACGGTCCAGAACATCAGCGACAGGACGAAATAAATTCCGGTGACGACGAAATAGACCTCGAAGCTGCGGAAGTTCCGCGACTGGATGTCATTGGCCGCCCCCGTCAGTTCACTGGCCGCGATGGCGGAGCAGACGCTGGAATTGAGCATCAGCAAAATGAACTGGCTGGTCAGTGACGGGTAGATGGCCTGGATCGCCGGCTTCAGCACGATCAGGCGGAAGATCTGCAGCGGCTTCAGTCCCAGCGCGCGGCCGGCTTCGATCTGGCCCTTCGCGATGCTCTCGATGCCGGCGCGGATGATCTCGATGCCATAGGCGCCGACATTGATCACCAACGCCAGCAAGGCGGCCTGGTCGGCCTCCAGCCGAATGCCGACGGCGGGCAGGCCGAAGAACACCATGAAAATCTGGATCAGGAAGGGCGTATTGCGGATCAACTCGATGTAGGCGTCGATCAGCCAGCGCAGTGGGCGTGGCCCGCCGGTTTTGCCCAATGCGCCCAGCACCGCCACGACCATGCCGATCGCCATGGACGCCGCCGAGAGCCACAGCGTGCGCAAGGCGCCGGCCAGCAGCTCGTCCCACGCCGCGAAGACCTGCCCGAATTCGAAAACGTAATTCATGGCGGCAGCAGGCCGGCCCACATGCGCGAAACTATCATGGCGTCATCCTCTCGAACCGTCCCCCGCCGGCCTTTTCAGCCCGTTCATCCGCAGGGGCCGGTGATGCCGGCCCGCCTAAAAGGCTGACGCGGATCAACGTTGCTGGCAAGTGGCAGGGGCGAGCCGCGCCGCTCGCCTGCCTTCCCAGCGGTCTGCCAGGACCACCGGTGCAAAAACAGTGGCGTGCTGGACGCGAGGCTGGGGGTTGCCCATGGGCCACCAACAACGAGGCGCAGCCGGGGCGTGGCTTTGCCGTGCAAACTGGCGCTCCGGTTATGGACCCGCTGGCCGCATAAGCTTGAGCTTGCGTTGGAAGGCGCGGGCCTCGGTATCGCGACCGCGAACCAGGAATGAAGCCGCAGCCGGGTGAATGGCGGCCCGTTCAGGCTGCCGAAGGCGCCGCCAAGCCGGATGGCTGTTCCACGGGTCATGGCCATGCGGCCGGAGCTGAATGGCCAGCCCCACAAATTATCGGCCGAACCAACCGTGGGGGGCTTGCGGAAGGCCCCAACCCATGGCAAATGCCGCTCCACGCCGAACGGAGCGCGGGCGTAGCTCAGGGGTAGAGCACAACCTTGCCAAGGTTGGGGTCGAGGGTTCGAATCCCTTCGCCCGCTCCAGTTTTCAAGGGCTTAGCGGTCGGATTGCAGTCTTTCCACTCAGGCTCTGGCACGCAACTAGCACGCAAATTTAAGCCTGCCATCGACCGGGTTGCTGCCCGGTTGATCTCGTTCGCGATCTCCTCCAACGCAGCTTTGGCGTGGGAGAGGTGATCCGGCGCTACATGCGTGTATCTCCCCGTGGTTCGAATGTTGGGCATCACGTGCCCCAGGAAGCTCGCCAGCTCCATCTCCGGCACGCCCCGCGCCCGCAATCGGTCGCGATAGTGTGACGGATGGCATAGGGCACAACTGCCGCGTCCAGGCCGCATCGTCGCGCACCGTCTGGAAAGCTCCGTTGATCTTCAGCACGGCATTGCCGCGCCAAGTCACCAGCGGGCCGGTCTTCACGCTACCGATCCAAGCCGCAGGAAGCTGGCCATGGGCAGGATGGGCCTGCGCTTCTTTGTCTGCACCCGGCCTGGCGTGTTCAGGTTGATGGTGCCGCGCTCCAGGTCGCACTGGAACCGCGTCAGCTCCAGCACCGCCTGCGGCCGCCCAGCGGTGCCGATCAGCAGCACCAGGAACATGCGCACATGGTCTGGCATCTTGGCGGACCAGAGCTGTGCCAATTCCGCGATGGACAGTACCCGGTCACGGCCGGAGCCTTCCGGCAGGCTGAGTCTTGGTTGACCACCACCGCAAGGCGCGTCTGGTCGGCGAGGCTTCCAGCTTCTCGACACCCGCGTGGGGTGCGAAAAGGAAGCGCGGCGCCCCGCCCTGTTCCTGGAAGGCAACACCCAGGAACTCGGAGCCCTGGTCGCAGAGCAGCCAGAAGCCTTGCCCGTCCCGGCGCCAGCGGGGGGTTCATGTGGCGGCGGTCGCCCTCATGCGGCGTCAGGTTCGTGGTGTGGCCGATGGCGGCATCGACGCCGATCAGGTTGATCTCGAAGGTGCGCGGCGCCGTGGAAAGGATGTTGGCGCTGCCATCCGGGTACCAGCCCGGCAGTTCCTGCGGGCCCTGGACTTCCAGCAGGCGGATGACGGCGTGCGTGGCGATGTCGATGACGCAGAGGTCGGCATGGGCGGGGTCGCGGCCATTGGCGGTGCAGGCCAGCTTCGTCCCGTCCGGCGAGAAGGGCGCCCCAGCCATGGATGGGGCGCGGCGCCTCGGTCAGCGCGAGGCGCACCTTGCGGCGTCAGGCTGTAGAACTGAATGCGCTCGTCGCCCGCATTGTCGCGGCCGAAGACGGCGCCGCCATCGGCCGGGCTGCCGGCCACGAAGGACACGGCATCGCGATGCTCACTGCGCGGGCGCGCCGCGAACGGCCGGAAGTTCCCAGACCTGGGCAGAGCCTCCGGTACCGCAAGGGAAATACAGTCGGCCATCGGCGGCATAGGAGGGGCTGCTGGCCGCGGTCGCAGCCAGCAGGGTATCGAGGCGAGTCTCGGTGCCGGTCATGTCGCTCATGTCAGCGCCGATGAGGGATGGGATCAAGCCGCCGGGCGCTGGCTGCGGCTGGCCGCCAGCAGGGTCTGGCTGTAGGGGTGCTCGGCGCGGCCGGCCCGCAGGTCTTCTACGGAGAGTTCCTCAACGATCTCGCCCTGGCTCATGATCGCGACGCGGCCGCAGAGATGCGCCACCACCGCCAGATCGTGGCTGACCATGATGTAGGTCAGGTTCCGCTCCGTCCGCAGCCGCGCCAGCAGGTTCAGGATTTCCGCTTGCACCGAGACGTCAAGCGCCGATGTCGGCTCGTCCAGCAGCAGGATCTCCGGCTCCAGGATCAGGCAGCGGGCGATGGCGACGCGCTGCCGCTGTCCGCCTGAAAGCTCGTGCGGATAGCGGTAGCGGAAGGCCGGGCCGAGGCCCACCGCCGTCAGCACATCGTCCACCCTCTGCTGTGGCCGATCGAGGCCATGGATGGTCAGCGGCTCCAGCAACACGCGGTTGACCATCTTGCGCGGATGCAGGGAGCCATAGGGATCCTGGAACACCATCTGCGTGCGACGGAAGAAGGCCTTGTCCCGCCGGTGCGGCAATTCCTTGCCATGCAGCAGTAGCGCGCCCTCGTAATGCTCGTTGAGGCCCGAGAGCGCCCGCAGCACGGTAGACTTGCCGGAGCCTGATTCGCCGATCAGCCCAAAAGCCTCCCCCTGCGCCACCTGGAAGGAAACATCGCGCACCGCTCGATTGGCGCGCGCGCCATGGCCGAAGCTGATGTCGAGGCCCACGGCCTCAATCGCGGGAGGATTGTTCATGCCGCCAATTCCCCGAAGCGGTAGGTAGGGCCATCGTGCCAGGAGGGATCGCGTGTCGGCACGGCCAGTACAGACGCCGGTTCCTCCAGCTGCGGCAGGCTGCGCAGCAGCGCCTGGGTATAGGGGTGCCGCGCCTCATGCAGCGCCGCCGCGTGCAGTTCCTCCACCACGCGGCCAGCATACATGACTAGCACGCGGTCGCAGAACTCGGCGACGAGATTGAGGTCGTGGCTGATGAAGATGAGGCCGGCGCCGCGCCGCGTCACCAGCTCTTCCAGTACGGACAGCACCTGTCGTCGCACCGTCACGTCCAGTGCCGAGGTCGGCTCGTCCGCCACGATCAGGTCGGGTTCCGTTATCAGCATCATCGCGATCATGATGCGCTGGCCCATGCCGCCGGAGACCTCGTGCGGGAAGAGGTCATAGACGCGGGCGGGTTCGCGGATATGCACGGCCTCCAGCATGGCGATCGCCTTTTCGCGGGCAACGGTTCTGGAGACATTCTGGTGCAGCCGGCAGGATTCCGTGATCTGCGCGCCGACGCGCATCAATGGGTTCAGCGAGTATTTCGGATCTTGCAGAATCATCGAGATGCGGCCGCCGCGGATGGCGCGTAGCCGCCGCTCGGAGGCCGTCATCAGGTCGATGCCGTCGAAGCGCATCTCCTGCGCCCGCACCGTGGCGGCGCGGGGGGAAAGGCGCAGCAGCGCGCGGCCGGTCATGGACTTACCGGAACCGCTTTCGCCGACGATGCCCACCTTCTCCCGCCCAATGTCAAAGGAAACGCCGCGCACCGCCTCAACCGGGCCATTGGAGGAGGAGAAGGAGACGCGCAGGTCGCGCAGGCGCAGAAGCGGCTCAGCCATGACGTGGATCCATAATGTCGCGCAGCCCGTCGCCGAAGAGGTTGAAGGCCAGACTGGTCAGCAGGATGGCGCAACCGGGGATGGCGGCGATCCACCAGGCATTCATGACGAACTGCCGTCCGGTGGAGAGCATCGCACCCCATTCCGGGCTGGGCGGCTGTGCGCCGAGGCCCAGGAAGCCGAGGCCGGCCGCGGTCAGGATGATGGCCGCCATGTTCAGCGTGATGCGCACGATCACGGACGGAATGCACATCGGCATGACGTGGTGCACGATGATGCGCATACGGGAGGCGCCCTGCATCCGGACGGCGGCGATATAGTCAGACTTGCGGACCGTGAGCGTCTCCGCCCGCGCCAGCCGCGCGATGGGCGGCCAGGCAGCGAGGGAGATGGCGATGATGGCATTCTCGATGCCAGGGCCAAGAGCCGCAACGAAGGCCAGTGCCAGGATCAGGCTGGGGAAAGACAGGAAGATATCCACCAGCCGCATCAGGATGGTGTCAGCCCAGCCGCCGAGATAGCCTGCCGTGGTGCCGATGATGAGGCCCAGCGGCGCCGCGATCAGCGCCGCCAGAAAGGCGATGTAGAGCGTGATGCGGGAGCCATAGACGACGCGGCTGAAGATATCGCGCCCAAGGTCGTCCGTGCCGAGCCAATGCGTGGAGGAGGGCTTTTGCAAGCGAACCGTGAGATCCTGTGCCAGGATATCATGTGTCGCGATCAGTGGCGCGAAGGTGGCGGTGGCCAGCAGCAGAAGCAGCAGGATGGCGCCGGCGAGCGCCGGCGGATTGCTGCGCAGCCGCCGCCAGCCCAGCCACAGCGCCTGCATGCGTGCCTGGAAGGGCGAGGCCGGGATGGGCGCCCGCAGCCAGCTGCCAAGGGAAGTGGAGGCGCTCATGTTCAGCGGGTCCGGGGATCAAAGAGGCGGTAAAGGAGGTCGGTCAATAGGTTAAGCGCGACGAAGATGATGCCGATCAACAGCGTGCAGCCGACCACGGCGTTCATGTCGCCGGCCAGCAGCGCATTGGTCAGGTAGCGGCCGAAGCCGGGCCATGCGAAGACCGTCTCGGTCAGCACGGCGCCTTCCAGCAGGAAGGCATAGGCCAGGGCGACCACGGTCACCACCTGCACCGCCACGTTGCGGAAGGCATGCACCCAGACCGTGCGCATCCAGGACAGGCCCTTCACCCGCGCGGCGACGACATATTCCTGGCTCAGCTGCTCCAGCATGAAGGAGCGCGTCATGCGGCTGATATAGGCCAGGGCGCCGAAGGCAAGGATGGAGGCCGGTAGGATGATATGGCTGAGGACATTGCGGAAGATCTCCCACTGCCCGGCCATGGCCGTGTCCAGCAGCAGCAAGTCTGTGACGGGCTCGACATCCCACTGAAAGGCAGTGTCGATGCGCCCAGGGCCGCCCACCCAGCCCAGCGTGGCATAAAAGAGCACCAGCCCCATCAGCCCCAGCCAGAAATTGGGCGTGGAATAGCCGAGCAGGCCGAAGACACGCACAAAATAGTCTACCGGCGTGTCACGATAGGCGGCCGCCATAACGCCGAGTGGAATGCCCAGTGCGGTGCCGATGACGATGCCCACCGTGGCCAGCTCGATGGTCGCCGGGAAGACGCGGGCGATATCATCCAGTACCGGCTTGCCGGTGGTCAGTGCGGTGCCGAGGTCGAGGCGCAGGATATCGCCTACATAGCGCCCGAACTGGATCCAGAGCGGCTGGTCCAGGCCCAGCTGCGCGCGCATGGCGTCGATCGCTTCCTGCGTTGCATTGTCGCCCAGGATGGCGGTCACCGGATCCAGCGGCAGCATGCGGCCAATGAAAAAGGTCAGCGCCATCAGCCCGAAGAGCGTGACAGCGATGGAGACCACGACGCGCAGCGCCGTGCCGCTCCAGGAAGGCAAGCCAGGGGCGGCGACGCCCCCGGTCCGCCGGGCGGGAACCGCCGCCTCAGCCATACCGCTTATTCCTTCGAGACGAGGGCGTAGTAGGCCTGGAAGCCGTGCCAGGTCCAGTTGCGCACATTGCCGCGCAGCCCGGCCAGCATCACGCTCTGGAACATGATGGCGGAAGGCCCGCTCTGCATCATGTCCTTCTGCAGCTGATGGTACATGGCGACGCGCTTGCTCTCATCACGCTCCAGTAGGGTCGCGTCCACTGTCTTATTGGCGGCTTCGGACTGGAAGGCGTGGCGCCAGGACGGATACTGCGTCAGCTTGGCTTCCGGACGGTTGTCTGGGTTGGCGATCAGGCGCGAGGCATTGCCATGCGCATCCGGTATGGCGGTCTGCCAGGCCAGCATCGCCGTCTGGAATTCCCGCCCGCGATGCCGCGCGAAGAGCTGCGCATTGGCCATCTGCTCCAGCTTGATGCGCACGCCAACCTTGGCGGCATTGGCCTGGATATGCTGCGCGATCGGCGGAGCATAGGGCAGGGTGCCGAAGATCATCGTGGTCTCGAAGCCATCGGGATAGCCGGCTTCGGTCAGCAGCTGCTTAGCGCGGGCCAGATCAAGCTTGAAGGGCTGGCCTTCCTTCTCGTCCAGCGCGCCGAAGGCGCCGATCTGCGCGAAACTGGCGCGCGGCACGCCATTATAAGCCATGATGGTCTTGCCGAGACCTTCGTAGTCGATCAGATAGCGCATCGCGAGGCGCACCTTCTCGTTTGCAAAGATCGGATTGGCGTTGTTGAAGCCCCAATAGACCAACTGCGGCTTCAGGGTGCGCGAGAGCGCCAGCCCCTGGGTCTTCTCGACCGCCGCCATGTCCTCCGGCGTCAGGTCGCGCGCCACGTCCACGTCGCCTTTTTCCAGCAGCAGGCGCTGGGTGCCGGCCTCGGCGACATGGCGCACGATGATGCGGCGCAGCTTGGGCGCTGGGCCCCAGAACTGCTCGTTGGCTTCCAGCACCACCGTCTCGCCGGCATTCCACTGGCGCAGGCGGTAAGGGCCGACGCATTCGGTATGCGTCGCCAGATATTTGTTGCCGAGGTCACCATTGACCTCATTAGCCATGACCGTTTTGCGGTCGAGGATCGTCGCCACGCGGTTGGCCGCGATAGCCTGCAGGATCAGCCCAGTGGGATAGGACTTGTCCAGCTTCATCACCAGCGTCCGGTCATCCGGCGCGGTGATCATCTGCTCTACGTTTTCCTTGGTGAAGCCGTACTCGGTCAACGAGGCCGCGTTGCCGAAGCCCAGCTTCACCACGCGGTGCATGGACCAGGCGAGATCCTGCGCCGTCCCCTTGTTGCCCGAGGGGAATACAAGATTATCGCGAAGGCGGAAGGTGATCTGCTGCCCATCCTCCGATACCTGCCAGCTTTCGGCAAGGCTGGGGACGACGTTCTTCTCATCCTTGGGGTCGAAGCTCGCCAGGGCGTCACAGGTATTCTGCAGCAGCTCGCTGGTCACTACCTCGCCGATCTGGGCGGGGTCGAAGGTGCTGATGGCGTCGATGTTCCAGGCCATTACCAGGGCATTGCCCGGTGTCGCGGCTTGCACCGCGCCGGGCAGGGCCAGAGAGGCCATGAGGGCCGAGGCCGCCAGGATGTGGCGCCGCCTGGTGGGCATGCGGCGGGGGCGGGGCTCGGCCATGATGCTTATCCTTTGTCGGTTTGGCGCTTGCGGTACGGCGTAAATTAGGCAAACGATGTGCCATTAGTGTCGAAATCTAGCACATGCTGTGAGGATTCGCGACGTGGTTGACGTGGTTGACGTGGTTATCGAACAAAGCGAGACGCTTGATGAGGATTGCGGTGATTGGCCGCATTGGCAAGCAGCCGAGGATGTTGGCTGGTCCAGCGCCGGACTGGCCGCCCTGCGCGCTGAGGCGAAGAAGATCGATACCGCCGCGCTCATGGTCGTGGTGCGCGGTCGCGTGCTGCATGCCCAGGGCCGCGTCGGGACCCGGTTCAACATCCATTCCATCCGCAAGAGCCTGCTCTCCGCCCTGATCGGCATCCATGTGGCGGAAGGCCACATAGACCTGGAAGCCACGCTGGAACAGCTCGGCATTGACGACAAGCTGGGCCTGACGGCGCGGGAAAAGCTGGCCACGGTGCTGGACCTCCTCTGCGCCCGCTCTGGCGTCTATCACCCCAGCGGCTACGAATCACCCTGGATGCTGTCCATCAAGCCGGCGCGGCATAGCGTCGGGCCAGGCACAACCTGGTGCTACAACAACTGGGACTTCAACGCGCTGGGGACGATCTTCCGCCAGTGCAGTGGCGCCGACATTTTCACCGACTTCATGAGCCGCATCGGCACGCCGTGCGGCATGCAGGATCTCGACCCGGCGCGAGACGGGCAGTACGTGGGCCTGCCGGACTCCCAGCACCCGGCCTATCCCTTCCGCATGACGGCACGGGATCTGGCACGCTTTGGGCAGATGATGCTGGAGGGCGGCCAGGGCCTTGTGCCCCGGGACTGGGCGCGGCTGAGCGTGCTGCCCATTTCGGAGGCCGGGCATTATGGCGCCTACGGCTACATGTGGTGGGTCTCGCGTGCCGGCGTCATGCTGCCGCAGGTCATTGTGCCCGAGGGCACCTACACCGCCGCCGGCGTGCGCGGACACTACGTCACGGTGCTGCCGGCGCTGGACGCCGTGGTGGTGCACCGGGTCGATACCGACCGTCCTGGCACCTCGGTCTCCAAGACTCAGTATGGCCGTCTGATCTCTCTGCTGCTGGCCGCCGCGCCGCGCTGAGCAAGGCATCCTGTTCCCATGACCGAGCCTATCCGCATTGCCGTGATGAAGTTCTCCCACGAGACGGTGACCTTCCTGCCCTCCGACACCACGGTGGATGACTTCACCTACCAGGGCTCCCCGGCGCGTGGCGCGGCGCTGCTGGCGCATGAGCCGCGTTCCTATGTCGGCGGCTTCGTGAAGGTGGCGCGCGAGTTCCCGGACGTGGAACTGGTGGGCATCGAGTCGCCGCTGGATTCCAAGCGCGGCACTGGCTCCGGCTGGATCACCAACGAGGCTTTCGAGACCTTCGTTGGCCGCATGGTGGAGGAGTTGCGGGAGCAGGGGCCTTTTGATGGCGCCTATCTCTCGCTGCATGGCGCCATGGGCGTGCGCGGCGTGCCGCGCCCGGAAGCCGAGATCGCCCGCCGGGTGCGGGAGGCCATCGGTCCCGGGGCGCGTATCGCCGCCACCTTCGATCCGCATGGCAACGAGGACGAAGAATTCCTCCGTCATGCCGACATGGCCTTCACGGTGAAGTATTACCCGCATTACGACAGCTACCTGCAGGGTGAGCGCGCGGCGCGCATGCTGGTGCGCTCCCTGCGCGGCGATTACACGCCCGCGCATGTGACGCGGAAGGTGCCGGTGATCTCGCCTACCGTCTTGCAATGGACCGGCGCTTCGCCTTGGATGGACCTGATCCAGCGCGCCCTGGTCTGGGAGGCGCGTGAGCCCGATACCTATGTGAATGTCTTCTTCGGCTTCCCCTGGTCGGATGTGCCGGATGTCGGCATCACCATCCAGGTGCTGACCAACGGCAAGCCGGATCTCGCCCAGAACGTCGCCGAGGACATGGCGCAATTCGCCTGGCGCCAGCGCGAAGCCTTGCTGAATACCGCCAAGGTGCATTCCATGGCGGAGGGTGTGCGGCTGGCGAAGCAGGCCGTGGCGGAAGGCATCGTGCCGGTGGTGCTGGCCGACCATAGCGACCGCTCCGGTGCCGCCACTTGGCTGCTGCGCGAGATCCTGGCACAGAACTGCGCGGATACGCTGGTGGCCACCGTGATGGACGAGGAAGCGGTGGACACCCTGCTCGCCCGTGGCGTGAAGCCGGGCGATGCCTTTGACATGGCCATTGGCGGCCGCGCCGATGAATCCGCCGGCGAGCCGCTGCGGGTGCAGGGCACGGTGCTGCATGTCAGCGAGGGGCTGCGGCGCGGCGTAGGGCAGAAGTGGATCGCCGTCCGCTTTGGCGTGGGCAATGTGTTGGTGATCAGCCCCCGCCTCGTGCAGATCATCGAACTGTCGGAACTGCGCGACCGCGGGCTGGAGCCGGGCGACTTTAAGATCGTCGCCATCAAGTCCCGCGTGCATTTCCGCCGCGGCTTCCACGACACCGGCTTCGCGCCCACCATCCTGCTGGTGGAGCCCGAGCAGCCCTTTCTGGGCACCGTGCGGCTGGATGCGCTGCCCTATCAGCATGTGACGCTGGAGAATTACTATCCCTACGGCAGCCCGCAGTTCTCCTGACCGGAGTGTCCGGCATGGTGAGGAATCATCATGTCGGGCAAGGTCAGGCCCAGCCGCGGCGGACCCAGTGAACCCAGCCTTGATCAGAGGTCATGCGGCCCGGGTATACTTCAGGCGCGCGAGTTCCAGTGTGGGACTGAGCTGCCTGGTTGCGAGACCTCCTTGGCAAGCTCATCAATAAGGCGTGCCTCTGTCTAAACCCGTGTTCCTGGGTGATGCGTCGCAGGAAACCGACCCCTAAAGACCCAGAGAATGTTCGCGCCCAGTTCCCACCGCTGCTCCAGTTCAACTTCTCCCAAACATTCTCCAGGCTGGTGCCACCGCGCTGAAGCACAGGTTTGGCCCAGGTTTCCGCGTTGACCTTGATGGTTTGAAGCCGGAACAACCGCTGGAACCTCTCTCCAAACGGCTCTCTATCTTCAAAACCTGGGGGTTGAGCGATTTAACCCTCAAGCTTTAGCGGGTTGATCTGCCGTGCTTTTCTGATGGGCCTGTGGCCCGAAGTTTGTCACCCCACTGCCCGCCGATGGCTACACACCGACCCTGCTCCTCAGCCCCAAGCCACTCGCCAGAGCGATGCCCCGCATCAGAGGATAGCACTTTCTGCATACACGATGCGGAGAGCGGTGAAGTCCTCTGCTACGCGCCATCAGGAGGTCGGCGCTGGTGTGCGCTCGCATCCACTGCGCGCGGCACGGGCCGGGATTGACGCGGCTGGGGCGTAGGTTCTCACCACTGGCCGGTGGTACCGGTGGTACCGGTGGTACCGGTGGTGCTGCAGGCGCAGGCGGCGCAGGCGGGGTTGCCTGGGCAGCGGCGGCAAGCGGTGCCAGCAGAGTGCATGGCAGAGCGAGGCGGAACAGGGTCATCGGAGCCTCCGCAGCAGAATGGGGAAAGGCTGCACCGCCGCTCCACCCGGCCGTAAGAAGGATCATGCGAACTCCAGGGCGTTCTGCCCTGTCCGGAGTGAGAAGTTCGACCCTTTGTCGCCAGACCTTCCCTGTGACAATCTCCTCAGCAGCTTATGTGCAGGGCACGCAATACCTTCGGGAGACGAGATCATGGCGAACGAGCAGCGTGGCGGGAGCGGTGGCACGCCCACCGCAGCAAGGCCAGCCGGCCTCTTCGGATTATCCTGGCCAGTGCTTGGCACTGCCGGGGCGCTTCTTGTCTTGCTGATCCTGGGCTGGTCGATCGCCTTGTCGCGCGGCGGGCGCCTGGAAGCTGCCGAGCGGACCAATCGCGTCCAGACCGCGCGAGTGGCGGAACTGGAAAGTAGCCTGACGCAGGAACGACAGGCGGCCGGTGATCTTGCCACGCTGAGACAGCAGGTGGAGGCCGCCCGTGCGGCAGGCACGGCGGCCGAGGCGCGGAATCGCGAACTCGCAGCAGTGATCACACAGTCGGAGGCGCGGTTTGCCGAACTCGGCCCGCAGGTCACGGCTGCCGAGAGGCGGGTGGCTGAACTCGCGGCTGCGGCAGGTGCCGCGGAAGCCAGGATCGCGCAGTTGCGCCAGGAGGCGACGGCGGCCGAGACGGCCACGGCGGAACGCCAAGCCGCGCTGGCGCAGCTCACAACACAGCAGGAGGCGGCCGCGAATGCGGCGCGGCAGGCCGAGAGCCGCGCGACCGATCTTTCCGCCGGTGCCGAGGCGGCGCAGCGGCGGGTTGCCGATCTGATCGCGGAGGCCGGCCGGGCGCAGGAGGCACTGACGACACAGCAGGCGGCGCTGGCGGGTGCCGCGAGCCGGACGCAGGCTCTTCGCGAGGCGATCGCGGCCGCCGAGGCCGACCTGGCGGCGCGTCAGAATGCCATAGCCCAGGCAGAGGCGCGCCTGGGTGAGGTGAACACCCGCTCGGCCGCAGCGGAGCAGGGCGCGGCAGAGGCAGCCCGTCGCGCCGCCGAGGTCGAGGGGCGCGCAACGGCGCTGCGCACGCAGGTGAGTGAGGCCGAGGCGGCACTGGCCGGTCGGCAGCAGGCGCTGGGCGAGGCGGAGCGGCGGCTGGCACCGCTGCGCGAGGCGGCGGGTGCCGCCGAGACCGAGCTTGCCGCCCGCCGCGCCGAAGCTGAGGCCGCGGTGGCCCGCGCCGCCGAGGCAGGCCGCGGTGTCGAGGAGGCAACCGCCCGTGTCCGTGCCCTGGAGGGCCGTGCCTCGGCGCTAGAGGCAGACGTCGCGGCGGCCGGCAGTGGGCTGGAGCGCCTGCGAGCCGAAGCGGCGGGACTGGAGCAGCAGGTTGCCCAGCGGCGTCAGGTGCTCTCTGCCCTGGAGGCTGAAGTGGCCCGCCTGCGTGCCACGCCTGAGGGGCAGGGCGCGGTTGGCGCACCAAGCAAGTAGCCCTGTCCGGCCCTGGAACAGGGGCGGTGAGGTTAGGGGCGGCCTGTGGTCCCAGCTTCACCGGGCCTTCTCGCGGCGCTTGTCGCGCATGCTGGCGAAGCCTGCCTGATTCGTGCCAGTCTCTGACGTGCCTACCGTCCACAAACTCGATGGCCTGATCGCCTGGACCCGGCGTGCGGAATGGCGCGAGGCCATGGCCGACTGCCTCAGCCGTCATGTCGCCCAGGCCTGTGCCAGCGCCGATCTGGAGATGGAGGATCTCTGGGCCATCCTCGATGATGCGGGCCAGGGCACGATCTGGGGCGCTGCCTTCGAGGACCTGCTCGCCTCCGATCTGCCGGACGGCCGCAACCTGGCCGATGAATACCTCAAGCGCCGCGGCTGGCAGGAACCCATCGCCACCCGGGAGTACATCACCGCGCTCCGGCACTCGTTGATCAGCCTTTACGAGGTCAGCGAGGTTGTCCCGGGCGAGTCCATGCTGCTGCGCGACCTCGTCCGTCCCTCCGTGCCTGTCCGCGTGCTGGAGAAATCCGGCACCCGCAGTCTGCGCCAGTGGGACCGCGTTGGCACACGGGTGATCCCGCATCGGAGCGGCGCGGTGATCAGCGGTACCCTGCTCGCCTTTGACCAGGAGACGAGCGAGCAACTGCTGGCCTCGCTGCGCCGCGTCAGGAGCAAGGCTGGAGGCCTGGTGGCGGAGGTCGCAAAGGAAGTCGGCCGGGTGGTGTCGGCGGATGTGGCCGGAGCGGCACTCACCCCTGAGCTGCTGCTCGGCCGGGTTGCCTTTGCTTTCACGAATGTCTGGCTTGCCGCCGCACTCCGGGTTGAGCTCGACGACACCCCCCCTGTGGTGACGAACAGCGATGGCGACCCGCTGCAGTTCATCACACTGCATTTTCCGCTGCGCCCCGGCGTGACGCTGGCTGCCATACGCACTGCCCTGGACGGCATCCCGGCCTTGGATAGGGCCGGCGCAAACTTCTGGAACTGGCTCGCCGCCCCTGCCAAACGGCCGAAGCGTGTCGCCCCAAAGCCAGCTGGCACGCTGTGGATCACAACGATGGGAGACGGCGCGGTGGTGCTCGGCAATGTCGAGATCTCTGGCCGGAAGGTGATCCTCTCGGTCAACTCCGAGGCTCGGGCGGAGCGTGGCGGCGCGCTGTTGGAGCCCGCCTTGGAGGGGCTGGTCCGGCCTCCGCTGGTTGAACGGCAGGACCTGGAGCAGATGCTGGCGGAGCAGCGAGCGAGTGAGGCGCGGCCATCTCCTCTGGACCTTCCGACCGACGAAGTACGGGCCATCCTCCAGCAGCAGTTGGAGGAGCATTACCGCCAACTTCTCGACCAGCCGATCCCGGCGCTGGGCAACGTTTCGCCGCGCCGGGCGGCCCGCACAGCTAAGGGACGGGAGAAGGTGGTGAACTGGCTCAAGACCCTGGAGAACCACTCATCCAAGCGTCCTGTCGGTGATCCCATCGGCGAGTACGAATTCGCATGGATGTGGCACGAGCTCGGCGTCGCCGATCTGCGAAAGTGAGCAAACCATCGGCTAGCTCAGCTGCCGCGCCCAGCCCTGACGCGGGGTGCAATACTCCGGTCCATCACGACCCGGGCACTCGGACTCGGCGCCCTGTGGGCCCATGAGGGCTGCCACGCAGTCCGCCCCCACGGAGGCTTTGGCCGGGCTGGTGGAGCGGGTCACCTACCACAATGAAGAGAACGGCTTCTGCGTACTGCGGGTCAAGGCCCGCGGGCACAAGGACCTGGTCACGGTGGTGGGACATGCCGCCACGATCGCCGCCGGTGAGTGGGTCCAGCTCTCGGGCACCTGGTTCAACGACCGCACCCACGGGCTGCAGTTCCGGGCCGGCTTCCTCAAGGCGAGCCCTCCCACCACGCTGGAGGGCATCGAGCGCTACCTCGGCTCCGGCATGATCCGCGGCATCGGCCCGGTCTATGCCAAGAAGCTGGTGCGCGCCTTCGGTGAGGCGGTCTTCGACCTCATCGAGGCCGAGCCCTCCCGCCTGCAAGAGGTCACCGGCATCGGCCCCAAGCGGGCGTCGCGCATCGTCGCGGGCTGGGCCGAGCAGAAGGTGATCCGCGAGATCATGCTGTTCCTCCATGCCCATGGGGTTGGCACCTCCAGGGCGGTGCGGATCTACAAGACCTACGGCGCCAATGCCGTGCAGGTCATCACCGAGAACCCCTACCGGCTTGCCCGGGACATCCGCGGCATCGGCTTTCGCACCGCCGACCTTGTAGCCCAGCGCCTCGGCATCGAGCCCACGGCCATGATCCGGGTCCGCGCCGGTATCTCCTTCGCCCTGGCCGAGGCCACCGGCGAGGGACATTGCGGCCTGCCCCTGGAAGATCTGACCGCCCAGACCGCCGCCCTGATCGAGGTGCCCCCTGTCCTCATCGAGACGGCGCTGGAACTGGAGCTTGAGGCCGGCGACGTGGTGGCCGACACCCTGGAGGGGAAGCGCTGCGTCTTCCTGGCAGGCCTCTACCGGGCCGAGCAGGTCATTGCCGAGCGGCTGCGTGCCCTGGCTCTGGGAGCGCCGCCCTGGCCTGCCATCGACGCCGAGCGCGCCATCCCCTGGGTGGAGGGCAAGACCGGCCTCTCCCTCGCTCCCAGCCAGCGGGAGGCGCTGGGCCTCGCCACCCGCTCCAAGGTGCTGGTGATCACCGGCGGCCCTGGGGTGGGCAAGACCACCCTGGTGAACTCCATCCTGCGGGTGCTCCGGGCCAAGGGGGTGGAGGTGGCGCTCTGTGCCCCCACCGGCAGGGCAGCAAAGCGCCTGTCCGACAGCACGGGGCTGGAGGCCCGGACCATTCACCGCCTGCTGGAGACCGATCCCAAGACTGGCGGATTCAAGCGCAGCGAGGAGCGTCCGCTCGACTGCCAGCTGCTGGTGGTGGACGAGACCTCCATGGTGGACGTGCCCCTCATGCGCGCCCTCCTCCGCGCCCTGCCGGACGAGGCGGCCCTCCTGCTGGTGGGCGACGTGGACCAGCTCCCCTCCGTGGGACCCGGGCAGGTGCTGGCCGACATCATCGGCTCAGGTGCCCTGCCAGTAGTCCGCCTCACAGAGGTGTTCCGCCAGGCTGCCGAGAGCCAGATCATCGTCAACGCCCACCGCATCAACGGGGGCCAGATGCCCGAGCTCCGCCAGGGCGAGGGGGCGGACTTCTACTTCGTGGACGCCGCCGACCCCGAGGAGGGTGTGCGCAAGCTCCTGGCGGTGGTCAGGGAGCGCATCCCCGCCCGCTTCGGGCTGGACCCCGTGCGGGACGTGCAGGTGCTCTGCCCGATGAACCGGGGCGGCCTGGGGGCGAGGTCCCTCAACATCGAGTTGCAGAAGGCGCTGAACCCGCCGGGTGAGCTTCGCGTGGAGCGCTTCGGCTGGACCTTCTGCCCGGGCGACAAGGTCATGCAAGTGGCCAACGACTACGACCGCGAGGTCTATAACGGCGACCTCGGCGTGATCTCCTCCATGGACCTGGAGGAAGGCGAGCTCACCGTCCGTTTCGATGGCCGGGAGGTCACCTACGGCTTCGGCGAGCTCGACGAGTTGGTACTGGCCTACGCCACCACCATCCACACGGCCCAAGGCTCGGAATACCCCGCCGTGGTCATCCCGCTCACCACCCAGCACTACACCATGCTCGCCAGGAACCTCCTCTACACCGGCGTCACCCGCGGCAAGCGCCTTGTCGTGCTGGTGGGGCAAAGGCGTGCACTCGCCATCGCCGTCAAAAACAGGAACACGCGAAGCAGGTGGTCCAAGCTCAGGGAGTGGATGCTGGGGCTCCCAGCATGAAAGTTCTGGGCGTCACTTCGTGCCATACGACCGCTGTTGGTCGTGAGCGGAACAGCGGTTTTTAGCTGCGGAGCTCAAAAAGCAGACATCTGTTCAGCTTGTTCAGACCAACAGCTGAGCGCCGCAACTGTTCGTTAATCAGTTTCCCTGGCAGATCCTCGCTATCACCGATGCGGGTGACATTCAGGTGGAGGGCCGGCCGCTATTCAGTATCGGCGGGGCGGCGTTTGTGTCCTTGGCGCACCAGCAGAAGCAGGACCTGATCCAGGTCCTGTCGCATAGCTTGGTCTTGCAGGCGCGGGAGCGCCCCACGGAGCCTATCCTGGAGGCAAGCATCAGGACAGGCCGACGAGGTGAAAGGGCCCCCGTACTTTCGGTACGGCTCCCTCGGTGTCCGTGATGCGCCTTAGGCGCTCTCGGGCCGCCGATCCGGGTCAGGTGCCGTGTGAGCATGGCGTGCACCCAGGCCTTTTCCAACTTCGTGCCCGCAAGGTCTGCGCTGAGTAGGTGTTTGGTCTCAGGGTTTGATGGTGCATTGTTTTCCACGGAGTGGAAGGACGCACTATGGGACAGGTTTTACACAGCAGCGCCAAAACGACAGCGGCAATTTGTTGAGCGATACAGCATAGTCAAGAGAGCCTGAGGGTCTTGGCCAAGCGCTATGGCATCAACCCCAAGACGGTCGCGAAGTGGCGGAAGCGAGGCTCCGTGGCCGACCTGCCGACCGGGCCGAGGACCCGGCGTCAACGGTTCTCTCGATTGAGGATGAGGCTGTGGTCGTCGCCTTCCGGCGGCACACGCTGTTGCCGCTTGATGACTGCCTCTACGCCTTGCAGCCGGCCATCTCGCACCTGACGCGCTCTTCCCTGCACCGTTGCCTCCAGCGCCATGGCATCTCCCGCTTGCCCGAAACCGGCGGGAGGGCCAACCAGGGGCTGCCGGGTAGGCAGTAACCACCGTCGCAATTGCTAATGTGACAGTTTTGTTGCATGGAAGCGGCCGCAAGCCGCCCCGCCTGAAGGGGTGTGTAGGAGGAGCCGCAGCATGCGACCGCGCCATATCCTTGCCATGACCGCAGCCCTGGCGACCATGCTGACGCTGGCCGCCCTGCCGGCGGCCGCCCAGGGTTCTCTGAACGTCTATTGCTCGGCCCAGGTCGAATGGTGCCAGGCAGCCGCCAATGCCTTCCAGAAAGAGACGGGTATCCGCGTCAACATGTCCCAGAAGGGCAGTGGCGAGGTGCTGGCGCAAATCCGCGCCGAGGCGCAGAACCCGCGCGGCGACATCTGGTTCGGCGGCACCGGCGACCCGCACCTGCAGGCGGCCGAGGACAAGCTGACGGCCGAATACCGCTCCCCCACGCTCGACCAGTTGCATGACTGGGCGCGCAAGCAGGCGGAGGAGAGCAAGTTCCGCACGGTGGGCATCTACGCCGGCGCGCTGGGCTTCGGCTATAATTCCGAGCTGCTGGCCCGCCGCAACGCGGCTGCGCCCGCCTGCTGGAAGGATCTGCTGGACCCGCGCTTCCGCAACGAGATCCAGATGGCCAACCCGCAATCCAGCGGCACTGCCTATGTGATGATCGCCACCATCGTGCAATTGATGGGCGAGGAGCCGGCCTTCGAATACCTCAAGGGCATGCATCGCAACGTGAATGCCTATCCGCGCTCCGGCACGGGCCCAATCAAGGCGGTGGCGCGCGGCGAGACGGGGGTTTCCATCTCCTTCGTGCATGATGCCGTGACGGAACGGCTGGGCGGATTCCCGGTGCAGTATGTCGTCCCCTGCGAGGGCACGGGCTATGAGATCGGCTCGATGTCCATCATCGCCGGCAGCCGCAACGAGCGGAACGCGCGCCGCTTCTACGACTGGGCGCTGACCCCCGCCGCGCAGCAACTGGGCGCCGAGGCCAAGTCCTTCCAGACCCCCTCCAACCGGGCGACGCCGGTGCCCGCCGAGGCGCCGAAGATGGATCAGATCCGCCTCATCGACTACGACTTCGCCAAGTACGGCACCTCGGCCGAGCGGCGCCGGCTGATCGAACGCTGGGATCGCGAGGTCAACAGCCTGCCGCGCTAAGGCCCAGCCAGCATGCGTTCCGCCGGTCTCTGGTCCAGCGCCGCCGCGCTGTTCGCTGCCCTGCTGCTGCCCTGGTACCTGGTGCAGGACGGGTTGGGTGTCCTGTCCTTCTCCGATGGCGGCTGGCTGACCGACGCGGATGGCGCCCCGGCCCTTGGCCTGGTGCTGGCCGAGGGCCGGTGGTGGCTGTGGCCGGCAGTGCTGGCCCCCGGGCTGGGGCTGGCGGCGGCGCTGCTGCCGCTCTCCCGCCCCGCGCGGTCCTGGCTGTTTTTGCTGGCGGGCGGGCTCGGCCTCGCGCTGCTGGCGGCGCAGGGCTGGAGCATCGGCCCGCGCGGCTGGCTGTCGCCCTGGCAGACGGCGGCCTTCGGCGAAACCGAATGGCGGCAATATGGCATCGGCTGGGGCGGCTCGGTGGTGTCCGGGGCGCTTGCGGTGGTGTTCGCGGCCGGACTGGCCGGGCGCGGCGCCTTCCGGGGCGATGCCTTCACCGCCACGGTCGCGGTGGTGCTGACCATCGCCATCGGCGTCTTCACCGCGCTGCCGATCGGCCAGATGATGGCCGGCGCCTTCCGCGACGCGGCGGGCGGCTTTGTGCCCTCCGCCGCCGTGACACGGCTGGCGGATGACCGGCTCTGGAGCCTGGGCTGCGTCGCCGGCGCGCCGCGCTGCGGCGTGGTGTGGAACACCCTGTTGCTGGCGCTGCTGACGGCGGCGGGCACCACGGCGCTGGGCCTGGCCTTCGCGCTGCTGGTCACGCGCGGGCGGCTGCGCTTCGCCCGCTCGCTGCGCTGGCTGACGGTGCTGCCCATCGTGACGCCGCCCTTCATCCTGGGCCTTGGGCTGATCCTGATCTTCGGGCGCTCCGGCCTGCTCTCCCAGGCGGCGGAATCCTGGTTCGGCATCGAGCTCGGCCGCTGGATTTACGGGCTTCCCGGCCTGTTGCTGGCGCAGCTCTTCGCCTTCACGCCCATCGCCTTCCTGGTGCTGATCGGCGTCGTGGAAGGCTTGTCGCCCACGCTGGAGGAAGCCTCGCAGACGCTGCGGGCCGACGAGAAAATCACCTTCCGCACCATCACCCTTCCGCTGCTGCTGCCGGGGCTGGCCAATGCCTTTCTGCTCGGCTTCGTGGAAAGCATCGCCGATTTCGGCAACGCGGTGGTCCTGGGCGGCTCTTTCAACGTGCTGGCTACGGAAATCTTCTTCGCGGTCGTTGGCGCCCAGGCGGATGCCGGGCGGGCGGCCTCGCTCTCCCTGATCCTGCTGGTCCTCACCCTCGTCATCTTCTTCCTGCAACGGCGGCTGACGGGGCGGAAATCCTATGTCTCGATTTCCGGCAAGGGCGATTCCGGCCTGCCGCCGCCGCTGCCGAAGGGCGTCCGCCGCCTCTGCGTCGCGGTGGCGGGCACCTGGGGCGCCCTGACCGTCGGCCTCTACCTGCTCGCCTTCATGGGCGGTTTCGTCGAGGTCTGGGGCCGCGACTACACGCCGACACTGCGGCATTTCGTGAAGGCCTTCAGCATCGAGGGCGGGCAGTTCACCGGCCTCGCCTGGGGCAGCGTGCTGACCACGCTGGAACTCGCCGCCATCTCGGCCCCCATCACGGCGGCGCTGGGCATCCTGGCGGCGTGGCTGTTCTCCCGCACCCGCTTCGCCGGCAAGGGCGTGCTGGAATTCGCGACCCTGCTCTCCTTCGCGGTGCCGGGCACCGTCATCGGCGTGGCCTATCTGGCGGCCTTCAACCTGCCGCCGCTGGAGCTGGCGGGGACGGGGGCCATCATCGTCGCCTGCTTCGTCTTCCGGAACCTGCCCGTCGGGCTGCGCTCCGGCATGGCGGCGATGGCGCAGATCGACGGCTCGCTGGACGAGGCCTCGCATACCCTGGGCGGCGGCGGCATGGATGCCTTCCGCCGGGTGGTGCTGCCGCTGCTGCGGCCCGCCATCGTGGCGGGGCTGACCTATTCCTTCGTCCGCGCCATGACCACCGTCTCGGCCGTCATCTTCCTGGTCACGGCCGAGACCGAGCTTGCCACCGTCTTCATCGTCAACCGCATCATCAACGGCGATTACGGGCTGGCGATCTCCACCTCCCTGGTGCTGATCGTGCTGATGCTGGTCGTGCTGGGGCTGATGGAGATGCTGGTCGGCCGCCGCCGCATCGGCCGCCGCGCCGCAGTCGCCGCCCCCGTGGCTTCAGCCCCCCTTCCCGGAGCCATCGCATGAGCCGCGCCGCCGAAGTCCGCTTCGAGAACGTCACCAAGCGCTATGGCCAGGCGGTGGCCGTGCGGGGGGTGTCCTTCACCATCCCGGCCGGGACGCTCTGCACGCTGCTCGGCCCGTCCGGCTGCGGCAAGACCACCACGCTGCGGATGATCGCGGGCCTGGAATACCCGAGCGAGGGCCGCGTGCTGATCGGCGGCCGCGACGTCTCGGCCCTGCCGCCGGCCGAGCGCGACGTCTCCATGGTGTTCCAGTCCTATGCCCTGTTTCCGCACATGAACGTGCTGGAGAACGTCGGCTACGGCCTCACCGTCTCGCGCCAGCCCAAGGCGCGGGTGCGGGAGGCGGCGCGGGCCGCGCTCGCCTCGGTCGGGCTCTCGGGCTTCGAGGAGCGGCTGCCGTCGGAACTCTCCGGCGGGCAGCAGCAGCGCGTGGCGGTGGCCCGCGCCCTGGTGCTGGAACCGGCCGTGCTGCTGTTCGACGAGCCGCTCTCCAATCTCGACGCCCGCCTGCGCCGGCAGATGCGCGAGGAGATCCGCGATCTGCAGCAGCGGCTCGGCGTGACCGTGGCCTATGTGACGCATGACCAGGCCGAGGCGCTGGCGATCTCCGACAAGGTGATCGTGATGAACCAGGCGGTGATCGCGCAGGAGGGCACCCCGCGCGACCTCTATGAATCGCCCTCCAGCGATTTCGTCGCGGGCTTCGTGGGCGAGGCCAACCGGCTGCCCGCCACCCTGTCCGCGCGGGTGGGCGACATGGCGCAGGTGACCTTCGGCTCCGCCAGCCTGACGCTGCCCCATCGCGGCGCCGCGGAGGGCGCGGTGCGCCTGGCGGTGCGGCCCGAGGCGGTCTCGCTGCTGGAGCCCGGCGACCCGGCCTCGATGCTGCTGGGCCGCGTCGCGAAGGCCTCCTATCTCGGCGGGCTGGTGGAATACATCCTGACCACCGGGGCCGGCGACATCTTCGTGATCGACCCGCGCACCGAGCGCCAGCGGGCGGTGGGGGAGGAAGTCGGGCTGTTCCTGGGCCAGCGGGGCGTGGCCGTGTTGCCGGCCTGAAACGCCCAGGCGGAAGGGGCGCGGCCGCCCTTCACAGGCGGCACCCGGCGGGCCATTTCAGCTGCGCCATGCGCCCAGGTTCATGCCCCGGGCACCTGCCAGGGGGGCATTTCCCTTAGGGCCCCGCGAAAGGTATTCTCCCGCCGCATGACACGCCTCGACCGTTATCTCTTTCGCCAACTGGCCATAACGCTGGTGGCCGTCACGATCGGCCTGGCCGCGCTGGTCTGGCTGACCCAGAGCCTCCGTTTCATCGAGCTGGTGCTGGACCGCGGCCTGTCACCCGCTGTGTTCGTCGAGCTGACGGGGCTGCTGCTGCCCAGCTTCCTGGCGGTGATCCTGCCCATTACCACCTTCGTGGTGACGCTGTTCACCTATGTCCGCCTGGCCAGCGACCGGGAACTGGTGGTGATGCGCTCCGCCGGCCTGTCGGACTGGCGGCTGTCGCGGCCGGCGCTGCTGCTGGCGGTGCTCTCCACCGGGCTCTGCCTGTTCCTGCAATTATGGCTGGTGCCGGTCAGCCATGCCGCCTTCCGCGAATGGCAGTTCGAGATCCGCAACGAGATGGCGGCCATCCTGGTGCAGGAAGGCGTGTTCAGCGCGCTGGGCGACAACCTGACCGTCTATGCCCGCCGCCGCGACGCCGACGGCAACCTGCGCGGCATCCTGCTGCATGATTCCCGCGAGCCTGGCGCCCCGGTGACCATCATGGCGGAGCAGGGCCGGCTGGTCAGCACGCCGCGCGGCCCGCGGGTGACGCTGCTGGACGGCGTGCGGCAGACGCTGGAACAGTCGCCGCCCGGCTCGCCCAACCCTGGCCCGCGCCTGTCGGTGCTGACCTTCACCGAGAACAGCCTGGACCTCGCCACCTCCTCGCGCAGCCAGCAGGACAGCCCGCGCAACCGCGACTCGCGGGAGCGGTTCGTGAACGAGCTGCTGAACCCCGACCCGGCCGAGAACCTGCCCGAGCGCGACCTGCGCAAGTTCCGCGCCGAGGGTCACCAGCGGCTGGCCTCCCCCTTTTCCGCCCTGGCCTTCGCCCTGGTCGCCCTGGCCACGGCACTGGGCACCAGCTTCCGCCGCCACGGCGATTCGCGGCCGGCCATGCTGGGCGTCATGCTGGTGGTGGGGCTGCTGGCGCTGGGCCTGGCCGCCAGCAACGCGGCCGCGCGCGACAATGCCTATATCGGCCTGATCTGGGCCCAGGTGGCCCTGCCGGCCCTGGCCTCGCTCTGGGTGCTGTTCGGGCTGCCCGGGCTGCCCCGGCGGCAGCCACAACTACCGGACGCCATGCGCGCCGGCGTCTCCCTCAATGCCCCCCCCGCAGCCGGTCCTGCCCCGCCCGGCGCGCGCCTTCCCGGCACGGGCCTGTCCTGAGTATCACATGCCCATCGCCCTGACCCTTTCCGCCTACGTGGCGCGGCGCTTCGCGGCCATGGCCCTGGTGATGACGCTGGCGCTGACCGGGCTGGTCGCGCTGTTCGACTTCATCGAGCTGCTGCGCCGCGCCGCCACCCGCGCCGATGCGGGCTTCGCGCTGGTCTTCCAGATCGCGGCGCTGCGGCTGCCCTATGTCAGCCTGCAGATCCTGCCCTTCGCCATCCTGCTGGGCGGCATCATCGCCTTCTGGCGCCTGTCCCGCGCCTCGGAACTGGTGGTGGCGCGCGCCGCCGGCATCTCGGCCTGGGGCTTCCTGGCGGGGCCGGTGCTGGTGGCGGTCTCCATGGGCACGCTGGCCATCACTGTCGTCTCGCCGCTCTCCGCCGCCATGCTCTCGCGCGCCGAGCGGCTGGATGCCGCCTACCTGCGCAATGCCGCGGGCCCGGCAACCCTGGCCGGCGGGCGGCTCTGGCTGCGCCAGGCCGATAACGGGCTGGAGCCGGGCGGCGTCATCATCCTGGCCGGGCGGCCGGAACTGGGGCAGGGCGTCTTCATGCTCAAGGACGTCTCGCTCTGGCGCCTCTCGGCCGCCGACCGGCCGCTGGTGCGGGTGGAGGCGCCGCAGGCGCGGCTGCTGCCCGGGCAATGGTCCCTCGACACGGCCGTCAGCTTCGGTGCCAACCGCCAGCCCATGCCGGCGCAGACTCTGCTGCTGCCGACGCAACTGACCCCCGACCGCATCGAAGACAGTTTCGCGAGCCCCGACACGCTCTCCTTCTGGGCGTTGCCGGATTTCATCCAGATCCTGGAAAGCTCCGGCTTCTCCGGCACGCGGCACCGGCTGCACTTCCATTCGCTGCTTTCGCTGCCGCTGCTCTCGGCGGCCATGGCGCTGCTGGCGGCAGGCTTCTCCATGCGCCCGTCGCAGCGCGGCGACGTGGCGCGCACGCTGGGCCTGGGCGTCGGCGCCGGCTTCGCGCTGTTCCTGCTGGACAAGGTGGCGGAGGAATTCGGCCAGGCCGGCAGCCTTCCGGTGGAACTGGCGGCCTGGGCGCCGACGCTGGCCGGGCTGATGCTGGCCCTGGCGCTGCTGCTCCACCTCGAAGACGGCTGAAGCGGCAGCCGGCCTGGCCTGCCGCCGCCGGCCTGAACGAAAGTTGATCTTCCGCCTGGCCGGGCGCGCGGCGCTGGCCCGCGCGCGGGCCGCCCGGGCCAGCGCACGGCACGGCCATCGTGGTGCCGGCAGCGGATATCCAGGCCAGCGGCGGCGCGCCTCATGGCCAAGCTTCAGTTTAACCAAGGCGGCGCCGGGCGCGAAAGCGGCAGATGAAAAATGCCGGGGAGTGCGCGACCCCTCGTCGCCGCTCTCTGAAAAGGTTATGCAGGGGCATGCACCGAGCCACGAACGGCGCCGGGGATGCGCCGGCCGAGATCATCCTTCAGCGCCGCACCGGGCCTGGGCCGCGCTGGCG
>JAQGHX010000101.1 GCA_028288745.1 Roseomonas sp. | reverse complement strand
CATCAGGTCGTCGTCGAACTCCTGCTCGTGCTTGCCCGTCAGTCCGTGGGGGGCACCGGGATAGACCTTGAGCGTCCCCTGCGCGAGGAGCTCGACCGACTTCAGCCCGGCCGACTGGATGGGCACGATCTGGTCGTCGTCGCCGTGCAGCACCAGGACCGGCACGTCGACGCTCCTCAGATCCTCGGTGCAATCGGTTTCGGAAAGGCCTTGATGCCGTCATAGTGTGCCTTGGCGCTGCCCATCATGCCCCGACGCCACCAGTTCTGGATGACGCCCTGGGAGACCTGTGCACCCGGCGATTGTAGCCGCAGAAGGGGCGGGCCGGAACATCGAGAAAGAACTGCGCGCGATTGGCCGCGAGTTGAGTGCGGAACCCGTCGAATGCCCCGATGGGCAGGCCGCCCAAAATGGTTCTTCCACCCAAGCAGCGCCTGGAAGGCAAAACCTCTCGATCTGGGTGCGTGGCCAAAAAATTCAGGGCCGGCCTATAGCCAAGCGGGCTGACTTCCGGTGTCATGCTTCCGCCACAGAAACTGATTGTCAGGACCACGCATGCAGACGCTCGACTGGACCCGTGCCACCGCCATCGCCAGCGAGATCGCCGGCGGCTGGGCCGAGGCGCGGGGGCCTGGCGGCGCCATCGTGCTGTTCGACACCGCCGGCCCGCGTGGCGTCGGCGCTGGCGGTTTCGCCAGCATGGAGCATGGGATTCCCTTCACGGCGGAAACGCCCAGCCGCTATGCCTCGATCAGCAAGCACATGCTGGCGGCGACGCTGCTGCTGGAGGGATTCGACCTGGATGCGCCGCTCGGCGCCCTGCTGGATGACCTGCCGCCCGCGATCGGCGTGGTACCGCTGGGGCGTGCCCTGGACATGACGGGTGCGCTGCCGGACATGATGGAAGTGCTCTGGCAGCAGGGCGTGCCCTTTACCGCCAGCCTTTCCGCCGCCGAGCTGTTTTCCATTCTGCGCCGCCTGCACAGCACCTGCGCCGTGCCGGGCACCGAGATGGCCTATTCCAACACGGGCTGGCGGCTGGCGCAGATGGCGATCCCGGCACAGCGCGGCGTCAGCTATGTCGAGGCGCTGGAACGGCGGCTGACCGGCCCGCTCGGCCTGCCCATCACCCTGCCGCTGGACGAGGCCGAGGTGGTCCCGGGCCTCGCCACCGGCTACTGGCGGGATGGCGAGGTCTGGCGGCGCGGGCGCTACGGCCTGCATTTCTCGGCCTCCGGCGGGCTGGCCGGCAGCGCGGCCGCACTGACGCGCTGGGCCGGGGCGCTGATGGCGGGGCGTGGGCCGCTGGATGGCATTCTGGAACAACTGACGGCACCGCGCGGCTTCGCCGATGGTTCGCCCAGCGCATACCGGCTCGGGCTGGTCTGCACGGCGCTGGGCGGCACGCCGCTGGTGGTGCATGGCGGCTCGCTGCCCGGCTACCGCAACCACCTGCTGATGGCGCCGGGCCTGGGCGTCGGCGTGGCTTTGCTGTCCAATCGGGAGGAGGACGCCTTCTGGCCCGCACTGCGCGTCATGGCGGCGCTGGTGGGTGAGGCGATGCCGGAGCCCGCCGCCAATCCCACCGGCCTCTACGCCGCCGAGCAAGGCCCTTTCTGGGCCGAATTGCTGCCCGGCGTCATCGAATACATGGGCGGGCAAGAGAAGTTGGTGGCCAGCGCCGATGGCGGCTTCCGCTCCCTGCCGGCCTACCTGGACATCCGGTTGCGCCCGGCGGCCGATGGCGCGCTGGAAGGGCTGGTCGGCGGAGCGGCGCGGCGGCTGCTGCCGGTGCCGCCCGGCCTGCCGCTGGACCCCGGCCTCGTCGGCCATTGGCGGGAGCAGGAATTCGGCGCCGAGCTGACGGTGCGCGCCGATGGCACCGCGCGCTTCCCCTGGGCCGGCGGCACCGGCATGGAAACCCGGCTCACCCCCTTGCCCGGTGCCCGCGCCCTGGCCTCGCTGACGCATGCCATGTGGCGGCACCGCCCCTGCCTGTGGCGTGACGCGGACGGCGCACTGTGCCTGGCCGGGCACCGCGCCCGCGTCCTGCGCTTCCTCCCCTGCCCATAGGATCGAAACTATCATGACACTCTCCCGCCTCGCGCGGCTGTTGCTGGCCGCGGCACCCCTGGCCCTGGCGCAGTGGCCGGCCCAGGCCCAGACCCCCGCGCCGAACCGCGTCCTGCGCGTGGCGCCGCATGCCGACCTGCGCACGCTGGACCCTGTCTTCGCCTCAATCGTCATCACCCGTATGCACGGGCTGATGATTTACGAGACGCTGTTCGCCTGGGATTCCAAGCTCCAGCCGCACCCGCAGATGGTCGAAACCTTCTCGACGGCGCCGGACGGGCTGTCCTGGAATTTCACCCTGCGCCCCGGCCTGAAGTTCCATGATGGCCAGCCCGTCACCAGCCGCGATGTCATCGCCTCCCTGAAGCGCTGGATGTCGCGTGACACGGTGGGCGGCAAGCTGGCCGAATACACCGCCGGGCTGGAAGCGGTGGACGAGCGCAGCTTCGTGCTGCGCCTGAAGAAGCCGATGGGCATGGTGCCCTTCGCGCTAGGCTCCGCCGTCGGGCAGATCCCGGTCATCATGCGCGAGAGCGACGCCACCACCGACCCGATGAAGCCGGTGACCGAGGCCATCGGCAGCGGTCCCTTCCGCTTCAACCGGGAGGAATGGCGCAGCGGCGCCCGCGTGGTCTATGACCGCAACCCCGACTATACGCCCCGCGCCGAGCCCGCCGATGGCCTTGCCGGCGGCCGCGTCGTGAAGGTCGACCGCGTCGAGTGGATCATCATGCCCGACCCCGCCACGGCGGCGGCCGCGCTGCAGACCGGCGAAATCGACATCTGGGAGCAGCCGAGCCAGGATCTGGTCTCCACCATCGCCCGCGGCCGCGACGTGAAGGTGGACCGCTATTCCAGCCTGTCCAACCAGGCGATGCTGCGGCCCAACCACCTGTACCCGCCCTTCAACGACCCGCGCGCCCGCCTGGCCCTGGCCTATGCCATCGACCAGTCCGATTTCCTGGCCGCCGGCTTCGGCGACGAGCAGTGGTGGAAGCGCTGCGGGTCGTATTTCGTCTGCGGCAGCCCCAACGGCACGGAAGCCGGTGCCGAGTCCTATGCGAAGCCCAACCTGGAACTAGCCCGCCGTCTGCTGGCTGAAAGCGGCTACAAGGGCGAGCGGGTGGTGCTGAGTTCCTCCTATGATATCGCGCCGATCGGCCGCATGGCGGAGGTCGCGGCGGCATCTCTGCGCAAGATCGGCATGAATGTCGACCTGCAATTCGCCGACTGGGGAACCGTGACGACGCGGCAGAGCAATCGCGGGCCGATTGCGGAAGGCGGGTGGAACCTGTTCGTCACCACGGCATCGGGCGGCACCATGCAGTCGCCGGTGACGAATATCGGCACCAACATGAGTTGCGCGCGCGCCTGGGCCGGCTGGCCCTGCGATGAGGAGGCCGAGCGCCTGCGCGGTGCCGTGGTGGATGCGCCGGACGATGCCGCCCGCCGCGCCGCGACCGAGACACTGCACCGCAGGCTGGCGGAGATGCAGCCCTACCGGGTGCTGGGGCAATACGACCAGCCCTATGCGCGCCGGGCCAACGTGACGGGCATGTTGAACGCACCTGTCATGGTCTTCTGGAACATCGAGAAGAACTGATCGACATGGGGGGCGCCCGGGCCGGTGTGGGCCAATAACTGCCACCAGCCAGGCGAGGAAGTCTGGCTGGTGGGCGAGTGGCGTTCGGGCGGTGAGCGGAAATACTATCTGAGCAACCTGCCCGCGGGCACGCCTTTGCGCCGCCTGGCAGCGGCGATCAAGGCGCGCTGGGTGTGCGAGCAGGCACACCAGCAGCTCAAGCAGGAACTCGGGCTCGGACATTTCGAGGGACGGTCCTGGACCGGCCTGCACCGGCACGCGCTGATGAGCTGCATCGCAGGCGCTTACCTGCGGCATCGCCTGCTCGCCGCGCACCGCCGGACGAGGCGGGGGGGGAAATGCGGACCCCGATGCCGGGCCCGCCACCTTCGCCGAGCCTGCCCGCCGTGCGGCGCGTCATCCTCGACCGGCTGTTCGCGCATCTCACCGCACCGATCCGATGTCCGCACTGCCGACGCAGGTTTCTGCCGCCTCGACCTAAAGTGCCCAGGTCACGCCAGATCAGGGTATCCCCTTTTGATTCACACTGGTCAGCTTTCGCTCCAGTGTTCTGGTCGCGAAATTCCTACGATCTGCTGCTTACGCTGGCAGAAGCGCTGGATGGCAGCGAGGATGTCGTTGGCGGACTTGGTCCAACGCAACG
>JAQGHX010000093.1 GCA_028288745.1 Roseomonas sp. | reverse complement strand
GCCTCGCGGGTTTGAAGGGTGTGAGACATCCTGGACCTCCCCTGCCGGCATGGCAGACCGCCCCGCGCCCGCGCTTGGATCGGCTGCCGATGCTTCCTAGATTCCGTCGCGGTACCGGCACTCCCGCCCTGGTGCCGTCCTCGCGACAGGAGGCCCTGGCCGGTGAGCCGGATCGCAGCATGAGCAGACCCATACCCAGTTCCGCTACCCAGGGGCGCGGCCTCGTCGTCGCGTCCTACAACGTGCACAAATGCGTCGGCGTGGACCGCCGGTTCGACCCCCATCGCGTTGCCCATGTCATCGCCGAGATGGATGCCGACATCGTGGCGGTGCAGGAGGCGGACAAGCGCTTCGGCCGCCGCGTCGGCCTGCTGGATACCGACACGCTGCTCGAGGGCGGGCTGACGCTGCTGCCGATCTCGCGCCTGCCGGACGGGCATGGCTGGCACGGCAACGCCCTGCTGGTGCGCCAGGGCACGCTGGCGCATGTCCAGTGCCTGGCCCTGCCGGGTGCCGAGCCGCGCGGTGCCGTCATCGCCGAGCTGGAAATGCCCGGCGGCCAGAAGCTGCGGGTGGTGGGCGCGCATTTCGGACTGCTGCGGCGCTGCCGCATGCGCCAGGGCGCCGTCATCCTGGAAGCCATCTCACGCGGCGAAAGCATGCCCACGGTGGTGATGGGCGACCTGAACGAATGGCGCCCCGGCCGCCGCTCCTCCCTGCGCCTGCTGGAGCCACTCTTCGGCTCGATGGGCGTGGGGCCGGCGAGCTTCCCCTCGCGCCTGCCGGTGCTGGCGCTGGACCGCATCCTGGGCTGGCCGCGCGGCGTCATCAGCGGTGTGCGGGCGCATGACACCCCGCTGGCCCGCGTGGCGTCCGACCACCTGCCGCTGAAGGCGCGGCTGGACTTCACGGCCGCCGCCGCGCAGGCCGAGCCACCTGTGGCCGCCGCCGCATGAGCACGACGCTGCCGCCCATGCCATTGCCCCCCGTGACGGCACCCCTCGTGACGGCACCCCTCATGACGGCACCGGTCCTGGCGGGTGGTGGCCCCCTGGCGTCCGAGCTCGACAGGCTGGTGGAGCACGGCCTGTCCCAGGCCGCCGCCAGCACCGGCGTGGCCCTGCTGCCACTGGGGCTGGAGGCCTTCATGGCCCGCGTTGGCAGCGCCCGCGCCGCCGGCCGCACGCTGGACCTGCAATACTACACCTGGATGGAAGACATCACCGGCCGCCTGCTGGCGCGCGAGGCGCTGCGGGCCGCCGACCGTGGCGTGCGCGTGCGGCTGCTGCTGGACGACAGCTATGCCCTGTCCGGCGACGCGCTGCTGGCGACGCTCGCCGCCCATGCCCGCATAGAGGTGCGGCTGTTCAACACGCGGCGCTTCCGCTTCCTGGGGCAGTTCGGGCTGGCGCTGGAATTCGCGCTGGGCGGCTGGCACCTGAACCACCGGATGCACAACAAGTGCTGGGTGGCCGATGGCAAGCTGGCCATCGTCGGCGGCCGCAATATCGGCGACAACTACTTCGACGCCGCCGGCGACTTCAACTTCCGCGACCTGGACCTGCTGATCGCGGGGGAGGCCGCCAACCAGGCGCAGGCGGTGTTCGACAGCTACTGGTCCAGCAGCCTGGCCTGCGCGGTGGAGAAGTTCCGCGCCGGGCGCGACCTGAGCGAGGCCGCCCTGGCCGCCGTCCGGGCCCGGCTGGACGAGACGCCCGCCGAGGACAAGGCGCGCCCCTACCTGCGGGAGCTGGAGCAGACCGGCGTCTCGCTGAACAACCTGCCGCTGATCCGCGCCGACGGCGCCGTGCGGGTGCTGGCCGATGCGCCGGCCAAGGCCAAGGGACGCGGCATCACCGGCTGCATGGCCCCCGCCATCGGTGAGGTGCTGATGGGCGCGCGGCGCGAGGCATCGATCATCTCGCCCTATTTCGTGCCGGGCGAGGGCGGCATGGCGATGCTGGAGGAACTGGTGCGGCGGGGGGTGAAGGTGACGGTGGTCACCAATTCCCTGGCCGCGACCGACGTGGTGGCGGTCCATGCCGGCTATGCCCGCTACCGCCCGCGCCTGCTGGACCTGGGGGTCGAGCTGTATGAGCTGAAGCGCACCACCAAGCGCAATGGCGGCGTCTTCGGCTCCAAGGGCGCCAGCCTGCATACCAAGGCGCTGTCGGTGGATGGCGAGCAGGTCTTCGTCGGTTCCTTCAACCTCGACCCGCGCTCCGCCCGGCTGAATACCGAGATGGGTGCCTTCGTGCGCCATGCCGAACTGGCCGAGCGGCTGCGCGCCGAGCAGCAGCGGCTGACCGAGCCCGACCGCAGCTACCGCGTCTGGCTGCAACGCCACCGCATGTTGTGGACGGACGAGGATTCCACCAGCCCGCACGAGCCGGAAGCCCCGCTGGGGCGGCGTATCCTGGCGCGGGTGGTGAAGTGGTTGCCGGTGGAGGCGCAGCTTTAGGGCAAGTCCCGCTCGGGGGTTCGCGGAGCCTGCTCTGGCTTATCGTTTTCTCGCGTGCCTCGCGCCTTGCGGTGATGCCGCCTGAAGGGGTCACGCGCCTAGAGCAGGTTCCGCTCGCAGGGGTTCGCTGCACCCGCTCCAGCATGTTCTTCGCGTGCCTCACGCTTTGCGGGGATTCCACCTGAAGCGATCACGCTCAAAGGCGCGGCTGTCGCGCCGGGGCCGCTGCCCTTCGTTCAGGAACACGGAAGGCACCCATGTGGCCGGGCCCGCCCGCTGGAAAGCCGCGCCGCTGGCTTAGTTCCGGACCGCGGCCGGCGCGGTCCAGGCCGCCGGCGGCTCCGCCGGCAGCGTCTGCTCCTCCAGTTCCGCCAGGAAGTTCTCCGCCCAGCGGGAGGCGGTCTGTTCCTCCAGCCCGCGCATCATGGAGGACCAGCGATCCCTGCGTTCCTCCAGCGGCATCTTCAGGGCGCGGTCCAGTTGCTCGGCCATCGCCTCGGGGTCGAGGGGGTTGACCAGCAGGGCGCCGTCCATCGTCTCCGCCGCGCCGGCGAAGCTGGACAGGATCAGGACACCGGGATTTGTCGGGTCCTGCGCCGCCACGTATTCCTTGGCCACCAGGTTCATGCCGTCGCGCAGGGGCGTGACCAGGCCGACATCGGCGGCACGGTAGAAGCCCGCCAGTGTGTCGCGCGCCACGGCACGGGCGACGTAGCGCACCGGCGACCAGTCGAATTCCGCGTAGTCGCCGTTGATGCGCCCGGCCAACTGGTCGAGCTCCCGCCGCAGGTCGCGGTAGCTGGCGACCTCGTTGCGGCTGCGCGCCGCGACCTGGAGATAGGTGACGCGGTTGAGATGCTCGGGGAAATTGGCCAGCAGGGCGGCGAAGCCGCGCAGGCGGTGCGGCAGGCCCTTGGTATAGTCCAGCCGCTCGGCGCCCACGATCAGTTGCCGGTCGCCCATGCTGGCCTTCATCCGCTGCGCGTCGGGGCCGAAGGCGGCCTTGCGGGCGGTGGTGGCGAAGCTGCGGGTGTCGATGCCGATGGCATGGGCCGAAAGCTGCGTGCGGCGCTGGATGCCGCCATTGGTGGCGGTCACGCCATGGCCCGCGTCGATATCCAGCTCCAGCCCGTCCTGCATGCAGTTCACCAGGCCAGCCAGGTCGCGCTTGGTCTGTACGCCGACCAGGTCGTAGGCCAGCAGGTCGCGCAGCAGCATGTCGGCCCCGGGCAGGGCGGAGAAGACGGCCCAGGGCGGGAAGGGGATGTGCAGGAAGAAGCCGATGCGCTGCCTGGCGCCCAGCGCGCGCAGTTCCGCGCCCATCGGGATCAATTGATAATCGTGGATCCAGATGACGTCGTCGGGCGCGAGCAGCGGCATCAGCGCCTTGGCGAAGTCGCGGTTGACGCGTCGGTAGGCCGCGGCCTGCTTGCGGTCATATTCCAGCAGGCCGAGCCGGAAATGGAACAGCGGCCAGAGGATGTTGTTGGAGTAACCGGCGTAGAAGCCTTTGTAATCGGTCTCGTTCAGGTCGGTCGTGGCGTAGTCGATGCCCTGGTAGCGCACCGCCTTGACCTCGCCGGTGGTGGGGCCCTTCAGCGTCTCCCCGCTCCAGCCGAACCACAGGCCGCCATTGGCCTTCAGCACGTCCTTCAGTGCCACCGCAAGCCCGCCCGCCGTAGGTTCCCCCCGGCGGGGCAGGGCCACACGGTTGGATACGACTACTAACCGCCCCACAGACCGTGCTCCCAAGACCGACTCAAACGCATCGCCGAAAGGATCAGGCCAACGTGGGAATAAGTCTGCGGAAAATTCCCCCAGAGCTGATTCCGGTTCGGGTCCAGATCCTCGGCCAGAAGCCCCAGATGGTTGCGACACGACAGAATGCTCCCAAACATGGTGCGCGCTTCTTCTGTACGGCCTGCGGCGGCAAGCGCATCCACGTACCAGAACGAACAAACCAGGAAAGCGGTTTCAGGCTTTCCGAAATCGTCGGACATATCGTATCGGTAAATGAAACCTTCATGCAGCAGCTTCTCCCCGACGCGATCCAGCGTGCCGATGAAGCGCGGGTCGGTGGCGGAGAGGAAGCCGATCTCGGGCAGCAGCAGCAGCGAGGCGTCCATCCCGTCCGACTCGAAGCTCTCGACGAAGCTGTTCAACGCGGGGCGGAAGGCACGGTCGCAGATGGTGGCGTGCAGCGTGCGGGCGGAGGTGGCCCAGCGATCCGCCTCCGTCTTCAGCCCCAGGTGGCGCGCGATGCCGGAGAGCCGCGCGAGCCCCGCCCAGCACATGGCCGCCGAGAAGGTATGGGTGCGTTCCCGCCCGCGATATTCCCAGATGCCGGCATCGGGCTGCAGCGCCCGCTGCTCGGCCTGCTCGCCCAGCGTCTCCAGCAGCCGGAACAGCGGCTCGCCGGCCGGGCGGGGCAGCCGCTGGTCGAAGAACATCTGCGCCGCCGCCATGATGACGGAGCCATAGACATCGTTCTGCACCTGCTCGGCCGCCTGGTTGCCGACGCGCACCGGCCCCATGCCCAGGAAGCCGGGCAGGCTCCCCGCGATCCGCTCCGGCATCGGGAGGGACGGCACCAGCGGGTAGCAGGGCTTCAGCACACCCCCTGGCGAGATCGCGACCACATTGGTCACGTAGCGGATGTAATCCTCCATGGTGCGGGTCGCGCCCAGGCGGTTCAGCGCCTGTACCGTGAACAGCGAATCGCGCAGCCAGCAATAGCGGTAGTCCCAGTTGCGCTGCGTATCCGCCGCTTCCGGGATGGAGGTGGTCAGCGCCGCGACGATCGCGCCGGTCTCCTCGAAGGTGCACAGCTTCAAGGTGATGGCGGCGCGGATGACGGCTTCCTGCCACTCGAAGGGCAGGTGCAGCCCGCGTGACCAGTCGAGCCAGTAAGTATCGGTCTCGCGGATGAAGTCCTGCACCAGGCTGTCGGTATTCTCCGGCACCGTCTCGTCCGGTCCGATGATGATCGAGACCGGCTGGTCCAGCAGGAAGGGTGCCTCTTCCGCCAGGCAGGCCAGCGGCGCATCGGTGGTGACGCGCAGCGCGGAGGTATCGGTGAAATAGCGCATGTGGTTGGAGCCGGCCCGGCGCACCGGAGCCTCCGATCCCCAATTGGCCTTCGGGCGGATGCGCAGGCGGATCAGCGGCGAGCCCGACAGCGGCTCGATCCGCCGCACCAGCATGGGCGGGCGGAAGCTGCGGCCGAAGCGGGTGAAGCGCGGCGCGACATCGGTGATGCGCAGCCGGGCGCCGCGCTCATCCTCCAGCTCGGTCTCCAGGATTGCGGTGTTGCGGCGGTAGGTCTGGCGGCTGCTCCGCAGCCCGATGACCTCGCATTCCATGAAACCGTCCTGCGGCTCCACGCCCCCCAGCAGGGAGCAGAAAATGGGGTCGCCATCGAAGCGCGGCCAGCAGAGCCAGGAACAGCGCCCCAGCCGGTCGAACAGCCCGGCGACGATGCCGTTGCCGACAGGCGCGAGGTCGAGCGGCTGCGTCATGCGGCGGCCCCGCCGGCCGGAAGGGAGCATCCCCCCCGGTCCCGCATCCGCTCAGGGGCGCCGCCCCGCCGGGCGGGGCGCGCCCTCATATCCGGAAGGGGAAGAGGGTCTCCATGAGGATGTCCTTCCCCGGGCCTTCTTCCGCCGCCTGTCATGAATGCGCCGGCATGCTGTCATCCTGGTGGGCCAGACGGTCGGCCAGTTGCGTGAGCCAGGCCCGCACGTCGCGCGGCCCGGCCGGGAATTGCTCCGGCACGCGGTAGCCGGCGCCGCCATGGAGGCGGGCGGCGTTCATACCGTCCTCGTCCGTCACGTCGTCCCCGATGAAGATGGGCACGCGGCCGGCGAAGGGCGCATGGCGCATCAGCCACTCCACGGCGCTGCCCTTGTTGCTGCCCAGCGGCCGCAACTCGGCCGCCGCATGGGCCGGCAGGACCTGGAAGGCGCTGCCCGCCGCCATGTCGCGCAGGAAGGCGGCCGCCGCTTCGCCCATCGCGGGCACGGCACGGAAATGCAGCACGAAGCCGTATTTCTTTTCCTCCAGCAGCAGGCCGGGGTGGCGGGCGGCGAAGGCGGCGGCGGCTTCGCGCCAGGATGCGGGCGGCCCGGCGGGCTCGGGCAGGGGCGGGATGCCGGGGGCGGCGATGACGGAGCCGTGCTCCGCCGCGAAGGCCCAGGGGCAGCCGGTGGGCGGCGCGCCGGTCAGCCCGCGCGCCACTTCCAGCCCGCGCCCGGTGACGATGGCGACGGCGCCACCCAGCCGGGCTGCGAGCTGGCCCAGCAGAAGGGGCAGGTCCGGGGGCACCACCACCGCGTCCGGGCGCGACGCGATGTCGATCAAAGTGCCGTCGAAATCCAGGAAGAGCGCGGCCTGCCGGTCGGGCAGCGGCGGCAGGGCGGTAAGGACGTTCTGCTGCATGGTCTGACCGATATGGCCGGCCTGGACGCCCGCGCAAACCCCAAGCGCCAGCTTCGCCAGCCGATAAGCAATTCCGTCCCGGTGTTCACACCGGTGATGCCGATGTCACTTTCTTGTGATGGCAGGCCTCAGCGACATTCCAGCACGCGCAGGTCGTAGACCGGGTGCTCCAGCATGGCGATGCCGGGCGCGTTGGCGAACATCCAGCCCTGGAAGACCGGGCGGCCACTGGCGTCGTTGCGGGTGTCGGCCACTTCCAGCCAGGCGGCGGCGTCGGGCACTTCCTCCGGCGGGCGGGCATTGCAGGCGCGCACCGTGATGCGCAGCGTGCCGAAGGCCAGCGGCCGGCCGACGGTCGCCTTCAGGATCGTCACCCGTGCCGTCACCTTGTCCAGCGCCTGCAAATGGGCCTCGCGCCGTGGCTCCCAGCCGGCATCCATCTGGGCCAGGGCGGGCGTGGCGCAGGCCAGCGCCGCCACCAGGGCGAGGGCCGCCCTCACGCGGCGCCCCCCGGCAGGGGTGGCCGGGCAGGGGGGGCGGGCAGGCGGGGGCTGGGCAGGCTGTCCAGCAGGCCGTGCAGGATGCGGCGCATGGCGGCCTCGTCCACCCCCATCAGCACCGCGTCCTCGAAGACATCGCGCAGCACCTGGCTGGCCTCGGCGTGGTTCTCGGCCAGCACCTTCAGCTTCTCGCGGCAGGAGACCGGCTGGCCGTCTGGCCCGGGCCAGACCGTGGGCGGGGACGGGTTCGCGGCGTTGCTCACGGCTGGTGCCTCACTGCACCGGCGCCGGCCGGGTCGTGGCCGCGCCGCCACCACGCGGGGCCGGCGCGGGGGCGGGGGCCGCCTGGGGGGAAGCGCCGCCATCCTGCGGCGGTTCCTCCTTGCTGGAGGCCAGTTCGGTTACCGAGAAGATGAAGCGGCCCAGCAGCGACTCGAGGCTGACGGCGGATTGCGTGATGTTGATGTCGCCGCCATCGGCCAGCACCTTGTCATCGCCACCCGGCACCAGCGCCACGTACTTGCCGCCCAGCAGGCTTTCCGAGGTGATCTCGGCCGAGGTATCAGCGGGCAGGCGCAGGCTGCCATCCACCCGCAGCTTCAGCACGGCCAGGAAGGTGGCCGGGTCGATCCGCTGGTCAACGACGCTGCCGACCTTGACGCCGCCGATGCGCACGTCGGCACCCGGCTGCAGGCCATCGATGCGGTCAAACTTCGCGGTCAAAGTCAGGCCGCTGCCGCCGGACAGGCTGCGGCCGGAATTACCGACGGCGTAGACCAGGAAGCCGATGGCCACCAGCAACACGACGGCGCCGGTGAGGATCTCGGCAAGGCTTCTGCGCTGCATGGTCCCGCTCAAGCACCCGGTGTCCAGGCTTCGTAGTCTCCGGCCGTGACCTGGCGCTGCCCGCCCGCGTAATCGTGGCCGGCCGGGCGATAGGCGCCCGCGGTGCCGGTCAGGTTGGGGCGGTGCTCCTGCTGCCAGGGATAGAGCTTCTTCTCGGGCAAGGGCGTGGCGGTGACATGGTGCAGCCAGCAATGCCACTCGGGCGGCACGGCCGATGGGTCCGCCGCGCCGGCATACATCACGTAGCGGCGCTTGCGGCCATAGTTCAGCCAGTCGCGCTTGCTCTCGTAATAGACGTTGCCGAAGCGGTCGGTGCCGATCTCGCTGACGGCGAAGCCGGTGGTCAGCCGATGCAGGAAGGACATGACGCGGTCGGTTCCATGGCGGGGGGTGGATCAGGCAGGGCACGGGGGCACCCGGGGCGCTTCCTTCGCACATGCGGGCATAGCGGGAAAGGCGAGACACGTTCAATCCTGGGTCCCACGCGGGCAAGCCAGCCCCGCGCGGGACGGCGGTGGCGGGCGGATGCCATCCATGCCGCACCATATCTGGGGGCGCTGAGTCGGATTTGCCACCGGATGCGGCTTCCGCGCGGCGTCATCGCCGCATACGATGCGGGAATGGCAAACACGTCAGGCACCCTCTGGGCGGGACTCGCGCTGCGGCGCATGCGGGCGGCGGCTGACCCGGACGCGGCACCGCGACCCGTGGCGCTGCCCGCCGCCTGGGATGACGGCGGCTGGAGCGAGGCTGTTTTGGGCGACGGCCCCGGCGGCAGGGACAACGCCGTCGTGCAGGACGGCGCCGGCATGGCACTGGCGGCCCTTGGCGCCGGCCAGGGCGCGGTCTCGCTGCCCCGGCTGGCGGAGGGCTGGATCGGCCGCCTGCTGGCGCGGGGCCGCCGCCTGTCGCTGCTGCCGCCGGAGGCTGAGGCACCGCTGGC
>JAQGHX010000076.1 GCA_028288745.1 Roseomonas sp. | reverse complement strand
GCGCGGGCGCGGGCGGGACCGGGGGAGTGGCCGGCGGGGCGGGCACAGGCGGCGGTGCCGGCGTGGCGGATGGCGCGGCCACGGGCGCGGCCGGGGCCTCCGTCAATCCGTCCAGGTCCAGGCGGGGCAGGGTCAGGCGGGCCGCCAGGACCGGGCGCGGGCCGCGCACCAGGTTGGCCTCGCCATCCGCCACCAATTCGCGCGATTGCAGGTGCAGCGCGCCGAGGCTGATGGTGGTGCCGCTCTGCGCGAAGCGGGTGTCCATTTGCAGGTCGCGCAGGCGCGGCGCCGGCAGGGCCAGGGACCGCAGCAGCGGCACCGTATCGGCCGCCCGCACTGAGAGGGTACCCGCCAGGTCCCGCCGCCCCGGCCCGGCCAGGGTGCCGTCCGCCCGGGCGGTCACGCCCTCGCCATTCAGGGCGAGGCCAACCGGCCAGGGGTCGGCCGAGAGCAGGGTTGGCAGCGGCGGCAGGCTCGCCTCGGCCTGCCAGGGCACCCCGTTCATCACCAGCGCCGCCGTGGCCGAGGCCGGCTGGCCCGCGCCCGCGATGCTCAGCGTCGCGGTGCCCAGCCGCAGCCCCGGCACCAGCGCGGTCAGGTCGCCACCGGCCGCGCGGGCCCGCAGGCTCTGGATGGCCGGCATGGCGCCGGGCCCCGCATCGGCGAGTTCCGCCTGGATGTCGAGGCCGGTCAGCGGCGGCAATCCGGCATTGGGCAGGAAGGGGGCGAGCCGGTCAGCCCGGTCGGCGGTGGCATTCAGCGAGAAGCGCCAGCCGGCCGCCTGCTCCGGCCGGGCCACGCTGCCATCCAGCACCGCCTGCACGCCGGGCGCGGCCAGCGACAGGCGCAGCGGCCATTCCGCCGGCTCCGCCTGTGTGCCCAGCAGGCGGGGCAGGGGGCCGGCCTGCCCGCGCGCCGCCAGCGCCACGCCACGAAACGCGAAATGGCCTTCGAAGTCGATCGGCGCGGCGGGCGTCTCGGCCTTCAGGTCCAGGTCGCGGATCTCCAGCGCCTCGGCCTTACCGCTCCGCGCGTCGCGCCAGGCCACGCGCCCGCCCTCAATGCCAATGGCGGCGACGGACAGCGCCAGCGGGGCGGACGCAGCGGGAACCGGGTTCTCCGGGGTAGGTGCCGGCGCGGGGCTCGCCGCGCGGGCGGGCTCAAAGCGCCAGTTGCCACGGCCGCTGGCATCGATTTCCAGCAGCAGGTCAGGCTCGATCAGCGTCACGCGCTCAAAGGCCACGCGGCGGGACAGCAGGGGCAGCAGGGCAAGCTTCACCTCCACCCGTCGCGCTGTCAGCATCTGCGGCCGGCTGGCGCCGGGGGCATTGGCCAGCGCCACCCCGTCCAGCGTCACCGTCGGCACCAGGGAGAGCTTCAACCCGACCGGGCCGGACAGGGTGAAGCCGCGCCCCGTCGCCTGCTCGACAGCGGCGATCAGGCGTGGGCGCAGCACTTCGTCCCGCAGCAGGAAGCGCAGCGCGCCGTACCCCGCCGCCGGCACGGCCAGCACGACCACCAGGATGACCAGGGCACGGCGGCCGCGATGGCGGCGGGCTGGGCTCGCCATGCGGTCAGACCGTGCGCTTCGGGGCGGTGTTGCGCGGCTTGTTGAAGCCCAGCGTGGCGAAGCTCTCCAGCATATGCGGCGGCAGCGGCGCCGTGACCTCCAGCATCCCGCCCTCGGGGTGCGGGATGGAGATGCGGCGCGCATGCAGGTGCAGGCTGGTGGACATGCCCTCCAGATGCGCCGCCTGCCCGCCATACTTGCCATCGCCCAGGATCGGGCATTCCAGTGCCGAGGCGCAGTGGACGCGCAACTGGTGGGTGCGCCCGGTCAGCGGCCGCAGCTCCAGCCAGGTGGCGTGGCGGCGGGCCACGTCCATGGTGGAATACTCGGTCACGGCGAAGGTGCCGTCCTTACCTTCGGCGGGCACGGTGCGCTCGCCCATCGGGCCGCCGCCCTGTTTTGTTAATGCCATGTCGATGCGGCCGCCCTCGTATTGCGGCTGGCCGACGACGATGGCCCAGTAGGTCTTCTCGGCATCGCGGGACCGGAAGGCGGCGGCGAGGCGCGAGGCCGCGCGCACGTTGCGCGCCAGCAGGATGACGCCGGACGTGTCGCGGTCCAGCCGGTGCACCAGCCTCGGGCGGTCCTCATGCCCGAAGCGCAGCTCGTCCAGCATGCCATCCAGGTGCCGCTTGATATTCGGCCCGCCCTGCACCGCCAGCCCATGCGGCTTGTCCAGCGCGATGACGGAATCATCCTGGTACAGGATGATCCGCTCCAGCATCTTGACGTCTTCGAGGCTGACAATGCGGGGCTTGGCCTCCATCTCGGGGGCGGGACCCTCGGGGATGGGCGGGATGCGGATTTCCTGGCCGCGTTCCAGGCGCAGGCTGGCCTCGGCCCGCTTGCCGTCGACGCGGATCTGGCCGGTGCGCAGCAGCTTCTGCAGCGCGCCCTGGGTGAGCTGCGGGAAATGGCGGCGGAACCAGCGGTCAAGCCGGGATTCGGCGTCCGCCGCGTGCACGGTGCGGTGCTGGATATTCATGTGCGCGCAAGTAGCCTGGGCAAAGCGCCTCGTCGAGGCAAAATCGCTTGACGAAAAGGAATATATTCCTTATTGCCTTACATCCTTACCAGCGCGATGGAGGCAGGGATGCAAATGGCGAAGATGACCAGCAAGAACCAGCTCACCCTGCCCAGGGCGGCGGTGGAAGCATTGGGTCACCCGACGCATTTCCGCGTCCAGGTGCATGATGGGGTGTTGCTGCTCTGGCCCGCGAAGCTGGTCTGCACGGCGGACGCGGCGGTGGCGGGTGGCGGCCATTACGGTAGCGCGCCACGCCGCGGCAAGTAAAGGTATATATTCCTTTTTGACGCCTTATGCCACGCCGGCGCCCCGTTCCTCCACGACCACCGTCTCGATCAGCGTGTCCGGCTCGTACCTCATGCGGGCCAGGGTGCCGGCGGCCATCGCGCCCAGGATGGCCGCCGGTGCATGTCATGGCGGCGGTGGCCGAATCCCGGCGATTTCCGGCCCGCCTGCCTTAGGCCGTCACCCCCTCAGGCCATTGCCCGGCCAAGGGCGAAGGCCGCCGCGAAGGCGGCCAGCCCGCCCACCAGCGTCAATGCGAGATACCCCGCCGCCACGGCCGGCGAGCGCAGGAACAGGCTGCCCACGTCCAGCGAAAAAGCCGAAAAGGTGGTGAAGCCGCCGAGCAGGCCGGTGATGACCAGCACCCGCGCCTCCTGCGAGAAGGGCATGCCGCCCAGCATCAGACCGCCCAGCAGGCCGATGACGGCGCTGCCGATGACATTCACCGCCAGCGTGCCCCAGGGCACGAAGGTGCCGAACCACCCCACGCACCAGATGCCGACGGCATAGCGCAGCACCGATCCGGCGGCGCCCCCCACCGCGACCAGAGCCAGCAGTTTTGGCGCGAAAGGACTCACGCGCCGGGCTTGCGGTTGGCGCGTTCCTCGCGCAGTTCCGCCCAGCGTTCCAGCCGCTGCTTGATTTGTGCCTCGTTGCCCCGGCCCGCCGGCCGGTAGAATTGCGGGCGCGGCATGGCATCCGGAAAATAGTTCTGACCGCTGAAGGCCTCCTGCGCGTTGTGGTCGTAATCGTAGCCTTTGCCGTAGCCGATCTGCTTCATCAGCTTGGTGGGCGCGTTCAGGATGTGCGCCGGGGGCATCAGGCTGCCGGTCTCGCGCGCGGCGCGACGGGCCTCGTTATAGGCGACATAGACGGCGTTGGATTTCGGCGCGGTGCCCAGGTGCACCACCAGTTGCGCCAGCGCCAGCTCGCCTTCCGGCGTGCCCAGGCGCTCATAGGTTTCCCAGGCGGCGATGGCGGCGGGCAGGGCGGTGGGGTCGGCCATGCCGACATCCTCGGCGGCGAAGCGCGTCAGGCGGCGGGCGATGTAGCGCGGGTCCTCGCCGCCTTCCAGCATCCGGGCGAACCAGTAGAGAGCGGCATCGGGGTCCGACCCCCGCAGCGACTTATGCAGGGCGGAGATGAGGTTGTAGTGCTCCTCCCGGTCCTTGTCGTAGAGCGCGGCGCGCTTGGCCAGCAGGGTGGAAAGCCCTGCCGGGTCCAGCGCCGGCGTGCCCCCGGGCAGCGAGAACAACTGCTCGGCCATGTTCAGGATATAGCGCCCGTCGCCATCGGCCATGGCGCGCAGCACGGCGCGGCCGGCCTCGTCCACCGGCAGCGGGCGGCCGCCTTCCTCCTCGGCGCGGGCCAGCAGCTTTTCCAGCGCGGCGTCGTCCAGCCGCTTCAGCACCATCACCTGGCAGCGGGAGAGCAAGGCGCCGTTCAGCGCGAAGGAGGGGTTTTCCGTCGTGGCGCCCACCAGCACCACGGTGCCGTCCTCGACGACAGGTAAAAAGCCGTCCTGCTGGGCGCGGTTGAAGCGGTGGATCTCATCCACGAACAGCAGGGTGCCCTGGCCGTTCTGGCGGCGGACGCGGGCTTCGTCGAACACCCGCTTGAGGTCCGCCACGCCCGAGAACACGGCGGAAAGCGGGGCGAAGCGCAACTCGGCGGCCTCGGCCAGCAGGCGGGCGATGGTGGTCTTGCCCACCCCCGGCGGCCCCCAGAGAATCAGCGAGGCCAGCGCCCCGCGCCCCAGCATGCGGCTGACGGTGCCCTGTTCCCCCAGCAGGTGGTCCTGGCCCACCACCTCGCCCAGGTTGCGCGGGCGCAGCCTGTCGGCCAGCGGGCGGGGGGTGGTGTCGGGGCCGCCCGCGCCGCCGGGCTCGGCGGTGGGCGGGGCCCCGAACAGGTCCTGGGAGGCGGTGGGAGAGGCTTTGCGCGGCATGCCGCAATATAGGGCCTAAGGGGCGGCTCTTCCCAGCATGGGCCCATCGCGCTACGTCAGCCGGCAAAATCCAGCTCTCGGTGCGAAGGCGAAATAGCGGACTATGACCAGCAGCAACGACATCCGGGCCACCTTCCTCGACTACTTCGCCCGCAATGGGCACACGGTGGTGGAATCCTCGCCGCTGGTACCGCGCAACGACCCGACGCTGATGTTCACCAACAGCGGCATGGTGCAGTTCAAGAACGTCTTCACCGGCCAGGAAAAGCGACCCTATACCCGCGCCACCAGCGCCCAGAAGTCGGTGCGGGCCGGTGGCAAGCATAACGACCTGGACAATGTGGGCTATACCGCGCGGCACCACACGTTCTTCGAGATGCTGGGCAATTTCTCCTTCGGCGATTACTTTAAGGAAGAGGCGATCAACCACGCCTGGACCCTGCTGACCCGCGACTTCGCCCTGCCGAAGGACAAGCTGCTGGTCACGGTCTATTCGGAGGACGAGGACGCCGCCGCCCTGTGGCGCAAGATCGCCGGCCTGACCGACGACCGCATCATTCGCATCCCGACATCCGATAATTTCTGGCGCATGGGCGATACCGGCCCCTGCGGCCCCTGCTCGGAAATCTTCTTCGACCATGGCGACAAGATCCCCGGCGGCCCCCCCGGCAGCGCCGACGAGGATGGCGACCGGTTCATCGAGATCTGGAACCTGGTCTTCATGCAGTACCTGGAGCAGCCGGCGGGCACGCGGAACCCGCTGCCGCGGCCCTCGATCGATACCGGCATGGGGCTGGAGCGTTTCGCCGCCATCCTGCAGGGCAAGCACGACAACTACGACACCGACACCTTCCGCGCCCTGATCCTGGCCAGCGCCGAGGCCACCGGCCAGGATGCCGACGGGCCCTTCAAGATCAGCCATCGCGTGGTGGCCGACCACCTGCGCAGCGGCGCCTTCCTGATCGCCGATGGCGTGATGCCCTCCAACGAAGGCCGCGGCTATGTGCTGCGCCGCATCCTGCGCCGCGCCATGCGCCACGCCCACATGATGGGCGCGCGGGAGCCGCTGCTGTACCGCCTGCTGCCCGCGCTGATCCGCCAGATGGGCGCTGCCTACCCCGAGCTGGTGCGGGCCGAGAGCCTGATCTCCGAGACGCTGAAGCTGGAGGAAAACCGCTTCCGCAGCCTGCTGGAACGCGGGTTGGGCATGTTGGCCGAGGAGACCGCGCGGCTGGGCGACAAGGGCACGCTGCCCGGGGACGTCGCCTTCAAGCTGTACGACACCTTCGGCTTCCCGCTGGACCTGACGCAGGACGCGCTGCGGGCCGAGGGCCGCGCCGTGGACGTGGCCGGGTTCGAGGCCGCCATGGCCGAGCAACGCAAGCGCGCCCGCGCCGCGTGGTCGGGCTCCGGCGAGGCCGCCACCGAGACGCTGTGGTTCGACCTGAAGGAAAAGCTGGGCACCGCCACCGAGTTCCTGGGCTATTCGACCGAGAGTGCCGAGGGCGAGGTGCTGGCCCTGGTGGTGAACGGCGCCGTTGCCGGCAAGGCGGTGGCGGGGGCCGAGGTGGGCGTGCTGCTGAACCAGACGCCCTTCTATGCCGAGAGCGGCGGCCAGGTGGGCGATGCCGGCGTCATCACCGGCCCCGGCGGGCTGCGCATCGCGGTGCGCGACACGCAGAAGAAGCTGGGCCTGTTCGTGCATTCCGGCACGGTGGAAGCGGGCGAGGCCATCGTTGGTCAGGCGGTGCTGGCCGAGGTGGACCATGAACGCCGTGGCGCCATTCGCGCCCACCATTCCGCGACGCACCTGCTGCATGAGGCGCTGCGCCGCCGCCTGGGCAGCCATGTCGCGCAGAAGGGCAGCCTGAACGCGCCGGACCGCCTGCGCTTCGACGTGTCGCAGCCGACGCCCATGACGGGCGAGGACCTCACCTGGGTCGAGGCCGAGGTGAACCGCCGCATCCGTGAGAACGCCGAAGTCGTGACGCGGCTGATGACGCCGGAAGCCGCCGTGGATGTGGGCGCCACCGCGCTGTTCGGTGAGAAATACGGCGACGAGGTGCGCGTCGTCGGCATGGGCTACGACCCGGAGGCGAAGGCGAAGTTCGGTGTCTATTCGCTGGAACTCTGCGGCGGCACGCATGTCGGCCGCACCGGCGATATCGGGCTGTTCAAAATCGTCGGCGAGGCCGCCGTCTCGGCCGGCGTGCGCCGTGTCGAGGCGGTGACGGGTGAGGCCGCGCTGGCGCTGGTGGAGGGCGAGCAGAAGGTGCTGCGGGAGGCCGCGGGGCTGCTGAAGGCGCGGCCGGCGGAGCTGCCCGGGCGCATCGCGGCGCTGCTGGAGGAGCGGCGCAAGCTGGAACGCGAGATGTCCGAACTGCGCAAGCAGATGGCGACGGGCAGCGGCGCGGCGGCGGTGGAGGAGATCGGCGGTATGCGCCTTTCCGCCCGCAACCTGGGCGAGATCCCGCCCAAGGACCTGCGCGGCGTGGCCGAGGCGCTGCTGAAGTCCGATGCCGCCGACGTGGTCGCGCTGGTCTCCACCGCCGATGGCAAGGCGAGCATCGTCGTGGGCGTCGGCGCCGGCG
>JAQGHX010000042.1 GCA_028288745.1 Roseomonas sp. | reverse complement strand
GCCAGAGCTCGACGCCATACAGGTCCAGCAGGTGGCCCGCGATCTCCCGCGTGCTCATCCCCTGCGCATACATAGAGATGATCTTGTCACCGAAGTCAGGGAAGCGCCGCTGGTACTTCGTGATCAGCAGCGGGCCGAAGCTACCCTGCCGGTCCCGTGGCACCCCCGGCGGCACCCCCAGCGCAATCCAGCCGCTGTCGGTCACCACGCTCTTGCGGCCATAGCCGTTGCGGCTGTTCGCCGCACCGCCATCGCCCGCCAGGTGATGGTCCATCTCCGCGTTCAGCGCCCGCTCCGCCAGCGCCTTCTTGATCTGGTCCAGCAGGCCGCCCCGGTCGAAGGCGGTACTCGCCGCCGTCCCTGAAAGCAATTGGTCCAGGAGCGCGTCAGGTATCTGTGGCGCTTTCCGTTTGGCCATGCGGAGGCTCCTTCTTTCCCATCATGACCGATCACACACGAAAATCCCGACAGTCCCATCGTGTTGCGCTGACCGGTTGAACCCGCCATGGCTTTTTTTAGGATGCCGCGCTCCATCTGCGCCCGCCCGAGTTCCTTCTGCAGCCGCCGGATCTCTGCCTGCTCCGGTGAAGCGGGCAGCATTATTTTACCAGTGCCCGCTTGTCCTGCGGCTGATCCCGCTGGTCCATGGACTCGCGCCCGCCAACTCCGCAGCATCCATGGCTGGATCCCAAACTCCTTCCACCTGCATCAGCGGACGGTCACTGCTCTCCAGCAGCAACACCGCCTCCCGCTTGAACTCCTCCGTGAACTCACGTCGCATCTTGCTCGTCATCAGGGCGCCCCGCTCCCATAGGAGCTTATCCGAAGTGTCCACCAAGCCGGGGGAGGGCCAGGCGGCGGCTCACCCGCCAAGGAGCACAACTCCTAAACCACGCCGCAGGGCACGACCGGTCATCGAGCGGACCTTTGCCTGGCTGATCCGCTTTCGCCGTCTCGCCATCCGCTACGAGCGACGTCTTGATATCCACACCTTCACCGCAGTGGCCTTCTCCCTGATCTGCCTCAACGCACTGCAGGCCCAGTTTTGAAAGGCACTGTTAATTCAACGCCACAGCACTAGGCTTCGCCTCCAAGTCAGGTCGTAAGCCAATTTGCCCCACAGAAACTTGAGCCTGTCCTGGCGAGACGATCCCGTTGCCAATGCCTTAACAAGGCATGGATCCGATGCGCCCGACATCAATTGTTCCCGGCAAAATAACCGCCGTCGCGGTTCTGATGGCCGCCATGGTGGGGGGATCTGCCTGGCTGATGTCGGCGCCTTCAAGGGCATTCGATGAAACCGAGGCGGCACGCTTCGAAGGGGGTGACGCCGAGCGAGGCCGCCATATCTTCAACCTGGGCGACTGCGCGTCCTGTCATGCGTCGCCTGGGCAACCCGACAGGCTCCATCTCGGTGGGGGAATGGCGCTGGCTTCATCCTTTGGCACCTTCAGGCCACCCAACATTTCATCCGACCCTGATGATGGCATCGGCCAATGGCGCGGCATCGATCTTGCGAATGCGTTGATGGCGGGCGTTTCGCCGTCGGGTCAGCATTATTATCCGGCGCTTCCCTATGTCACCTATGCACGGATGCAGCCGGAGGACGTGGCGGACCTGATGGCCTATCTGCGTGGCCTGCGGGCTGTGGCCGGCCGCGTGCCTCCGCACGAGCTGCCTGTCATTTTCAGGATCCGGCGCGCCATCGGCTTCTGGAAGCTGCTGTTTCTGGAGCGTTCACCCATACAGCAGGACCCTGCGCGGGATGCCGTGTGGAACCGTGGGCATTACCTGGTGGAAGCCGTGGGGCACTGCGCGGAATGTCATTCGTCCCGCAACCTGCTCGGGGCCATCAAGCCAGCGACGCGCTTCGCTGGCGGTCCGGATCAGGAAGGCACCGGCTTCGTGCCGAATATCACTCCCACGCGGCTCGGCAGTTGGACACGAGCCGACCTGGTTGAGCTCCTGACCACCGGTTGGACCCCCGACCGGCGGAAGGTGGCGTCGTCCATGGCCGATGTCGTCATCAACACCGCACAACTGCCTGCAAGCGAGCGGGAGGCGATCGCCACCTATATCCTGTCGCTCCCGGCACGTCCCACCCCACAGCCCAGACGCTCGCAGGCCCCGCAAGTCACTGGGTATAGAGGTAGGCGGCGACGTCCCGTGCTTCGTCTTCCGTGATGCCGGTCGCCGGCATGGCGGAGCGGGGGGAGAAGGCGCGTGGATTGACAATCCAGCCGGTCAGGTTGGCCGCCGTGTTGCGGGCCACCCCGCCGACATAGACACGTTCCAGCAACCCGTTCAGCGGGGCCGCCACGCGGCCATCCGCACCCGGTATTCCGGGAATGGTGTGGCAGCCTCCACAGCCATAGCGGGTGATGAGGGCGGGAGCCCGGTCCGGCTCCCCCCCCGTCAGGGCACGGGCAATATTCTTCGCCTCCCGCACCTGGAGCAACCACCAACCGGCGCCCCCGGTAGATACAGCTACCGCCATCACCACAAAGCCCAGAATCCAGGCGCGACGGCGCGGGGCTGAGCCAGCGCCGGCTTCGTCACTGGCGGCAGCCATCGTCATGGGCGGCGCGTCATGCTCTCGCCAACGGTCCAGCAGCCACCCCAGCGTTGTCACCGCCGCCAGCAGCCGGATCAACCTAGCGGGCCCGCGCGGCATGGCCATGCTTCCAGCGACCAACGCGGCGCACCCAGAGGCCGACGAATGCCAGCGCCGCCCCTGCGTAGACGATGCCCCCCGGCACCCACATGACCAGCCCGGCCAGTTGCTGGTCTTCTAGCGGCGTCAGGCCCCAAAGTCCGGCCTGGGCCGTCTGCGCCCCATACATCACCCGGGGCGCGAAGGTGAGCACCGCACCCAGGATGCCGGTATGAACCATGGTCGCGAACAGATGCGCGGCCGCGGATGCCGGGTGGCTCCGGCGCAGCATGGCCCACCAGAAGAACAGCGCGCTGAGCAGAAAGCTGAGATGCTGCAGCCGGTGCAGCGTATCGTTGAGGACCGCCGCGTCGAACAGGGCGGGCAGGTGCCACACCCAGATGGCGAGGCCGTGCAACAGCGTTGCCATCATCGGCCGGGTCAGTTCGCGCCAGAGCAGACCGGCCGGTCCACCCGTCAGCGCCCGCGCGAGGGGGCGGCGAAGCCCAATGGGCCAAGCCCAGGGGCCCGCCGCCAGCGGGCGCCCCAGAACCAGCAAGGGCGCAGCCACGGCCATGACGATCTCATGCTCGATCATATGGGCCGTGAAGACATGCTCCCCCCACCAGTGCAGGGGGGAGAGCAACGCGCCCGCCAGTGCCAGCCATCCCGCCAGATAGGCGACGGCCTGCCACGTCCTGATACCGCGCCCGATGCCAGCCCGCCGCCACAGCGCCCCGGTGCCGACGAGATAGAACGCCAGCGACAGGGCCAGCGGCACGACCACCCAGGGGTCGAAGCCCCATTCCGGCCCCAGCGCATGTGAGGCACCCCCATGGGCCAGGGCCGTGCCCGGGGCCATCAGCAGCCATGCCGCAAGGGCCACGGGGCGGGTCAACGGTCGCATCCGCTCAATATCAGGGTGGAGAGGCCCTGCAGCAGCAGCGCGAAGGCAAAGAGCAGTCCAAGCAACGCCCCCAGCCTACCCCCGAAGCCTACCGTGCCCTCGCCGCGCGTGCGCCAGGACAGGTACGCGCCCGCCAGTGACAGCATCATGGCCGCGACGGAGAAGACCAGGCTCGGCCGGAACCATCCGCCACATTCAGCATAGGGCAGGATCTGGCCAAGTTGTGTGTTCAGCGCCCAGGCGGCGGGACCCGCCACAAGCCCGGCCATGGGCAAAAGGCCACGCAGGGCGGCGAGGGTGATCACAGCCTGGGTATCCCGTAGAGGCAGGCATAGATCGGCAACCAGGTCAGCACCACGAAATACCAGTACAGGACACCGTCTTGCACATCGCCGAAGCGTCGCGCATTCCGGGCGTGACGGCTGAACATCATGGCGCAGAGCACGAAGGTTTCGGCGAGGTCCGTGATGATATGGGTGGTGTGCAGGCCCAGCAGCATCCACACCGCCGAGCCGTACGCATTGCTATCCCAGGATATTCCCAGCGCCCTGAATTCCAGCACGCGCAAAACCATGGGCGCCACGCCGAAGGCCGCCATGATCAACAGACCGATCCTGACGCGGCGCAGGTCCTCCGCTTCCGCCCAGCGGGAGAGCAGCCAGTTTGGTATCAGGCTGGCCAGCAGGACCAGGGTGACCGCCGTACCGGGGCCAAGCGCGGGCGGCGGGGCACCCAGCGGCCATTCCGGCGCCAGGCTGCCCAGGTAAAGATAAACACCGATCATCAGCGCGAAGCCGGTGCCCTCGATCAGCATGAAGGCCAGCGTGCCCCACCAGGTCAGGCTGGCGCTGCCCACGCCCTGCGGGGGCAACTCGGCGAGGTCGATGACGACGCGGTGTTTCACGACTCGTCCTCCGGGGTGCCCTTCGGCCAGAACCAGCCGATCAGGGCGATGGTGACCGGGATGGCGCCCCAGACCACCGCCCAGGGCGTGAAGATCGAGGCGATCAGCAGGATGGTCGTCGCCGCGGCCGCCCAGAGCGGCCAGATGGAATTGCCGGGCGAGGATTCCCGCGCCTCCGGCACCGCATCGGCCACGGTGGAGACCAGCAATTCGCGCCGGTCCATACGCAGGCCTGTCGCGACGGGCAGCGCATCCGGGCTGTCCCAGAGAGGACTGGCGCTCTCCACCACGGGAATGCGTACGAAATTGTAGGGTGGGGGCGGAGAGGAAGTGGCCCATTCCAGCGTGGCCGCGCCCCAGGGATTATCGCCCGCGGGCGCGCCGTGGCGGGCGCTGCGGAAGGCGTCGATGAAGAACAGCAGGAAGCCTGTCGCGAGCACCAGGGAACTGAGACTGACAAACAGGTTCATCCCGCCCCAGCCCATATCGGCCTGATAGGTGTAGATGCGCCGCGTCATGCCCTGCAGGCCCAGGATATGCATGGGAAAGAACGTCAGGTTGAAGCCGGCGAGGAGCAGCCCCACCACCCAGCGCCCTATCCGCTCGCTCATCATCCGGCCGGTGATCTTGGGGAACCAGTAGTAGACGCCACCCAGCAACGGAAAGACGGCGCCACCCACGAGCACGTAGTGGAAATGCGCCACCACGAAGTAGGTATCGTGCACCTGCGTATCCAGCGGCACCGAGGCCACCATCACGCCCGTCAGCCCGCCGATGACGAAGGTAAAGAGGAAGGCCAGGATAAACAGCATCGGCGTCTTGAGCACCGGGCGGCCGTACCAGATCGTCGCGAGCCAGCAGAAGATCTGAATACCGCTCGGCACCGCGATGGCCATGCTGGAGGCCGTGAAGAAACTCTCGCCCACCCGGGGCAGGCCGGTGGTGAACATGTGGTGCACCCACAGTCCGAAGGCGAGGATACCCGTCCCGACCAGCGCCAGCACCAGTGGCAGGTAACCGAAGATCGGGCGCCGGGTGAACGTGGGCAGGATGGATGAGATCATGCCCACCGCCGGCAGGAAGATGATGTAGACCTCCGGGTGGCCGAAGAACCAGAACAGGTGCTGCCACAGCAGGACATCGCCGCCCTCGGCCGGGTTGAAGAAATGCGTGCCCACCAACCGGTCCAGGATCAGCGAGGTACTGGCCACCATCACGGCCGGCATCGCCAGGATGATGATGAAGGAAGTGACGAGCATCGACCACACGAAGAGCGGGATGCGGTCCAGCGACATGCCCGGCGCCCGCTGCTTCAGCACCGTCACCACGATCTCGACGGCGACAGCCAGGGCCGAGATCTCGGTAAAGGTGATCATCTGCGCCCAGATGTCGGCGCGCTTGCCGGCCCCGTATTGTGGTCCCGCCAGCGGTACATAGGCGAACCAGCCGACGTCTGGGCCCATATCCAGCACGAAGGCCACCCAGAGCAGTACCCCTCCCACCAGATACATCCAGTAGGAAAAGGCATTCAGCCGGGGGACGGCGATGTTGCGGGTGCCGACCATCAGGGGCACCAGATAGACGGCCATGGCCTCCATCACCGGGACGGCGAAGAGGAACATCATGTTGGTGCCGTGGATGGTGAAGACCTGATTATAGAGATCGGGACTCAGGATACGGCTCTCAGGGCGCGCGAGTTGCCAGCGCATCAGCAGCGCCAGCACGCCGCCCAGCGCCAGGAACACGAAGGCGGTCGCGATGTAGCGCCGGCCGATGATCTTATGGTCCACCGTGGCCAGCGCACCCCAGAACCCGCTTGGGGTTTGCCACGTCCTGGCCAGCCCGTGCGTCAGTTCCACCTCGGCCAGGGCGGTGTCTCGCAGATCCTCCGCAGGGCGGCCTCGCGTCATTTCAGGTCCACCAGATAGGCCGAGAGGGCCTGTAATTCGTCAGCGCTCAATGACACCATGGGCATGTTGTTGCCGGGCTTGATGGTCTGCGGGTCGGCGATCCAGGCGGCCAGTGCACCGCGCGTCACCGGCAGCATTCCGGCGGCCAGATATTGCCGCGACGCCAGATGGGTCAGGTCCGGCCCCAGCGTGCCGGCGGCGGCGGTGCCGCGCACGGTGTGGCAGGCGCCGCAGGCCTTGATTTCCAGCAACCGTTGCCCTTCAGCGGCCTCTGGGGTTCGGGGCGCCTGGGCCTCGGCCAACTGGGCCGCCCGCCAGCGCTCGAACGCCTCGGGCGGCTCGGCCACCACCAGCAGGGCCATATGGGCGTGCTGCAGGCCGCAGAATTCAGCGCATTGGCCCCGGTAGATGCCGGGCTGCTGCACGGTGAAGGTCAGCGCGTTGTCCCGACCGGGGATCATGTCCTGCTTACCGGCCAGATTAGGTACCCAGAAGGAATGGATGACGTCGGCGGCCGCCAGCTCGATCCGCACCGGGCGACCGACGGGGATGTGGATTTCGTTGGCCGTCAGGAAGCTGTGGTCGGGTGCGGCGTCGGGATAGGTGACCTCCCACCACCACTGGAAGCCGCGGACGCGGATCACCAGCGCGTCCGCGTGACCAGCGGAGTCCTGGCGGGTGGCGAGGTAGCTGGCGAAGGTCAGGCCAGTGATGATCAGTACCGTCGCGGCCACCGCACCGCCCACCGCGACGGTCGAGCGGTGCTCGGCGACCGCCTCCGGTGGCATCCGCCGCCGCAGCAATGCCAGGGCGAGCACCAGCATCACCAGCAGCCAGATGAGCGCGGCCGTACCGGTGAACAGCCAGAACAACTGGTCCAGCCGCCGCGCTGCGGGGCCCTGCGGGTCCATGGCCGATTGCCAGCCCGTGCAGCCGGCGCAGCAGAGGCAGAGCAGGAGGAAACACAGGCGGGCGGCCCGGCCTGGCTTCATGGCTGCCCTGGCGCCGGTGCCGCGGCGGGGGCACGGTTCTCGGAGGGGCGAGAAAACATCCGGTCATTGCGGCCGGGTGCGGCCGCTGAGGCGGAATAGGCCCCCATCATCTGGATATAACCTGTCAATTGCCAGATCTGCTCGGGCGTCAGGCGGTCGCGGAAAGGCGGCATGCCGTTCGGCCGGCCGTCGCGGATGGAGACATAGATGGAAACGAGGTCGGGGCCATATCGCCACCAGCCATCCATCAGGGCAGGGCCGCTGCCGCCGCCCCCATCGGCATGGCACCCCCGGCAATTGAACCACTCATAGAGCCGCTTGCCCTGGCTGATCTGGTAGGCATTCCCGCGATAGGGATTACCCATGGCCACATGGACCTCGGGCGGGCGGCCACCGATGCCGTCCGGCATGAGGGCCACCGCGTCCATCGCCTCGGCAATGGGCGGGTCCAGGCGCATGGCGCGTTCCTCCTGCTTGCAGCCGGCGAGGGCCAGCACGACCAGCGCGGCGCAGCGCAGTGCCGTCACGGCAGAGCGAAGATGTAGAGCATGCCCCCCCCGTCCGCCCGTGGGGGCAGGGCGCGCAACGCCTGGGCCTGACCATTGGCGGCGGTTGCGTCGCGCATATCGATTTCCCTCCCTGACGCGCTGCCGGGGACACCGCCCAGCCCGGCCAGCACCGCCACATACTGGCGGCCATCCGGCCCCAGATAGCTTATGGGTTGCCCGACGATTCCTGAACTCCCCCGAAAATGCCAGAGTTCCACGCCGTTGCCTGCATCGAGCGCTTTGAAGAAGCCGTCCGTAGTGCCGTAGAAGACCAGCCCGCCCGCCGTGGCGAGCGCCCCGCCTTCCACCGGCAATGGCTCCGCCTGTTCCCACACGGCATGGCCCGCCGCGATATCCCAGCCCACCAGCGCTCCGGCGGAAAGGCCCGGCGCGGGGGACAGCCGTAGGTTGCCCCCGGTGAAGGCGGTGCCGGGCATGAAGGTCGTGTCTCGTGCCTCCATATCCATGCAAGCGCGGCGCACAGGGATGTAGAGCAGGCCCGTGCGCGGCGAGTAGGCCGCGCCCGCGCCTGTCGCGCCGGGACGGGCAGGACAGATGCCGCGCGTGGTGGCGCCGGAACGGATGGCCTTGGCGGGGTCGCGCACCAGCGCCCCGGCCGCAAGGTCGAAGCCCTTTGTAGCGTTGACGGGTATGAAGGGCTCGGCCGAGAGCACCTTGCCCGTGCGGCGGTCCAGAACATAGACGTGGCCGTTGCCATCGGGGTGGATCAGCAGGGGGGCAGGGCCGCCGCGCCAGTCCCGCTCCACCAGCAGGAGCGCCGAGGTGCTGCCCAGGGCGTAGAGATCGTGCGGGTTGACCGGCACGAACCAGCGGGCCTCCCCGGTGGTCACATCCCTGGCGAAAAGGCCGGAGGTCCAGCGATTGTCGCCATTCCGCTGATCCGGGTTCCAGGGCGCCGGATGGCCGGTGCCGTGGAACAGCAGGCCGGCGGAGGCGTCCCACAGGATGGGACCGGATACTCCGCCGCCGCCATGCTGCCAGGCGGAGGGCGGCCAGGTCGTGATGCCGCGGTCCACGGCCCGATCCGTGGGGTAGGGGGGCGCGAAACCAGGGCCGATGCCAACCTCGGCATCCGGTCCGGTGCTGTAATGCTTCCAGAGCGCGGCGCCAGTGGTGGCGGAACGCGCCGTGATCCAGCCACGCGCGCCAAAATCATCCCCCGCATTGCCGAGCACCACCTGGCCCCGCGCGATAACGGGCGCGCCCGTCAGTGTTTCGCCCAGCGCCGGGTCAGCGGCCTGAACATCCCACAGGACCGCGCCGCTGGCTGGGTCCAGCGCGATGGTGCGGCCGTCCACCGTATTGAAATACAGGTGGTTGCCATAGGATACCGGCCCACCCGTCCCGCAACAGGTCAGCCCCGCCGCCATGCCGCGCGAGGCTGGTTCATAGCGCCACGCCACCTCGGGCTTCGCCTTTCGCAGGTCCAGCGCATAAAGCACATGGGGAAACGGGGTGAGGACGACGAGCATATTCCCCATGACAAGGGGCGCGCCGGAATGGGCGCCCCTGCTGCCGGTGGGGAAGGCCGCATAAAGCTTCAGGTGGGAAGCATTGGCGGGTGTGAGCTGGTCGAGTGGACTGAAATGGTTCCCGTCGCCGGGCCGCGCACCGCCTTGCTCCGCCGGGGTAACTTCGGAACGGGCAGGTTGCGAGACCGACCAAAGCACAGACGCGGCCGTAATGAGCGCCGCGAGTATCCTCATCACCGCCATGGCTTCTACCGGTCCCCTAGCCGTCTCCTCGGGAACGGGCCGCACGTCATCCGCCTGCCACTTCGCTCCCGGCGCGGTAACGCTCCAGCCTGCGGAAAGATCGCAGCATTTCAGCCAAAGATCCATCTTTACGATCATCGCCAAGGCGCCCGCGCGCCTTGGCGGATTCCTTGAACTATCGAAAATATTACCGGCGTTGTTTGTTACCGAACGGACGGCGCCGCCGCGCTTCGATACCTCAAGACATATCTTTTACGGACACGGAGCGTAACGATGTCACCTTTTGCCGGAGCGCCATCCACGACGGAACGCCCTGAATTCGCCGTGAAGGCCATTCTTGCCGGCTGCCATCTCGACATCGACAGGGCGCGACGCGACATCGTGCGCGAGGATGGTTTTCAGGCGGAAATGGAAAGCATCACCTGCCGCCTGATGCAAGTGGCTGAGCGGTTGGAGAATGCCGCGGGCGCGCTGGACCAGGTTCTTGCGCTGGCGGTCGGGCCCGTCTCGATCTCGCTGGCCGCCGATGCGATCGCGCGCGAGGCTGACCACAGGATCAAGAACAATCTGCAGAGCGTGATATCGTTGCTGCGCCAGCAGGCGCAGCAGGCCAAGACGGCGGCCGTGCAGGATGCGCTCATCGTCGCCAGCGCCCGGGTGGAAGCGATGGCGCAGTTGCATGCCGCCCTGCATGACGCGGCCAGTGGCTCGCGCGGCGCGGCTCAGGCGCTCGACCTGAGCCAATACCTCGGGAGGCTCTGCACCGCCCTTGGGCAGGCACTTGGCGTGGATGGTACGCATCGCAAGCTGAATGTTCAGGTGGAGCCTCAGTCCTTCCCGTCGGCATCGGCGCAGATGCTGGGACTGATGGTGACCGAACTGGTCAGCAACGCCTTGTTGCACGCCTTCCCAACCGGTGCGCCAGGCACCGTATCCGTGACAGGCAGCCGGCGCGCCGATGGTTCCTATCTGCTCTGCATCGAGGATAACGGCAAAGGCCTTCCTTCTGGCTTCGACCTCCGGCTGCGGCCGTCAGGCTTCGGCCTGCGCATGGCCTGCATGATGGCTGATCAGTTGCGGGCCAAGCTGGCCGCGGAACGGGGTGCGGGCACGCGCTTCACCTTGGCCTTGCCGGCCACGATCCAGGCCTGAACAGTGCCCTGGCGGATCGTACAAGGCTGGAGCAGGGGAATTTTCCTCCTGGCGGCCTTGGCGCGGGCCGTCATGATGGTGCGTCAACCTCATACGCCGTGAAGCGCTCTTCCCTGGAATATAGCACCTGTGGCCTGCGCGCGACGTGCAGGCGGCCCTGGGGCGATGCATAAGAGACCACCTTAAGGTTCTCGTTTCCCCATGATTCGTTTTCCCCCATACGCCTGCATGGGCGTTACGGATGATGGTTGTGGGTCAGGGTACAGACCCAGCGCCGGACTGGGTTAAAGGAGACAAGGGAACCCGGCATTTCCGCGGCGGTTTTCTTTGACTCACCCCAGGATGGAGGAAGCACCATGCTACGCCGTCACGCCATCGCTACCGTTGCCGGTATCGCAACCTACCCCCTGCTGATGCGCTCCGCCGCCGCGCAGACCGCCGCGAGCAGTGGAATGAGCGCGTTGAGCCAGAGAATTCTGGCCGCCAGCACCTTCGCCACCACCAGCAGCCAGTTGGCCTTGACCAAGGCTGAAAGCCCGATCGTGAAGGTTTTCGCCAAGTTCGAGGTGGCGGAGCAGGAATCCATCCTGCGCGCCACGCAACTGGCGGGGATAACAGTGCCGCAATCGGTGCAACTGGACAGCGAACAGGCGCAGATGCTGCAGCAATTGCAGGGTCTGAGCAACGCTGAGTTTGACCGCATGTACGTACGTGGCCAACTTGCTGGCCACCAGGAGTTGTTGACCTTGCACCAGCGCCGGTTGACTGCGGGCACGCGGGATGAACAGATCATCTCCACCATCGCCGTCGCGACGATTGAACAGCATATCGCCATGCTGCAGGCGCAGTAGCCAGCGAAGCGGAAGGCTGGTGTCGGGGCCGGGCGAAATACCCGGCGCCCCCATCAGCCTTCAACGATGGTGAAGCCCTGCACAGTTGTCTTGGGGACTGCGGGCTTCGAATTCTTCATCAGGATTCCATGCCGTGTCAGCTCGATATTCGCATGGGGATAAGCATCTTTCACGCTCGGCATGACCTCGCGCACTTTCCGGCCCAGCGAATTGGTCGCGGCGTATTCAGTACCGATCTGTTCCTTCAGCATGGCCCAGGACAGATGCACCGGGTCGGTCAGGCGCGGCAGCCGGTAGACGAAGAGGGCATAAAGGTCGAGGCCCAGCGAGTTGCCCGCCAGCATGGCGATTGCCCGCTTGTCGAGCGGCACGGCATGTTCACGCAGGTGCTCGTAGAAACGCTCGCCGAGTTCGACGACACCGGACCAGTCCTCGCGGGAGGAATTCCACATCTCCAGCCCGTCAACGATTTTGCTGTCGGTAATCACGGTATGCGACCCGTTCACACCGATGCCGGTCCATTGCAGCGTGAAGGTGCAGCGTGCGATCCGCAGGCATTGTTCCTTCACCGACTGGATGGAGCCGCGGGGCCCGCCCGAAACCGGCAGCCTGAGGCTGCGGAGGAAAGCCGAGAGGCTCGGCCCCAGCGAGACGGTGCGGCCTTTGACGCCCTCGGTTTGCAGATGGATCATGATCAGGCGTGCCTTGGTGCCGTAGGGCACACCAACGTAGCATTCCTGGTCGCTATCCGGCGCGATGTCGCCTTTCTTCGCCGGTCCCGGCAGGGTTGAGCGGTCCACCACGCCGGGCGTGACCATCAGCGTGAAGGCGCCGCTCCGCCGCCGCCAGACCGAGGAGTTCTTTTCCAACCGTGAATGGGGCAGGTGGGTCTGGCAGAGCCCGGAATGCAGGAAGTTCAGATCCGTGGGCTCGGGCAGGGCCGTCAGGATCTCATGGGTCTGCTCGATTTTCTGCAGCATGCGTGCCCGCGACATGGGCGAAGGCTCGGAATCGGCCCGGCGGCGCATTTCATCGAGGCCCAGGAGCTCAAGCTGGGAGGCGATGCTGCCGTCGGACATCTCAAGTTGCTCCACGCCGTTGCAAGTCCTTGCTCATAAACCACGCGCGCAGAGTCGCCATGCGGAAAATGCCGCTCCAGACCGGCCCCGCGCTGCGTGATGTGACCAATTCATCGCCCTGAGCGCCACGGCAGATCTGTTTGTGACCTTTTCATCGTAGATCTGGCTCATCAAGGCCGCCAGCGGTTCAGTTCTCAGGATGCCAAGGGCAAGGCGGTGTATGTGCCCAAACCGCACGCTGAAATGGTCACATTCCCTGTGAGGGTGGCAGGTGCCGCGATGCATCGGTCACATTGCCAATCCGGTTTTATGTCGCCCCGATGAATAGGTCACCTCCGGCCGTTCCACTGCCTGGCAGGCAGGGCCCGCGCCCTTTCCTCACCAAAGCTGGATCTTGGGGCCGTGAGTTCCTTCCTTTGCCACGATGCATTGGTCACATCGGTTGGGCATCGGCTTCTGGCGAGGCCCGCGGCACCGCGCGGTACGATGAATTGGTCACAACCCTGGCTTTTGGTGCGATGCATTGGTCACAACGCGGCTCCATTCCACGATGCGCCGGTCATTCGCTTCGTGGCAGGCAGGCTTATCCGGGGGGGAACCCTCGGCCGCGATGAATTAGTCACATGTGCGATGATACCCAGCGCCTGAAGCTGTCGGGGCAGCCGCCTTGTTCGCGCTCGCTGCGCCTATAGTAGGATTTATAGTACTTATATAGGAATGGGTGACCTATTCAGCGTGGATAACCACAAAAAAGGTGACCGGATCATCGTAATTCAGCAAGAGTCGTGTGACTCATTCATCGTAAGGCGCGGGTATTGCTTCGTGGATGAAAGCGGCACCTGACGTGTCCATTTCATCGTGGATAGAATGTGCCCGATTCATCGTTCTTTGTCATTATCTTGGCCCTGCGGAGATTGTGACCCATGCAGCGTATCGCAGCCGGGTGGACACCGCGCCCTGCCGCGATACGCCGGCTCACGACCGGGGCGGGCTCATGCTTCAACCCGGCTCGCGCAGCAGCGCCTCCACTCCACGGCCAAGCAGGGGGGCGGCAGCACCCGTGATACCGTGTCCGATGGCAAGCGGGTCATTGTGCAGCCGGGGGGGCGCCATGCCGTCCATCAGGCCCTCAGCACGGAACAGCGCATCGAAATGCGCCCAGAGCCGGGCGTTGCCCATCAGCGGACTGCTGACGACGACATGGGCCGGAAACAGGATGCGGCACACATTGCCCAGCACCCGGGCCATGTGCCGTGCCGCCTCGTGGATCTCAGGCACCGCCAGCAGGTCCAGGCCCCGTAATTGGCCGAGCAGCGTGTCCTCGTCCTCGGCCAGATCGGGCCAGCGCGACCGCAGCACTGGCAGCAGCGACCAGAGCCCGGCCACCGTTTCCAGGCATCCTTGGCGGCCGCAGCCGCAGGACCGCGCCTCCAGGCCATTGATGCGCCAATGCCCGATCTCGCCGAAGGGGCCGCCCGCCACGCCAAAGGGCTGGCCGCCCACCGCGTAGGACATGCCGATGCCCCAGCCCCAGTGCAGCAGCACGACGTCCTCGGAATAGGTCACCGGGTCGGCCAGCGCACGGGTGCGCAGGTCGGCATCGAGATGCCGGACCACATCGACCGGGCCGGCCGCGGGCGCGATGGCCGCCTCGATGTCGAAGTGCCGCATGCGCGGCCAGCGTGACGAGACCAGCCATTGCCGCCGCCGCACATCCACCAGGCCCGAGACCGAGACCACGGTGCCCGCATGTGACATGCCGCGGGGTGCGGCGGCGGCGAGCCCCACCGCCAGGCCCGCGAGCACCGCGCCGAGCGCCGCGTTGCCGGCTTCGGGCTCCACCGTCACCACGCGCCGCTCCAGCACCTGACCCCCGAGGTCCAGCAGCACGCCGACAAAGCTGCGGCTGGCGACATGGATCACGGACACGCCGGCGCGGCGGGCATTCACCAGCAGGGTCGCGGCCGGCCGGCCACGCCCGCGCGGTTCGCCGGACGCTTCCAGCAGCAGCCGCCGCGACAGCAGCTCGGCCACCGCGCGGGAGGTGGTGGTGGACCGCATCCCCAGCCGCTCCCCGATCTCGGGGCGGGACCGCGCCCCGGCGGCGATGGCGGCGAGAACGCGGGCGCGGTCACGCTCCGGCGCCTCGGTGAAATGATGTTCGTCCGGCATGGCCAGCATCGGCTGCACGGCGCCCAAAGGTCCGCTGATATTTATGAACATCGACTTTCAAAATACAATTGCGGGCCCCGCCATTTCCATGGCTAAGATGCGGCTCAACTCATGCCATCACTGCCGCGTAACGGGTTTCATATACCATGATCGACGTCCGGATATTGCCAGAAGCCCATTCCATGGGCGAGGCGGCCGCCAAACTGGGGGCCGAGGCCATCCGCGCCGCCATCGTCGGGCGCGGCAAGGCCTGCATCATCGTCGCGACCGGTGCCAGCCAGTTCGGTATGCTGGCGAGCCTCGTCACGCAGCCCGGCATCGACTGGTCCCGCGTCACGGCCTTCCACCTGGACGAATATGTCGGCCTGCCGGTGAGCCATCCCGCAAGTTTCCGCCGCTACCTGCGCGAACGTTTCATGGCGCCGCTGGGCGGCGCGCCGCATTTCGTGCCGGTCGATGGCGAGGCGGCCGATCCGGCGGCCGAGGCGCGCCGGCTGGGTGCGCTGATCGCCCAGCAGCAGGTCGATGTCTGCTTCGCCGGCATCGGCGAGAACTGCCACCTCGCCTTCAACGACCCGCCGGCCGACTTCACCACCGAGGAACCTTATCTGGTGGTCACGCTGGATGCCGGCTGCCGGCAACAGCAATTCGGCGAAGGCTGGTTCGGGAGCCTGGAGGCCGTGCCGGAGCGTGCCATCTCGATGAGCGTCCGGCAGATCATGCACAGCCGCCTGATCATTCTGTCGGTGCCGGACCAGCGCAAGGCCGCCGCCGTGCGCGATGCGCTGGAAGGCCCGGTGACGCCGCTGCACCCGGCCTCCATCCTGCAGCAGCACGACAATACCATCCTGTTCCTGGACCCGCCGGCGGCATCGCTGCTGACGGGCGCGGCGGCGTCCGCGCGGTGAAATCGGCCGGGCTGGTCGACCTGCAGGTCAATGGCTTCGGCGGCCTCGACTTCAACGCGGGCGGCACGCCCGGCGCCTTCGCCGGCGGGCGGATCGACCAGGCGTTCGAGGCGCTGCTGGCCACCGGTGTCACCACCCTGCTGCCCACCGTCATCACGGCGACGGGTCCCCTGCTGGAAGCCCGCTTCGCGGCGCTCGACGCGGCCATTTCCGCCAGCCCGCTTGGCCCGGCGATGTGCCCCGGCTACCACCTGGAAGGGCCCTTCCTGAACCCGGCACCCGGCTATGCCGGCTGCCACCCCGCGGAGGCCATGACCGCGCCGGACTACGCCCTGGTGGAGCGGCTGGAACGGCTTCTCTCGCGGCCCATCCTGCTCATCACCCTGGCGCCGGAACTGCCGGGGGCGGAGGCCTTCATCCGCCGTGCCCGTGCCGCCGGCAAGCTGGTGGCGATCGGCCACAGCGCCGCCGGCTTCGCCGAGACGGCGGCGGCGGCGGCGGCGGGGGCGACGCTGTCCACCCATCTCGGCAACGGCCTGCCGCAGATCTTGCACAAGCTGGCCAACCCGATTTTCGCGCAACTGGCGGAGGACCGGCTGATGGCCGGGTTCATCGCCGACGGCATCCACCTGCACCCGCAGGCGCTGAAGGTGATGATCCGCGCCAAGGGGCCGGGCCGTGCCATGCTGGTCACCGATGCGGTCTCCGCCGCCGCCGCTCCGGCCGGCCTGTATCCCTTTGCCAGCATGACGGTGCAGCGCGGCGCCGATGGCGCGGTGCGGGTGCCGGGCGCGGAATCGCTCGCGGGCTCCTCGCTCTGCCTCGATGCGGCGGTGCGCAACCTGGTGGCCTGGGGCATCGCCGATGCCGCCACGGCGCTGGCCATGGCTTCCGCCGCGCCGGCCGCATTGCTGGCGCCGGCCCTCGCGGCACATGGCCTGACGCAGGACCTGGGCGAGCTCCTGTGGTCGGAGCAACTGACACTGCGTGAACTTCGTCTCGGCCCGGTGGAACGCCGCTATCCGGCGCCTGCGCTTCAACCCGTTGCCCCTGTGGAGAATGATCATGCCGGATGACAGCTTCCCGTTGAACCGCCGCGCCGTCATGGGCGGGCTCGCGGCCGCGGCGCTGGGCGCGGGCACCCGCACCGCCCGTGCCGC
>JAQGHX010000007.1 GCA_028288745.1 Roseomonas sp. | reverse complement strand
TCCGGAATAAGAGGCAAGGTTTGGCTTGACAGGCCCGTCTCCCTTGTCGAATGTTCAAGCACCAAAAACAAGTTTCATATAATGAAACGCGGTCCCGCCAGCACAATGCTCCAAAGCAAGCGGTGGCGGGAAAAGGGGGAGGAAGTAATGCAGCTGGATCAGGAGCAGCGTGCCTGCCTGCGCGCATGTCGTATGCCGCGCCAAATCTTCACCACCGTCGCACTCGTGGGCCTGCTGACGTGGCTGCCGGTACAGAACGCGAAAGGCCAGGCCGCGGACATTCTGGCATCCGGCCTGGTCAGCGAACTGGAAGGCGCCGAGGTCGTCCTCGACGCCGCACGAGTGCCCAAGACGTTTCAGGAAGCACCAAGTCTGGCCGCGATGGTGCAGGCAGGGCGGCTGCCACCAGTCGTCAGCCGGGTTCCAGCCGAACCTCTTGTGCTGGCGCCCTTGAAGGAGACAGGCCGCTACGGCGGCACCTGGCGGCGCGGCTTCACCGGCCCCGGCGACAGCGAGAACGGCAACCGCATCAATGCCTCCGACCGGCTGCTGAGTTGGGACAAGTCCGGCACCAGCCTGATGCCGAGCGTGGCGAAGGGCTGGGAGGTCAGCCCAGACGGGCGGCGGACGACGCTGTTTCTCCGGCAGGGCATGCGCTGGTCGGATGGCGCCGAGTTCACTGCTGACGACTTCGTCTTCTGGTTTGAAGACATCTACAGCAACCGTGAACTCGGCTCCGGGCCCATGCAAGAAATGCAGTCGCAGGGCAAGCCGGGACGAGTCGTAAAAATCGACAAGCTCACCGTGGCCTTCGAGTTCGAGGATCCGAATTTTCTTCTGGTCGAGCAGATCGCCGCACAGACCAATCTTGGCGGCCAGTCCTACCGACAGATGGAAGGCGGAACCTATGGCGGTTATGCCCCCGCGCATTACTTCCGGCAGTTTCTGCCGAAATACTCGTCGGAGCAGGCGGTCACCGAACGCGCCCGCGCCGCCGGCTACAGCAACTGGGTGCAGTACTTCCACTTCGTGAAAGACTGGCGACTGAACGTCAATCTGCCGACGCTCGCGCCCTGGCGGACCGTGCAGCCCATCAATACCCCGAACTGGGTCCTTGAACGCAACCCCTATTACTGGATGGTCGACACCGCCGGGAACCAGCTTCCCTATATCGACCGCGTGAGCATGTCGCTTGCAGAGAACCTGGAAGTCGTCAATCTCCGCGCCATCGCGGGGGAATACGACCATCAGGCCCGACACCTTCAACTGGCGAAATTGCCGGTTTTCCTGGAGAACCGTGAACGCGGCGGATACAAGGTGCATGTCGACCTCGCGACCTACGGGTCCGATCTCGCTCTGCACATGAATATGAGCTACACGGCCGACCCCGAGATCGGCAAATGGCTGCGTCACGTCGATTTTCGCCGCGCGCTCTCCCTCGGCATCGATCGCGACCAGCTGAACGAGACCTTCTGGCTCGGCCTGGGGGCATCCGGCTCGCCTGTCGTGTCCGAGGCTTCCCCGGAAAGCCCGGGCCCGGAGTGGCGGACGCGCTGGTCGACCCACGAGCCCGACAAGGCGAACCAGATGCTCGACGCACTGGGCCTGAAGGCACGGGATTCTGAAGGCTTCCGCTTGCGGACCGACAATGGACAACGCCTGGTTCTGCAGGCGGCCGCCACTCAGGCGTTGCAGCCTTACCCTCAGCAATTGGAGATGATCGCGCAGCAGTGGCGCCGAATCGGCATCGCGCTGGACGTGCGCGAGATGGAGCGGTCCCTCGCCTATAGCAGGCTGCGGAACAATCAGTTGCAGATCTTTCCCTGGAGCAATTCGGGATCGGAAAAGCTCTTCCTGGTGCCGCAATACGTGATTCCCGTTGATGCTGCCAACTCAGCCATGGGGCCAGCCTACGCGAGCTGGTACGCTTCCAACGGCCAGTCCGGCGAGCGCCCGACGGACCCCGAAATTCTGCGGGTGCTTGAACTGTTCCGCTCCGCCTCGTCCAAGCCAGAAGAGGAACGGAACCGCATCGCCCAGGACATTTGGCGGACGGTCGTGGACCAGCAATGGTCGATCGGCGTGGTCGGCGTCTCGCCGGGCAGCTTCGGTGTGCGCGTCGTGAGCGACAAGCTTGGAAATGTGCCGCGCCGCACCTGCATCGCGAACCATTGCCGCACGCCGGCGGCAGCTTACCCGCAGCAATATTTTTTCCGGTGACCGGCCATGCCGGAGCGGCGACGCCCTGGCATGCGCGGATCCTTCCAAATAGAGGGAAAGGGCCTCATCCATGATCGCCTATGTCGGGCGCCGGATCGCCATGGCCGGCATCACGGTGCTGGCCATCTCAGCCATCACCTTCATCATTATCCAGCTTCCTCCTGGTGATTTCGCCGATGCGTATCTGGCGCAGCTCGCGGCGAGCGGCAGCACCGTGTCGGCGGCCGAGGCTGACCGGCTGCGGCAGGAGTTCGGCCTCGATGATCCTATGTACATCCAGTACTTCAAGTGGCTCTCGCGCATGGCCGTCGGGGATTTCGGTTACTCGATGGAATGGCGGCGCCCGGTATCCGACGTCCTCTCGGACCGAGTCTGGTTGACTCTCGCGGTCTCGGTTTCCGCACTGCTGCTGACCTGGTTGGTGGCTTTGCCGATCGGCATCTATTCCGCGGTGCGAAAATACTCCGTTGGCGACTATATCTGCACATTGCTGGGCTTCATCGGCCTCGCTGTCCCGAACTTCCTACTGGCCCTTGTGGTCCTCTATGTGGGATTCCGCTATTTCGGCCTGAATGTAGGAGGGCTTTTCTCTCCGGAATACGAGCAGGCGCCGTGGTCCTTCGCCAAGTTCGTGAATTTGGCGCAGCACCTTGTCCTGCCCGCCTTCATCCTCGCCCTGGCCGGTACGGCCCAGCTCATCCGGCTGCTGCGCGCGAACCTGCTCGACGAGTTGCGGCAACCTTATGTCGTAACGGCACGCGCGAAGGGGCTGAGCTCTACCCGGGTTCTGCTGAAATATCCGGTGCGGGCGGCATTGAACCCCTTCGTCAGTTCCATGGCCTATGTCTTTCCTCACCTGGTGTCAGGCAGCATCATTGTGTCGCTGGTGCTCGGGCTGCCTACTGTCGGCCCGCTTCTGCTGCGGGCTCTGGTGGCGCAGGACATGCTGTTGGCGGGCACAATCGTTCTGATGCTGGGTATTCTCACGGTCATCGGCACCTTGATCTCGGATCTTCTGCTGATGCTGCTAGACCCGCGCATCCGCCATGCGGTGCAGAAATGAGCGCTCCCGAGGCGAACCCGGCCCTGGGGTACTCCTCAAGCCTACCGCATGACGACAGGCCGAATGCGGAGGAAGAGCGCATCAGTCAGGCAACGCAGCTTCAACTGACCTGGTGGCGCTTCCGGCGGCATCGGCTGGCGGTGATTAGCGGTGTCGTCGTACTGCTGTTCTATCTCGTCACGGTTCTGGCCGATTTTCTCGCCACGAGCGACCCGCATGCGACCAATGCCCGGCGTAGCTTCATCCCTCCTCAAGAGATCCATTTGTTCGATGATGGCGCCTTCCGCCCGCACGTGTTCGGGCTGACGGGGCGGCGCGATCCTCGCACCTTCCGCTTGTCCTATGCCCCGGATGCGACGCGCAAATTGCCCATCACCTTCTTCGCCAAAGGCTACAGCTACCGCTTCCTTGGGTTGTTTGAAACTGAGCGCCACCTGATCGGCGTGCAGGGGCGAAGTAACGACGTGGACGGGATCTTTCCCTTGGGCACCGACCAACTTGGGCGCGACGTTTGGTCCAGATTGATGCTGGCCACGCGTGTTTCTCTGCTGATCGGCCTGGCGGGCGTCGGGCTGAGCTTCGTCCTCGGCGTCCTGCTGGGTGGCATATCCGGCCTGTATGGCGGCGCGGTGGACAGCGTCATCCAGCGTGTCATCGAGGTGCTGCACTCCATCCCCACCATCCCGCTCTGGATGGGCCTCGCCGCCGCCCTGCCACCCACCTGGAGCACGGTCCAGATCTATTTCGCCATCACCCTCATCATCTCGCTGATCGGCTGGACGGACTTGGCGCGCGTGGTCCGCGGCCGCTTCATGGCTCTGCGGGGCGAGGATTTCGTTCTGGCGGCCGAGCTCGCCGGCGCGAGCCAGACCCGCATTGTCCTTCGCCACCTGCTGCCGTCCTTCACAAGTCATCTTATCGCCTCCGTTACCCTGGCCCTGCCGGCCATGATCATCAGTGAAACGGCGCTGAGCTTCCTCGGCCTTGGCCTGCGCCCGCCGGCCATCAGCTGGGGCATCCTGCTGCAGGATGCGCAGAACGTTCAGACCCTGGTGCTGGCACCGTGGCTCCTTGTCGTCGCTGTCCCGGTGATCGTGGCGATCCTCGCTTTCAATTTTCTTGGCGACGGGTTGCGTGATGCCGCCGATCCGTATGGAGACTGACATGTCCATGCAGGCCCGTCCTGTCCTGAGCATTCGCGACCTCCGGACGTCCTTCCAGCACGAAGGCGGAATGATCAAGGCACTCGACGGGGTGAGCCTTGATGTCCATGCCTCCCGCACGCTTGGCATCGTGGGCGAGAGCGGCTGCGGCAAGAGCGTCACGGCCAGGAGCGTCATGCGTATCCTGGACTCTTCGGCACGCATCCTCAGCGGGGAAGTGCTGCTGCAATCCGGTACCGGTCCGGAGCCGCTCGACCTCCTCCGCCTGCCTCCCGACGGCAGGCTCATGCGCAGCATCCGTGGTGGCCGTATCGCGCTGATCTTCCAGGAGCCCATGACCTCGCTCAGCCCACTTTATACGATTGGCAGCCAGATCCTGGAAATCATCACCACGCACCGGAAAGTCGGCGGGAAGGAGGCGCGGGAGATGGCCATCCACTACCTGCGCGAGGTCGGCATCCCTCGGCCTGAAGAGCGGATCGACCAATACCCTTTCCAGTTGAGCGGCGGCCTTCGCCAGCGCACCATGATCGCCATGGCGTTGGCGGGCGACCCTGAGATCCTGATCGCGGACGAACCGACCACCGCGCTGGACGTGACGACCCAGGCACAAATTCTCGATCTGCTTCGGCGCATCCAGCAGGAGAACAAACTGGCGCTGATCCTCATCACCCATGATATGGGCGTCGTTGCCGAAATGTCCGACGACGTTGCTGTCATGTATCTTGGGCGCGTCGTCGAGCAAGGTCCCGTGGACCGTATCTTTCACCAGCCCCGCCACCCCTATACCCGCCTTCTCCTCCGTTCCATCCCCGATATACGGGCGGTTCCCAAAAGCCGCCTGCCGACGATCGATGGATCGGTTCCGCACCCCTACCGCCGGCCGAGCGGCTGCCCGTTCCATCCCCGCTGCCCGGACGCCCTGCCGGGCATTTGTGAGCGATCCCCCCCCGCGGAGGTGGAGTACGCCCCGCAGAGCCGGGTGAGTTGCTACCGCGCGGAGACGACGCAATGAACGTATTGGAGGTTGACCAGCTACGGAAATGGTACCCGGTCCGCAAGGGGCTGCTGCAGCGCCATGTCGGCGACGTCAAGGCGGTCGACGATGTTAGCCTGCATCTCGCAGCGGGTGAGACCTTGTCCCTGGTCGGCGAGAGTGGTTGCGGAAAGACCACCGTCTCGCGCTGTATCCTGCGTGCGCTGACGCCTACCTCCGGCAGTATCCGCTTCCGCTTCAAGGACGAACTGGTGGACCTCGCCCCGTTGTCGAAGCGGGAGTTACGGCCGGTCCGCCCGCACATCCAGATGATTTTCCAGGATCCGAACTCCTCGCTCAATCCCCGCATGACGGTGGGGGAGATCATCGCGGAGCCGCTGGTCATCAACCGTGTCGGCTCGTCCGCAGAACGGCACAGGCGAGTTATGGAACTCTTCGATCTGGTGCAACTGTCGCGGACCGCCTACACGCGGTATCCACATGCCTTCAGCGGCGGCCAGCGGCAGCGCGTGGGTATCGCCAGGGCCCTGGCATTGCGCCCACGCGTGCTGGTGGCGGACGAGCCGGTCTCCGCGCTCGACGTCTCCGTACAGGCTCAGATCGTGAACCTGCTGCTTCAATTGCAGGAAGAGTTGGGCCTTTCCTACCTTTTCGTGGCGCACGACCTGGGGGTCGTGAAGCACATGAGCGACCGTGTCGCTGTCATGTATGTGGGGCGCATTGTCGAGACGGGTCCCGCTGCGGAGATCTTCGCCTCTCCCCGGCATCCTTATACCTCGGCTCTCCTGGCCTCGGTACCCATCGCTGACCCGAGGGCCCGGGCGAAAAGAACGCCGCCACGCGGCGAAGTCGCGGATCCGGCGCATCCGCCCAGTGGCTGCGCTTTCCATCCCCGCTGCCCTTACGCGGTCGATATCTGCGCGTCCACTGCCCCGCCCGAGGAGCCGATCGGGGAGGGCCGAAGCGTGCGCTGCCACAGGGCAAGGGAGCTTGCCTTGCCTGGCGTCTGACCAGATCGCGCGACGCCGCGCGGCCAGGTTGCAATACCCTTCTCCGAGAGGAATTCTTCTATGCTTGAACGAACCGCATTCCCGCGCCAGGGCTTCTTCGCCGGTAATCCCGCCCTGGATCGCATGGCCGCCGGAGGCGTTGCCATTGGCATGATCGTCCGGGTAGCCCGAACCGGAGAGATCGCACGCATCGCCAGCGTCACCGGCCAGGACTTTATCTTTATCGATATGCAGCACGCCCTCTTCTCGACCGAGACGGTGGGCCACATTGCACAGACCGCGTTGGGCTGTGGCATCACGCCTCTGGTCCGGGTCCGCAGCGTGAACGATCCTGACATCGCGGTCCTCCTGGATAATGGTGTTACCGGCATCATCTTTCCGGATGTGAACACGCCGGAGGAAGCCAGGGCCTGCGTCCAGGCATGCAAGTTTCCGCCACTGGGGCGGCGCTCGGCAGCCGGCGGCTACCCAGCTTTCAACACGGCCGCCGTGCCGCTTGCGGATGCGATACCGCTGCTGAATGCATCGACCCTTGTAGTATGCATGGTCGAGTCGAGGCAGGCCGTGGAGAATGCCGAAGCCATCGCCGCCGTGCCCGGCGTCGATGTGCTGCACATCGGCTGCAATGATCTGCTGATCGATATGGGGAAGCCCGGCGCCTTTACCGACCCAGCTTTGCAGGATGCCATACGAAAGGTCATCGCGGCCTGCGAGCGCCAGGGGAAGTATGCCGGCCTCGGCGGCGACAAGGACAGAAAGCGGCAGGGCGAATACCTGCGACAAGGCATTCGCTTTACCACGATGACGAGCGATGCCGGATTTGTGGTGGCTGGCGCGGCGCAGTGCGTCGAAGAGTTGCGCGCCGCCAAGCCGTAAGCGAGATCAGCCGCCTTCTGCTGCCGAGCCCCGCCTTTCCACGCGGCGGGGCTCTTGGAAAGTAGCCGGCACGCGGGTAAGAGGCTGATCGTACATCCTTCAGCATGCTGGGAGCCCGGGGTGCAGGAACCGACGACAGCCATGGCACCCGCCAAAATTCGCCAGCCCCAGGCCTATGCCGCCAGCTCCCTGGAACGGGCTTTGTCGATCCTGGAAGCCTTCACCGAGGAGCGTCCGGTCCTCACGCTATCCGAGGTCGTGCAACTCACCGGCCTCAACAAGACAACGGCGTTCAGGTTGCTGGCGGTCCTTTGCCGCAGAGGATTCGTCAGTCGCCGGCAGGGTACCGGCCAATACACCGCGGGGGTGCGCGCGGTGGCATTCGCCGGGGCCTATCACCGGCAGTTCAGCCTGCTCGATGTTGTGCGCCCCGTGATCGCCTCTATCCGTGACCAGGTGAATGAGACGATCATCCTCGGCCTGCGCCACGGCTATTATCGGATTGACGTCGAGTACAGCCGCTGCTCGCACCAGTTACAGGCAGTAGTGACTCTTGGCGTGGAAAAGCCGCTGCATGTTGGTGCCGGCGGACGCGCTCTGCTCTCAAGTCTGTCTGCACCGGAGCTTGCGGATTATTTCGCGTGCGTCGAGCGGCGCCCCCTCAGCAAAACTACCCTTGTAGAACAACACGACATTGAGGAGGCCTTGGTGCAGATACGGCGCCAGGGCTTCGCGGAAAGCTTTGGCGAGGCGAATACCGGCCTGGCCGGCATTGCCGCTCCCATCAATGACCCCCGTGTTCAGCCTGCCGCGGCGCTGATTGCCTCCATTCCGATGCAGCGGCTCTCCCCCGAACTGCGCGAAAGGGTGACAGCTGCGTTTCTCCATGGCGTCCAGGAGATACGGCGGCGCCTCTGACCGGGCAGATCACGCTACTTTATAAAGCAATAGCTACTAGAACGAGCTCCATGGTTAACGGTGATTTTTCCTTGCTCCTCCCTGCACCCTTGCGGTGTTCCTGCTCGGGAGCAATGCTCACGCCGTGCCGAAGCAGCATCATCGCAGGCGAATAGAGCCCATAGGACGGCGAAACCGACCCTCTGCTACAAGTCCAGGCGCTGCCTCTGCCCAGCGCTGTGCGCCACCTCACCAAGGCGCTTTGAACGTCAAGGACATGCGGTCTCTCCGCCGCGCGAAGGCACATCGAAGTATACCAGCGCTCAAGCTATCCGAGGCGTCTATACAGGCTGTAGCGTAGCTGGCCCCAAGTGACCGCCTCCAATCAGCGCAGGCGTGCCAAGTTCCAGACCTATTCCAAATGGTTGGTGTGGCCTCGCATAAATCAACTTACAGGCGCTTATTCTGTTAGAAACATTGACCTTACTTCTTATCCACATTTTTGTTATCTTAAGCGCGGATAATGGCCCTTACCCCACCTCATTCAAAGTCCCGTGTAAAAGCCTGCCATTTTTTTGATGAATGAAGATCATCATAATATATCGTTACGATACAGATCTCGAATAGCATGGTTGACACACGATTCCTCAAAACGAATCAGTAGAGCTCTTGTCAAAGTTGCAGCATAACCCTTCATCTACAGAGAGGGGTTGAGCATTGACAATCTTAGGAACGTATGGCGGAAACGATCCCAATGAGATCCGCGCCTTCGAATCTTGGCTGGGCCGAGAGGTGGATGCGGTGCATGCCACGGTCGGCAGTGCGAATTGGTGGGATTTCACCCAGAGCGCATCGTGGCTGGCGAATAATTTGTGGAGCCAGATTGATCGTCCTGTCCTCTGGTCAGTTCCATTACTTGTGCCAAATGGATCTCCGAGTCTTGCGGAGGCAGCGGCAGGAAAGTTTAACACGCAGTACACCGACGTAGCGCATTCACTTCTTGAATCACGCGCCAACGACGATGGCCCCATCTACATCCGCACGGGATGGGAGTTTAATATCGAAGCCTTTCCTTGGCAGGCGCATGGCAATGAGGCCAACTTCGCTGGCGCCTTCCGTCAGTTCGTCGACAGCTTCCGTGACGTGTCCGACCGCTTCAAGTTCGAATGGAACATGAATGTCAGCTGGGGGCCCGTTGACCCTGCCAAAGCATATCCAGGCGACCAGTATGTCGATATTGTGGGCATGGATTTTTACTGGAATCCATGGTGGCAAGGCTCGGACCCGAATAGCGCCTGGGATCAGATGGTGAAGGCGCCCTACGGACTGCAATGGCTTGAAAACTTCGCGGCCGCGCATGGCAAACCTACCGCCTATTCGGAATGGGGCATCCAGTCGGATAATGCCGCGCCCTATATCGAAAAGGCGCATGCCTGGTTCGACAGCCATAATGTTGTCTATCAATCCTACTGGAACTCCAGCGTAGACGGCATAGGCAAGCTCTCCGACAATCACCTGCCACGCGCTGCTGCTGCCTATAAGGCGATGTTCGGCGGTGAGTCTGAGAATTCTTCTCTGACCCCGTCTGCCGCAGATGCGGACACCGCCTCGCCATGGATCGCCGCTTCCGACCAGTGGGAAACATCAACCGGCACGCAGGGTGACGACCACTTCACGGCGACCGGACATGACACTATGAACGGCCTGGAGGGCCAGGATACCTACGAAGTGTCCTCCAGTACGGACAAGGTCGTGGAGGGCCCGAATGGCGGATCCGACACGGTGATGACGTGGACCAACGGCTACGTGCTGCCCGACAATGTCGAGAAACTCGTGCTGACAGGCACAGGCTGGGTTACTGGCACGGGCAACAACCTCGACAACACCATTATGGGCAATAACGCGCCCAATGCCCTGGACGGCGGATGGGGCAACGACACGATCACCGGGCAAGGTGGCAGCGATATGTTTGTCATCTCCAAGAGTCAGGGCAGCGACACGATCACCGATTTTCATCCGCATGCCTGGGGTTCGGGCGCGGATACGCTGTCGTTGCACGGGTTCGGTGCCAATGCATCGCTGTGGAATACCGGCGACCACTTTTTCATCAAGGCCGATGATGGATCGGTGACTCAGTTCACGCTGAACGGCGTCACCAGCCTTGGCTCGCAAGACTACAGCTTTAGCTGATGCTCAGGCCAACCAGGGGCGAGCCATCCAAAGTTTGGATTTGCCGCCCCGGTGGCCTGAATATCGCTCTTGCTGATATCGAGATGGCAGCGCCGTCCTGTATAATGCGCCGGCGCCGCGATCCGACAGTTCAATCCGCCGAGGGTATTGGAACCCGGCTCAGGGCGAAGGCCCGGCGCTGTCAGCAGCGCCGGGCATCTCGGTCTCGGCGGCGCTGAAATCGACGCCGTCATAGAGTTCGGCCAAGGCCAGGCTGACGCCGATCTCTGGCAGCGACAGCACCGCGTCGTCCAGCAATACATGCCCGACCCAATCGTCCCCGGCGCGCGTGAAGATGGTCGCGCCGATACGGTCCTGCTCCAGCATGACATAGCTCTGGACCGAGGGCGTGGAAGCGTATTCGTGGTTCTTGGTGATCCGGTCGGTGCTGGCCGTGCTGTTGCTCAGTACTTCGAACACCACGACGGGATCATGGACCACGGTGCTGCGCGGCGCGACCGGCGTGCAGACCACGAAACCGTCCGGATAACGGATCCGTCCGGCGACCATTACCTTCAGGTCGCTGCCGATGAAATCGCAGGGCTTGCCGCGCAGCCGCCCGCCCACTGAAATGGCTAGGTTGCGCTGGATGAAAGCATGGGCGGCCGTCCCGCCGGTCATGGCGACCGGCTGTAAGCCGTCGAACTCGTATTTCTGCTCCTGGTGTTCCTCCCAGGAGAGGAACTCCTCCAGGCGCATCGGCTGGCGGAGGGCGAGGTTCATGCCCGGCAGCCTAGCATGGATGTCCGCGCCCACCGCCAGGATTTGTACCACTGGCCCCGCGCCGGCCGTCGCAAATCCTTGTGTCCATATTGCATAGCCTGAGCTTTATCGCCGCCGCGCGGCACCAGACAGGCCCACCTCAGGCCAGGCCGCCCATTGCCGCGGCGGCGCGCTGGAAAGCGGCCGGGGACAACCCCTCGTGCCGGGTGAAGAAGCGGGAGAAATAGGAGGGCTCGAAGCCCAGCGCATATGCGACCTGGGAGACGTTCATCGCGCTGTAGGTCAGCATCCGGCGCGCCTCCAGCATCAGCCTCTGCTGGATCAGCTCCAGCGGAGCGCTTCCCGTGATGGCGCGGCAGGCACGGGTCAATGTGCTGGGGGTTACCCCCAGTTGCCGGCATTGCGCCTGCAAGGTGGCGTGCTCTGAAAGCCGGCTCTCGAAATTTTCTCTGAAGCGCGCCACCAGGTGGGCCTGCGCCGAATAAGGATGGCGGGCCGAGGCCTCGGCGGCGGCGCAGCGCTGCAACAGCGAGAGGACCTGCAGCACATATCCGGCGACCGCGGCACCGCGCCCGGTGCCGGCCCTCCGGAACTCGGCATCCAGCCCGGCGAAGGCGGCGTTCAGGGCGTCGCGCAGCGCGGCCTGTTGCCCTAGCGCGATGTCGAGCGCGCCGCCGGGGTTCCAGTGCTCCTGCGTCAGCCGGACCGACGCGGCCAGGAAGGCGTCGGTCAGGGTCAGCACATGCCCGCTGCTGCCGGGCTGGAAGCGGAAGCCGTGCACTTCCCCCAGCGGCACGACCAGCAGCACGGGGGCGAGGAACGGCCTTTGCAGCCCCGCCGCCTCCATCGTGCCCCCGCCATCCTGCACCCAGAAGACCTGATGCAGGTTCCGGTGGCGATGTGGGCGGATATTCCAATCATGCCTCTGGCTGCGCAGGAAGAGCGACTCAAGATGGACCGGGTCGAGGGAGGCCCTGACCTGCCTCTCCCCATAGAGATCGTAGGAGGGGACAGAGCCTTCCGTCCTGCCGGGACCAGGGGCCGGGGCGCGAAGGGCCGGTTCGGGCATTCTGCTTTTGCTCCAAAAGTCCAATCCCATGCGGCAATCGTCTATTGCCCCGGGCGGGCGGTTGCAACACATCCTGGCAAACAGATGTCTTATAAAAGACTTCCGGAGGGACCGTGCCATGCGGCAGCGCACGCAGGTGGCCATTATCGGAGCGGGGCCAGCTGGGCTGCTGCTCTCCCAGTTGCTGTACGTCGCCGGCATCGACTGCGTGGTGCTGGAGCGCAAAGACCAGGCGTATGTCGAGGGCCGCATCCGTGCCGGCGTGCTGGAACAGGGCACCGTGGCGCTGCTGGAGCGCGCCGGCGTGGCGGACCGGCTGCACCGACAAGGCCTGCCGCATCACGGCTTCCGCCTGGCGCTGGATGGCGCGCTGTTCCGCATCGACATGCGGCGCCTGACGGGCGGAAGCTTTGTCATGGTCTATGGCCAGACCGAGGTCACCCATGACCTGATCGCGGCGCACTGGCAGCGCGGCGCGCCCCCGGTCTTCGAGGCCGGCGACGTGGCGCTGCACGATATCGGCAGCCGCGCCCCCTCCGTCACCTACACCGTGAACGGCACGGCCCATCGCGTCGACTGCGATTACATCGCCGGGTGCGACGGCTTCCACGGCGTCAGCCGCGCCAGCATCCCCGCATCGGTGCTGCGCTGCTACGAGCGTGTCTATCCCTTCGGCTGGCTCGGCATCCTCGCTGATGTGCCGCCCTGTGATGACGAATTGATCTATTCCAACCATGCGCGCGGCTTCGCGTTGGCCAGCATGCGGTCCGCCACCCGCAGCCGGTACTATCTCCAGGTGGCGCAGGAGGAAAACCCGCTGGACTGGCCCGACGAGCGTATCTGGGACGAGCTGGCGCTCCGCCTGGGCGCCGAGGCCGCCGGCCGGATGACGCGTGGGTCCTCCATCGAAAAAAGCATCGCGCCCCTGCGCTCCTTCGTGGCGGAACCGATGCGGCATGGGCGCCTGTTCCTCGCCGGTGACGCAGCGCATATCGTGCCGCCGACCGGCGCCAAGGGACTGAACCTCGCCGCCTCCGATGCCGGCATGCTGGCCGATGCCTTCATCGGCCATTACACGGGCCGGTCTGACGCACTGCTCGACGCGTATTCCGCGCGGGCACTGGCCCGGGTCTGGAAAGCCGAACGCTTCTCCTGGTGGTTCACCAGCCTGACGCACCGCTTCCCCGACATGGACGATTTCGCCCGGCGGATGCAACTCGCGGAACTGGGCTACATCCGCGGCTCGCAGGCCGCGCAGGTCGTGTTGGCGGAGAACTATGTCGGGCTGCCGCTCGACCCGCCCGGCACCATGCCTCTGGCGGCGGAATAGGCCCCCGGCCTATCGCCACGTACCCGCCGTTGGAACGGCTCCATCGCATCCATCAGGAAATGGACAGGACATTATGGACAAGATCATCGGCTACAGCCGCTTCGACCCGAGGACGCAGCCACCCAACCAGTCGCCGGAATACGGCAGCACGCGCCTGCGCTCGCCGTCGCAGCCGCCGCTGCGCGTGCCGCACGGCCTGACCGAAACCAGCGCCCCGCTCTTCACCCCCGCCCGCTATCCCGAGACCGCCGACCTGACCACCTATGCCGATGGGCGCGGCCACGCGATGGGCGAGCGCATCATCGTCGCCGGCCGCGTGCTGGACGAGGAAGGACGCCCCGTCCCGCATGCCATGGTGGAAGTCTGGCAGGCAAACGCCGCCGGGCGCTACAACCACGAGGGCGACCAGCACGACGCGCCGCTGGACCCGGACTTCCGTGGCAATGGCCGCGTCTTCACGGATGCTGACGGGTGGTACCGTTACGTCACCATCAAGCCCGGCGCCTATCCGTGGCGCAACCACCACAATGCGTGGCGGCCGAACCACATCCATTACAGCCTGTTCGGTGCCGGCTTCGCCCAGCGCCTGATCACCCAGATGTATTTCCCGGGCGACCCGCTGCTGCCGATCGACCCCATCTTCAACACCGTGCCCGATGCCGCCGCGCGCGACCGGCTGATTGCCAAGTTCGACCTGGATATCACCGAGCCCGAACAGGCCCTCGGCTACCGCTTCGACGTGGTGCTGCGCGGCCGCGACGCGACGCCGATGGAAGACCACCACTGATGCCCATCCCGACCCCCGAATCCGGCCCCCTCGCCGCCTCCGCCAGCCAGACCGCCGGCCCTTACTGGCACTTGGTGGACTTCCCGGAATGGGCCGATACCACCCGCCACTTCGCCGGCAAACTGCCGTCGGGCGAACGCATCGTCCTGACCGGGCGGATCACGGATGGCGCCGGCGCCGCCGTGGGCGATGCGATGGTCGAAATCTGGCATGCCGATCCGCAGGGCGAGTATCCCGACCCGAGCGGGCCGCCCGAGGCCTTCCAGGGCTTCGGCCGCTGCGCGACGGACAAGGAAGGCCGCTACCGCTTCATGACGCTGAAGCCCGGCCCGGTCCGCGGCACCGGCAACCAGAGCCAGGCGCCGCATGTGGCGCTGGCGGTCTTCGCGCGCGGCATTCTCTATCATCTCACCACCCGCCTCTATTTCGAGGGCGAGGCGCTGAACGCCACCGACCCGGTGCTGAATGCCATCAGCCCCGCGCGGCGCGGCACCGTCGTGGCCCGCGAGACGGCACCCGGCACCTGGACGCTCGACCTGCGCCTGCAGGGCGAGGGCGAGACGGTGTGGATGGATATCTGAACCCGCCCACCATGCGCGGCCCGTGAGGGAACGCGCATGGAAACGGGTCATGGAGCAGCGCCCGATGCCGCCGGCGGAAACACCTCCGGCGGCCCGGGTCACGACCGGCGTCGCCGTCCCAGAACGACCAGCGGGGAAACGAACATGTCCGTCGATATCCAGGGCTTCCTGAACACCCATCCGTTCTCGCGATTTCAATGGACGATCTTCTGGCTCTGCTTCGCCATCGTGCTGCTCGACGGGTTCGATACCGCCGCTATCGGCTATATCGCGCCTTCCCTGCTCGCTGAATGGGGGGTCCAGCGGCCGGCCCTGGCGCCGGTGCTCAGCGCCGCCTTGTTCGGGCTCGCTGCCGGCGCGCTGCTCTCCGGGCCACTGGCGGACCGATTGGGGCGCAAGACCGTGCTGGTGGCCGCGGTCCTGGTCTTCGGGCTGGCCAGCCTGACCTCAGCCTTTTCCGGCAGCCTGGACCAACTGGTCGTCTGGCGCTTCGTCACCGGCCTGGGCCTCGGCGCCGCCATGCCCAACGCGGTGACCCTGACCAGCGAATACTGTCCGGACAGCCGCCGCTCCCTGCTGACCAACGCCATGTTCTGCGGCTTTCCGCTCGGTGCCGCCTCCGGCGGTTTCCTCGCCGCCTGGATGATTCCACAATGGGGCTGGCGCAGCGTGCTGGTGCTGGGCGGCGTCACACCACTTGTCCTGACGGTGGCGCTGCTCCTGCTACTGCCGGAATCGGTGCGCTACATGATCACCAAGGCCCAGCCGGCCGAGCGTATCCGCCGCGTGCTGAGCCGCATCTCGGCGAGCGCCGCCGAAGCGGCCTCCTTCACCATGACGGAGACCGCGCCGGCCGCCAAAGCCAGCAGCGGCGCCGGCATCGTGTTGTCAAAGACCTACCTTGCCGGTTCTTTGACATTGTGGATCGCCTATTTCATGGGGCTGGTGATCTTCTATGCCCTGATCAACTGGATGCCGATCCTGTTCCGCGACGCGGGGCTGGAACCACGCACCGCCGCCCTGATCTCGGCCCTGTTCCCGCTCGGTGGCATCGGCGCGATTTTCTTTGGCTGGCTGATGGACCGCTTCAACGGCAATATCATCATCGCGGTCGGCTTCGCGCTCACGTCCGTCGCCATCTATGCGGTCGGGCTGGTGGCGGGACAGCTCAGCCTGCTGATGGTCGTCGTCTTCGTGGCCGGCGCCCTGATGAACACGGCGCAATCCTCCCTGCCGGCCCTGGCCGCCGAATTCTACCCGACGCAGGGCCGCGCGACCGGCGTGGCCTGGATGCTGGGTCTCGGCCGTTTCGGCGGGATCGCCGGGTCCTTCCTGGTAGCCGAGCTGGCGCGGCGCGAAATGACCTTCGGCGCCATCTTCACCATCGTCGCGATCCCTGGACTGGTCGCGGCCGCGGCGTTGGTTATCAAGCAGATTGCGCACCCCCTGCAACGGCGCGACAGGGCCGGGCAGCCGCGCCAGGCCCTGGGCCACTGACGCAGGCCGGCCGGCGCCCTTCTGGCGACGGGAGCCGCTCGCGGATGGATCGGCTGCAACGGCATTCAAGCCGGCATAGCACCAGGTGCGCCGGCCTGAGCGGCGCCAGCGGCCGGGGCTGCCTCCGCCATAAGCGGCGCCCGGCGAATGTGCGAAAGCGGCGTGCACCCCACGCTCCGCTGCACCGCAAACTTTGCGGCAGTGGATTGACCAAGGGCGCCGCAACGGATGACAGTACGTTCATGATGGAGATTTCCGGCATGAACACCGCCACTCTGACGGCCCGGATCGCGCGCCCGACGCAGGAACCACCTGTCCGCTCCGGGTCCGCCATGCAGACCCACGATATGCGCGTGCCGCGCCGGGGCGTCATGTCCCGCATGCCGGGCCGCCCCGCATGAGCGCCGAGTTCCTGATCTCCGGTGGTCGCATCTTCCGTGGCCTGAACAGCGGCTTCGCCGAAGCCGTCAGCGTGAAGGATGGCCGCGTTCTGGCCGTCGGCACGTTGGACGAGGTGGGCCAGACCGTTGGCGCCGGCACGCGCCGCATCGACCTCGGCGGCCGCGTGGCGACGCCCGCGCTGAACGAAGCGCATATGCATCTGCTCGCTTACGGCCTGGGCCTGAGCCAGGTGAACCTGCGCGCCGAGGAAGTACGCTCGCTGGACGAAGTGCTGAAGCGCATCGCCGCCGCGGCGCGCAACACGCCGAAGGGGCAATGGGTCCTGGGGCGTGGCTACGATCACGGCGAACTGGATATAGGGCGCCACCCCACCGCCGAGGAACTCGACCGCGTCTCGCCGGATCACCCGGTCTTCATCGTGCGCACCTGCGGGCATGTCGGCGTGGCGAATACGGCGGCGATGACGCTGGCCGGCGTCAACCACAATACCCCCAATCCCGAGGGCGGCGCGATCGAGCGGAAGGGCGGCAAGCTGACCGGCCTGTTCCAGGAACGCGCCATGCGGCTGCTGCGCGACATCATGCCGCCACCGGCCGAGAGCCAGATGGTCGATGCCATCGAACTCGCCGGCAGGAACCTTGCGGCGCTCGGCTTCGCCTCCGCCAGCGACATGAATGTCGGCATGACGGCGGGCATGGCCGAGATCGGCGCCTTCCGCCGCGCGGCCGCCGAGCAGCGGTTGCAGCAGCGCATGTGGCAGGTGCTGGCCGGCAACCCCGAGGGAATAGCCCGGCAGGCCTGGGAATCTGGCCTTCGTCCCGGCATCGCCGCCGGCGCCACAGCCGAGGAGATGCTCGCCTGGGGCGGCATGAAGGTCTTCGGTGACGGTTCGGCCGGCGGGCTGACAGCCGCCTTCTTCGACCCCTACCTGGAAAGCGCCGGCGGTGGCACTGGCATCTTCTGCTTCCCCGACGCGGCGATGCACGAAATGCTCGGCCACTACCACCGCCAGGGCTGGCAACTCGACATCCACGCCATCGGCGATGCCGCAATCGAGCAGGTGCTGATCGGCATGGAGATGGCCGATACGCCAGAGGCCCCCATCCTCGGCCGCCGGCACCGCATCGAGCATTGCGGCTTCGTCAACCGCGACCAGCGCCGGCGGATGCTGAAGGGTGGCGTGCTGCCGGTGCCGCAGCCTTCCTTCATGTGGGAATTCGGCGACCTCTATGTCACCAACCTGGGCCGTGAGCGCACCGAGAACGCCTATCCCATGCGCACATGGCTGCATGAGGGCCATCACCCGGCGGCGTCGACCGACAGCCCGGTCTGCTCGGTGAACCCCTTCCCCAATCTCTACACCATGGTCACGCGCAAGACCGGCAAGGGCACCGTGCTGGGCGCCGGCGAGACGCTGACCGTGGAAGAGGCGATGCACTGCTACACCTGGTGCGGCGCCTATACCCAGTTCGCCGAGACCGAGCGCGGCACGCTGGAGCCCGGCATGCAGGCCGATATCGCCATTTTCTCGCGCGACCTCTTCGCCGGTGAGGCGGATGACATCCTGCGGACGCAGGCGGACATGACCTTTCGCGGCGGCGTGCCGATCTTCGACCGCCATGGCGAGGCCGCCGCGCTGGCCGGCGTGGCGGACTAGGCAACATGCTGCGTCATACTTTGCAGCGCCTGCTGCTGTCGGTACCGGTGCTGTTCGGCGTGCTTCTGATCGGCTTCCTGCTGATGCAGGTGGTGCCGACCGACCCGGCGACCGTCCGCGCCGGCCCCTCCGCCACGGCTGAGATCGTCGCCGAGATCCGCCGCGACCTGGGGCTGGATGAACCGATCTACGTGCAGTTCGGAATCTATATCTGGCGGCTGCTGCATGGCGACCTCGGTGTCTCCATCATCAACAACGTGCCGGTGACGCAGGAACTGGGCGCGACCATCGGCCCGACGTTGGAACTGATGTTCGCCAGCCTGTTCTGGTCCATCCCGCTCGGCATCTTCCTCGGTACCGTCGCGGGCTACTGGCGCGGGTCGCTGCTGGACCGCGTGGTGACGGCGCTGTCCGTCGCGGGCGGCTCGGTGCCGGTCTTCTTCCTGGGCCTGATGCTGATCTGGTTCCTTGGCTTCCAGTGGCAGTTGCTGCCCTTCACCGGCCGTGGCGGCCCGCTTTGGACGCTGGAAGGCTGGCAATCGGTGGCGCTGCCGGCCCTGACGCTGGGCGGCGTGTTCATCGCGCCCGTCGCGCGCATGACGCGCACCGCCCTGCTGGACGTACTGGGCGCCGAGCATGTGCGCACCGCGCGCGCCAAGGGGCTGGGCGAGACCGCCATCCTGCTGCGCCACGGCCTGCGCAACGCCCTCATCCCGGTGGTGACGCTGATCGGCCTGCAGATCGGTTTCCTGCTGGGTGGCGCGGTGGTGACGGAGACGGTGTTCTCCTGGCCCGGCGTCGGCCGGCTGGCGGTGGGCGCCATCCTGTCTTCCGACTTTCCGATGGCGCAGGGCACCATCATCGTGCTCTCCCTCGGCTTCATCCTGGTGAACCTCGTGGTCGATGTCCTGTATGTCACCCTCGATCCCCGGCTGCGCGCCGCATGAGCGCGGCCGAGGCTGATCTCGCCCGGCCCGCCCGGCGCCCCGGCCTGCTGCGCTGGGCGCTGCGGGAGCCGGTGGCGGCGTTCTCGGCCCTGGCCGCGGTCCTGCTGATCCTGGCGGCGGTGCTCGCCCCCGCCCTGGCGCCGACCGACCCCTTCGACAATGACCTTTCCCTCGCCATGGCGGCGCCGGGCACGGAGGGGCTGCTACTCGGCGCCGACAATCAGGGGCGGGACATGATCACCCGCCTGCTGTTCGGCCTGCGCGCCACGCTGATGATGGGCTTCGCCTCCGTCCTGCTGGGCGGCGGCATCGGCGCCGTGGTGGGTTTCGCCGCCGCCTTCTACAGTCGGCTGGACGGGCTGCTGATGCGCTGCATGGACGTGCTGCTGTCCTTTCCGGCCATCCTGTTCGGGCTTGCGATCGCCGCCATCTTCGGGCCGGGCATCCTGGCGGTGGTGCTCTCCCTCTCGGTCGCCACCGTGCCGCTGATGGCGCGCATCGTGCGCGGCTCCGCCCTGGTGGCGATGCGGCAGGACTACATGGTGGCGGCCCGCGCCATCGGCATGAGCGATGCGCGCATCATCTTCCGCCACCTGGCGCCGAACTGCCTGTCGTCGATGTGCGTCTTCGGCACGCTGCGCTTCGGGCAGGTGATCCTGCTGGGCTCCGCATTGTCCTTCCTTGGCCTGGGCGCACAGCCGCCTGTCGCCGAACTGGGTGCGATGGCGTCGGAGGGGCGGACCTACCTGTTTTTCGCCCCGCATATCGCCGTCATTCCGTGCGTGATGATTTTCGTCGTCGTGCTGGTCTTCAACCTGCTCGGCGATGCGCTGCGCGACGCGCTGGACCCGAAGCTCCGCGTATGACCAGGACATATAAGATGGAGACTGCAATGCAGTTGTCAAAGACCAGGCGCCGGACGGCGCGCGGCCTGCTGGGCGGCGCCGCGCTCATGTTCGCGGGAATGCTGCCGGCGCTCGATGCCGCCGCGCAGGTGGCACCGCGCAACACCCTGGTGCTGCTGCGGGAGATCGATGCCGACCGCTACGACCCCGCCCGCACCTCCGCCACGGCGGCGGGCGAGGCGATCTTCCTGCTCTCCGACACGCTGGTGTCGATGGACTGGGACCAGCGCACCATTCGCCCCGGCCTGGCCGAGAGCTGGACCGTCAGCGAGGACGGCACGACCTATACCTTCAAGCTGCGGCAGGGCGTCACCTTCTGCGACGGCAAGCCCTTCACCGCGAAAGACGTCGTCTATACCATCAACCGCTGGATCGACCCCGCGACGCGCAGCCCGGTGCGCTGGCGGGCAGGCTCCGTCAAGGAAGTCCGCGCTGTCGATGACCACACGGTGGAGTACGAGCTGAACGAGCCGTTCAGTGAATTGCTGTACCAACTCGCCCAGTATTTCGCGAGCATCGTGGATGAGGCGACGGTCGAGAAGCTCGGCACCAATTTCGGCGTGCAGGGCTTCAACGGCACTGGGCCCTATTGTTGGGCGAGCTGGACTCCACGGCAGGAAATGGTGCTGACCAAGCACCCGACCTACAACTGGGGCCCGCCGATCTACAACAACCCGTCGCCGCAGGTGGACCGCATCGTCATGCGCGTCATTCCGGAGGCGAATACGCGGCTGGCCGCCGTGCAGTCGGGCCAGGGCGACATCACCCAGTGGATCCCGTATTTCGCGCTGGACGGGCTGCGCCGCATCCCGACGCTGAAGCTGACGCAGCAGCCGGTGCATTTCTACGACCACTTCATGGGCTTCCGGGTCGACAAGCCCGTCGCCAGCGACCCGGCCATCCGCCGTGCGGTGAACCTGGCCGTTAACAAGGACGCCATCGCCAAGGCGGTGTTCTTCGGCGCCGGAGAGGCCGCGACGGCCTATATCAATCCCAACGCGCTGGATTACAGTGCCGAGGCCGCCAAGGCCGTGCCGCAGTTCAATGCGGACGAAGCCCGCAAGGTGCTGGACGCCGCCGGCTGGACCATGGGCCCGGACGGCGTGCGGGTGAAGGAAGGCCAGCGCGCGACGCTGCTGCTCTACGGCCTGCAGACGGCCATCAACAGCAGCATGATGCAGGCGGTGCAGGCCGATCTTCGCCGCGTGGGCATCGAACTACGCATCCAGCTCTGGGACGCGACGGTGGGTTGGGGCAAGCTGGCGACGCAGGAATTCGATACCTTCATCATTTCCTATCCCTATGTCTCCGCGACCGATGCGTTCTCGCTGTACTTCCACAGCGCCAACCGCCCCACCCCCAACCGCATGAACTGGAACGACCCGGAGACGGACGCCGCCCTGGTCGCGGCCCGGCAGGCGCTGGACCCGGAAGCGCGGGCCGAGGTGATCGGCAAGCTGCAGCAGCGTATCGCCGAGAACAATGTCTGGCTGCCGTTGATGCGCCAGCCGCTCTGGGTCGTTTCGTCCCAGCGGGTGGAGGGCGTGCGGCCGCACGGCATCTATGGTGTCGCGCTCTACAAGGGTCTCGACATCCGCCTGACCCGGTAAGCAAAAAACGAGGGATCGACCATGGCCACCACCGTCATCCGCAACGCCGACCTGGTCATCGCATGGGACCAGGCGGAACAGCAGCATCTCTACCTGACGGATGCGGAGGTGGCCTATCGGGACGGGCAGATCACCTTCGTCGGCCGTGGCTATGACGGGCCGGCGGAGGAAGTGATCGACGGCCGCGGCATGATGGTCATGCCCGGCCTCGTCAACATCCACTGCCACCCGTCCAGCGAGCCGATGAACAAGGGACTGATCGACGAGATCGGCTCCCCCGGCCTGTATAATTCATCACTGTACGAATACATGCCGATCTTCCGCACCGATGCCGATGCGGTGCCGGATTGCGTTCGCGTGGCGCTGTCGGAGCTGCTGCTCTCCGGTGTCACCACCGTCGCCGACCTGTCCATGGCGCATCCGGGCTGGCTGGACCTGCTGGCTGAATCCGGCATGCGCGTCTGCGTCGCGCCGATGTTCCGCTCCGCCCGCTGGTTCACCAAGAATGGCCATGCGGTCGAATACGAATGGGACGAGAAGGCTGGCGAGAAGGCGATGGCCGAGGCCCTCGCGCTGATCGACCGCGCCGAACAGCACCCGTCCGGCCGGCTGTTTGGCATGGTGGTGCCAGCGCAGATCGATACCTGCTCCGAAACCCTGTTGCGCGAGAGCTTTCAGGAAGCCGGCAAGCGCGGCCTGTCCTGGCAGATCCACGCGGCGCAAAGCGTGGTGGAGTTCCACGAGATCACCCGCCGCCACGGCGTCACCCCGATCGGCTGGCTGGACGGGATGGGCATGTTGTCGGACCGTTCCATCATCGGGCACGGTATCTTCCTCGACGACCACCCCAGCACCCCCTGGCACACCGAGAACGACCTGGACCGGCTGGCCGCCACGGGCACCACCATCGCGCATTGCCCGACGGTCTTCGCCCGCCGTGGCATTTCCATGCGCAGCTTCGGCCGCTACCGCAAGCGCGGCGTCAATATGGGCGTCGGCACCGACACCTATCCGCACAACATGCTCGACGAATTGCGGCTGGTTTCTTATCTGGCGCGCACGCAGTCGGGCGACCCGCGCAGCCTCTCCTCCACCGACCTGTTCGACGCCGCGACCATAGGCGGCGCCAAGGCACTGGGGCGCGACGATATCGGCCGGCTGGCCGCCGGGTGCCGGGCGGATTTCGTCATGGTGGACGTGACGCACCCGATGATGCGCCCGGCTCGCGACCCCATGCGCAGCCTGATCTACGCCGCCGGCGACCGCGCCATCCAGGGCGTCTATGTCGATGGACAGCAGGTGGTGAAGGACGGCAAGGTGCTGACCATGGATTACGCCCAGGCCGCCGCCAATCTGCATGAAGCGCAGAAGCGCATCATCGACCGTGCGCCAAGCCAGGACTGGGCACACCGGCCGGTGGACAAGATCTCCCCACCCACCTTCCGCTGGGCCTGATCACGCGGCGGGGGCCTCGCGGGGCCTCAGCCCGCCGCATCCTCCGGGGCGAGAATGACGCCCTCGTTGGCGCGCAGGCGCAGGATGCCCGCGTCAGCCTGTGCCGGCCCACCCGGCAGCGTCGACAGCAGAACCCGGCCCGGCGCGGCCTCCACCTCCGCCGGCTCGGTTCCCATGTTGAGCAGGATGCGCAGGCCGTGCCCGGCATGGAAGCGCGTGAAGTCCAGCACATTGCCACGGGCCACCACGTCGCTGATCGCGCCCGCCGTGAGCACCGCGCTGCCGCGCCGCAGCGCGATAAGCCGCCGGTAGAAATGCAGGATGGAATCCGGATCGGCCTCCATCGCCGCGACGGAGCCGCCCAGCGCACCGGCCGGCAGCCAAGGCTCGCCCGTCGTGAAGCCACCATGCGCCGAGGCGTCCCACAGCATCGGTGTCCGCTGCGGGTCGCGCCCGGCGCCGATGCCGGGCTGGTTCCGCTCGGCGGGGTCGCGCACCTGGGCGGGCGGAATCGGCACATCCGTCATGCCGATCTCCTCGCCGTAATAGATGGTCGGCGTGCCGCGCAGGGTGAGCAGCAGCATGGCGGCGACACGTGCCTGCGCCGGGCCCACGCGCGTCGCGATACGCGACTGGTCGTGGTTGCCCAGCACCCAGTTGGGCCAGGCACCCGGCGGCAGGGCGGCCTCGTAGTCGCGGATAATCCGGGCGACCTCGCCGGCATTCCAGGGCGCGCGGATAAGCTGGAAATTGAAGGGCAGATGCGCGCCGCCCAGTTCATGGCCGTAATAGGTAACGAGCCTCTCGACCGGCAGATAGATCTCGCCGATCAGCAGCCGCTGGCCGTAGCGGTCCAGCATGCCCCGCATTTCAGCGATGATGCCATGCACCTCCGGCTGGTCGGCCGTATAGAAGTCGAGCAGCCGGTCATGCGAGGATTCACCCGGCTTCCAACCCGGGTTCGGCGGATTATCGCGGAACAGCGCATCCTTGATCATCAGCCAGATCACATCGACGCGGAAGCCATCGACCCCGCGATCCAGCCAGAAGCGAAGCACGTCATACATGGCGGCGCGGACATCCGGGTGGCGCCAGTTCAGGTCGGGCTGCTCCTTCAGGAAGGAATGCAGGTAATACTGCCCGGTCCGCTCGTCCCATTCCCAGGCGCTGCCGCCGAAATGACTGAGCCAGTTATTGGGCACCCCGCCATCCGGCGCGGGATCGCGCCAGATATACCAGTCGCGGCGCGGGTTGGCGCGGTCCCCGCGGCTTTCGAGGAACCACGGGTGCCGGTCGGAACTGTGATTCGGCACAAAGTCGAGGATGAGGCGCAGACCTCGCCCATGGGTCTGCGCGACAAGGTGGTCGAAATCGGCCAGCGCGCCGAAGACCGTGTCCACATCGCAATAATCGGCAACGTCATAGCCAAAATCCGCCATCGGCGAAGGCTGGATGGGCGAGAGCCACACCGCGCCCACGCCGAGGGAGACAAGGTGGTCAAGCCGGCGCGCGATGCCGGCGAGGTCGCCCACCCCATCCCCGTTACTGTCCTGGAAGGAGCGTGGATAGACCTGGTACACAATGTCGCGTTGCCACCATGCCAGCTTGTCCATTCCGGTAACCTTTTCCACCAGGAGGATTTATAACGCGGGCATGGCAGGGCGGTTCCGGTCCGGTGCCGCGGCACGAGGCACCGATGATCAACGACCTCTGGTACAAGAACGCCATCGTCTACTGCCTGTCCGTCGGCACCTACATGGACGCGAACGGCGATGGCGTCGGCGATTTCGAGGGACTGACGCGCCGGCTGGATTATATCCAGGGGCTCGGCGTCACCACCATCTGGCTGATGCCGTTCCAGCCCTCGCCGGGGCGCGACAACGGTTACGACATCAGCGATTACTACGGCGTCGATCCGCGCTACGGCACTTTGGGCGACTTCGTCGAGTTCACCCATGGTTGCCACCAGCGCGGCATCCGGGTGATCATCGATCTCGTGGTTAACCATACGTCGGACCAGCATCCCTGGTTCCTGGAAGCGCGTACCAACCCGGAATCGCGCTATCGCGACTGGTATGTCTGGGCCAAAAGAAAGCCCGCCAATGCCGATCAGGGCGTGGTCTTCCCCGGCGTGCAGGAATCGACCTGGACGCGGGATTCAACCGCAAAGGCCTGGTATTTCCACCGCTTCTATGAATTCCAGCCGGACCTCAATACCACCAACCCGCATGTGCAGGCAGAAATTCTCAAGGTGATGGGTTTCTGGCTGGAACTGGGTGTTTCCGGTTTCCGTATGGACGCGGTACCCTTCGTCATCGCGACAAAGGGCGCGGATGTAACCGCACCGGTCGAGCAATACGACATGCTGCGGACCTTCCGCGAATTCCTGCAATGGCGCCGTGGCGATGCCATCATCCTCGCCGAGGCCAATGTGCTGCCCAAGACCGACATGGAATATTTCGGCCATGACGGCGACCGCATGCACATGATGTTCAATTTCCAGGTCAACCAGACGCTGTTTTATGCCCTGGCCAGCAGCGACACGCGGCCGCTCGCCAAGGCGCTGAAGGCCACCCGGCCGCGCCCCGCCACCGGGCAATGGGGCTTGTTCCTGCGCAACCACGACGAACTCGACCTCGGGCGGCTGACCAGGCCACAGCAGAAGGCGGTGTTCGATGCCTTCGGCCCGGACAAGTCGATGCAGCTCTATGACCGTGGCATCCGCCGGCGGCTGGCGCCTATGATGCAGGGCGACCGCCGGCGGCTGGAACTCGCCACCAGCCTGATGATGACGCTGCCCGGTACGCCCGTCTTCCGCTACGGCGACGAGATCGGCATGGGTGACGACCTGAGCCTGCCGGAGCGCGAATGCGCCCGCACGCCGATGCAATGGTCCGATGAGCCACATGGCGGCTTCACCAAGAGCGACACGCCCGCCAAGCCGGTGATCTCCGGCGGGGCCTATGGGTTCGAGCATGTCAATGTCGCGCGGCAGCGCCGCGACCCGGGCTCGCTGCTGAACTGGACCGAACGGCTGATCCGTATGCGCAAGGAATTGCCGGAGATCGGCTGGGGCGATTTCGACATTGTCGCCACCGGCACGCCGGCGGTGCTGGCGCTGCGCTACGACTGGCGGGAAAACTCGGTGCTGGTCGTCCACAATTTATGTCCCGAGGCGCGCGAAGTGCATATCGACCCTGGAGCGTCCGGCTCGCATGACGGGCTGCTGGTCAACCTGCTGTCGGATGACCACAGCCGCCCGGACGCGAAGGGGCGGCACAGGATGCTGCTGGAACCCTATGGCTACCGCTGGTTCCGCGTCGGCGGCCTGGACTACCTGCTCCGCCGCAGCGAGATCTAGAGCGCCGCCCGGCCCTGTTCCTGAACCGCGCCACGGGCTATGGCCCCCCCGGCCGCACCGTCCCCAGTGCGCGGCGGTGCGCGATGGCGAGGAGAATGGAATGCCCGGGTTCGATGGTTCCGATGTCATCGCGCGGCTGCGCGCGGCGGCGCCCCTGGTGCACAACATCACCAATTACGTGGTGGCGAACCTGACGGCGAATGCGCTGCTGGCTGTCGGCGCCTCCCCCGCCATGGTCGAGGCGGAGGAGGAAGTCGCCGAATTCGTCCGGCGGGCCGCGGCGCTGGTGGTCAATATCGGCACGCTGACGGCGCCGCGGCGGGTTGCCATGCATCGCGCCGCCGCTGCGGCCGCCGAGGCGGGGGTGCCCTGGATCCTGGACCCGGTCGCGGCCGGCGCCACCGGCTTCCGGCTGGAGACCGCCCAGGTGCTGGCCGCGCAACGGCCAGCGGTGGTGCGGGGCAATGCGTCCGAGATCCTGGCCCTGGCCGGGCAGACCGCCGGCTCGCGCGGCGTGGATAGCGTCCATGCGGCCGAGGCCGCCCGCGATGCGGCACGCGGCCTCGCTCGCCGCCTTGGCACGGTGGTGGCGGTGACGGGGGCGGTGGACTACGTCACGGATGGCGCGCGGATGATGGCCGTGGCCAATGGCCATGCGCTGCTCACCCGCGTCACCGGCACGGGCTGCACCGCCACGGCGCTGATCGGCGCCTTCCTGGGCGCCGGCCTGCCGCCGATGGAGGCCGCCCTTGCCGGCCTGGTGCTGCTGGGCGTGGCGGCCGAACATGCGGCGGCGGAAGCGGCGGGCCCCGCCAGCTTCCAGGTAGCATTGCTCGACCGGCTTGCGCTGACCGACGATGCGGCGCTCGCCGCCGGGGCCCGCGTCACGCCGGCCTGAGAGCGCTTGTGCCGCGTCAGGCGGCGCCCAGCTTGATGATTCCGGCGCTGATATCCGGACGGCGCGGCACGATCTTGCTGGAGACGTACCAATCCGCGATCTGCGAGATCTGCGCGATGTCAGCATCCGTCACGCCCCGCGTCGGCACCGCGTTGTTCTCGCCGATTTCGGGGCCGAAGCTCACCGGGATGTTCATCGCCCGCGCCCAGATCGCGCCGGCCTCCGGCTTGTTCGCAAGGGACCAGGCATTGTCCGCCATGGCGGTGGCGTAGATCACCTGCAGCAGGGCGCGCTTGCGTTCCGCGAAGGCACGGCTGGCCATCAGCGTGACGGCATTGTCCGAGCCGATCGCCGCGCCATCGGCCAGGACGCGCGCCGCGTAGGTCTTGAGCGCGATGGAGATGAAGGGGTCCCAGGTGGACCACGCATCGACATGCCCCTGGGTAAAGGCGGCGCCACTGTCGCTGGGGCTCAGGTAGATGCGTTTCACGCTGGCGGCGTCGACGCCGTTGCGCTCCAGCGCCCGCATCAGCAGGTATTCGCCGGTGCCGCCGCGGTTCACCGCCACGCTGCGGCCGGCAAGGTCGTGCAGACTGCGGATGGGCGCATCCTGCTTGACCAGGATGCCCTCGGCCCCGGCCGACATCTTCTGGTAGGCGAAGATCAGCATGGGAACGCCCGCCGCCAGCCCGGTGATGCAGGCGGTGGAACTGCCGGCGGTGATGTCGATACTGCCACCGTTCAGCGCCTCCAGCGCCGGCGCGGCGGCGGCGAAGGGCCCGGCCCATTCCACCTTCGCGCCCTGCTCGGCGAGGGCCTTCTCGATCGTGCCGCGCGCCTTGCCCAGGGTGATGTCATTGGGCCCGCGCAGCCAGCCGATGCGCACCACATCGCCCTCGGCGGCCCGCGCCACGGCCGGGGTGGTCAGCAGCAGGGCGGCGCTCAGCTTGCCCAGGGTACGGCGATGCATGGTGGCGGCCTTTCGGTCAGGCATGATGGATCAGGCCGGCGCCGGCCGGCCAGGGCTTGCCCCTGCCCTACCCCGACGTGGGCGAGCAGGGAAGCTTCCGGCGCGGCGAGCGCCTGGCCGCCACGCTGGCGCGGATGGGCCGCCCCGGCGACCGCCTGATGGGTGACCCGTCCTTTGTCCAGGGTCAGCACTCCGGCTGCCGCACCAGGGCCGCCGCACGCTGCGCCTCGCCGAGATGTGGCGGGTCAGGCGGCCCCGCAACCCGGCCCCGGCCAGGGCCGCCACGACGGAAGGGGAAATGATGGAACGAGGGATACCGGCCGCACCATGAAGCGGTGCGGCGGACCGGAGGCTGCCGGGGCCCGCGAGGGCCCCGGCGCCGTTCAGGCCCGCTGGGCTTTGACGCGACCCACCATCTGGGTCGGGTCGACGAAGCGCAGGGCCAGCAGCAGCCAGATCAGCGTCGTCGCCATGTAGATCACGGCCATGGCGTCGATCGATTGCGGGGCCCGCACGCCGGCGGCGAAGACGGCGTAGTACAGCGCGACCACCAGGGTCTGGCTGTCTGCGCCGGCGGTCAGGAAGGTCAGCTCGAACATCGAGAGCGTGCGCATCAGCACCAGCAGCCCCGCCGAGAGCATGCCCGGCAGCAGCAACGGCACCAGGATGCGGCGGAAGATGGTCATGGTGCCGGCACCGAAGACCCGCGCCGCATCCTCCAGCTTGACGTCGATCTGCTCCACGAAAGGCGTCATCACCAGCACCACGAAGGGCGCCGCCGGCACCAGGTTGGCCAGGATCACGCCCCAGATCGTGCCGCCCAGCCCCAGCTGATACAGCACGGTCGCCAGCGGGATGCCGTAGGTGATGGGCGGCACCAGCAGCGGCAACAGGAAGGCCAGCAGCGCCAGCCGCTTGCCGGGAAAGCGCAGCCGCGCCATCGCATAGGCCGCCGGCACGCCCACCAGCAGCGAGAGCACCACCACGGCCCCCGCCACCTGCGCCGTCACCATCAGCACCGAGGAAAGCTGGAACTCCCCCCAGGCGGCCGCGTACCAGCCCAGGGTGAAGCCGTCCGGCAGCCAGCCGCCAAACCAGCGGCGGCCGAGTGAATTGATGGCCACCACCGCGATGACGGCCAGAATGTTGAGTAGAAAGAACACCATCATGGTGCCCAGCGCCAGGTTCCAGGCGCGTTGGGCGATGGGGGAAGCCGTCATGCTTTTCATCGCCTCAGCCCTTTCCGGAAGCCACGGGGCCGCGATAGGCCAGGTTGCGCAAGCCAAGCACGAAAGCGACGACGCCCAGTTGCACCGCTCCCATGATCAAGGCGATGGCCGAGGCCATGGAGTAGTCGTAATCCTCGAAGGCCGCCTCGTAGGCGGCGATGGAGATCACGCGTGTGGGCCCCGCCGGCGCCCCCAGCATGACCGCGGAGGGAAAGACCGCGAAAGCCTGCACGAAGCACAGCGCGAAGGTGATGGCGATGCCCGGCGCCAGCAGCGGCAGGTAGATGCGGAAGAACTGCCGGTGCGCCGGCGCGCCCAGCGTTGCCGCCGCCCGCGCCAGCGTCGGGTCAATGCCGGTGACGTAGGAGAGCATCATCAGGAAGGCGAAGGGAAAGCCGGTGATGACCAGCGAGATGACGACCGCCGCCGGCTTGTGCAGCAGGCGGATGGGCTCGACGATCAGGCCGAGGTCGAGCAGCGCGCGGTTCATCCAGCCCTGCGGCGAGAGGTAGGAGAGCAGCCCCTGCGCCGCCAGCACGGTGCCCAGCGTGATGGGTACCACCAGGATGGTGGTGATGATCCGCTGCGAGGTGGAGGGCACGCGCAAGGCATAGGCCACCGGCAACGCCAGCCCGACATTCAGCACCGTGATCGGCAGCGACAGCCACAGCGTCGTGCCGATGGTGCCGTAGAGCCGGTTTTCGCTGAAGAAGCGGATGTAGTTCGCGAGTGCGCCGCCTTCCAGCGGCTCGAAGGACAGGAACAACCCGTAGAGGAAGGGGTACAGGAACAGCGCCACCACCACCGCCAGGCCCGGCAGCACCAGCAGCGGCCGCAGGTCCCGCCCCGCCGCGCGCGCGTCGTCGGCGCGGGCTGTCCGGGGCGGCGCCGCGGAGGGCGGGGAGGCCGCGTTGTGAACGGCGCCGCTCATGCCAGCGCTTCCTCGCCGGCGAAGACGCGGACGCGCTCGGGCGGCACGGTGAAGCGGATGGGGTCGCCCTTGGTCAGCGGATGGGGCGAGCGCATCAGCACCGTGCGGCCATCGGGCAGCGTCAGGTCGGCCAGCCAGTCGCGGCCGCAATATTCCACGGTGCCGACATGGGCGGGCTGGCCTTCCTCACCGGCCAGCAGCACGTCATCGGGGCGGAAGGCCGCGATGGCGGGGCCGCTCGGCGCCTGGCCGAGCGCGCCCAGACGCACCGCGCCGGATTCCGCCGTGATGCGCCCTACCCCGTCCTGCCGCGCGTTGACATCCAGCACGTTGCGGAAGCCCATGAACAGCGCGACGTCCAATGTGGCCGGGCGCTGGTAGAGTTCCTCCGGCGTGCCTTCCTGCCGCTTCACGCCGTCGCGCATCACCACGATACGGTCGGAGAGCGAAAGCGCCTCGTCCTGGTCGTGGGTGACGTAGATGGTGGTGAGGCCGAGTTCGTTGTGCAGCCGGCGGATCTCGTGCCGCATCTCGATGCGCAGCTTGGCGTCGAGGTTCGACAGGGGCTCATCCATCAGCACCAGCGGCGGCTCGATCACCGCGGCGCGGGCGATGGCCACGCGCTGCTGCTGGCCGCCGGAGAGCTGGCCCGGCAGCCGGTCGCCCAGGTTGTCGAGCCGCACCAGCTTCAGGGCCTTCTCGACGCGCTGGTTGACCTCGGCGCGCCTGATGCCGCGCATCTCCAGCCCGAAGGCGATGTTCCTGCGCACGCTCATATGCGGGAACAGCGCATAGTTCTGGAACACCATGCCGAAGCCACGCTGCTCCGGCGGCAGCGGGTCGATCCGCTTGCCGTCGAGACGGATCTCGCCGCTGGTCAGCGAGAGCAGACCGGCGATGCAGTTCAGGGCGGTGGATTTTCCGCAACCCGACGGGCCGAGCAGGGAGATGAATTCCCCCGCCTTGATCGTCAGGTCCAGTTCGCGCAGCGCGGCATGGGTGTGGAAGTGGCGGCTGATGCGGTCGAGCCGCAATTCCCCGAAATTCTGCATGGACATGACCTCGTATCGGCGTGCCTGTTAAATCAGGGCGCCGTCTTCTTGGAACCGACCTGTTCGTCCCACCGACGGAAGGCGGCGACAAGTGCCTTCGGGTCCAGCGGCGCTTCGGTCGGGGTCACGGCGATGAGCTTGTCATAAAGCGGACGGCCGTATTCCTGGATGACCTTGCGGCTGGCTTCCGGCGCCATGTCCAGGGTGACGCCCTTCCGGGCGGGACCAGGAAAGAGGTAGCCCTCGTCATAAGTGAAGGCCTGCTGCTCCGGCACCATCATGAAGCGCAGCACGTCCAGCGCCGCGGCCAGGCGGTCCTGCGGCAGGCCCTTCGGGATCACCGCGTAATGGCCGTCCGCCACGAAATGGAACCCCTCCATGACCGAGATGGCGGAATCGCGCGGCGTGACGCCGAGCACGCGCGGGTTGATGTCCCACCCCATGGTCGATGCCACGATATCGCGCCCGCCCTGGCCGAATTCCCGCAGCATCGCGGCGGTGCCGGAGGGATAGTACTCGATATACTGGCCGAGTTCCGCGAGGTAGGCCCAGGTCTTCTCCCAGCCCTTCACCGGCTCCTTCGGGTCGGCATCGCCCAGCAGGTAGGGCAGGCCCATCATGAAGATGCGCGCCGGGCCGGAATTGGACGGGCGCGGATAGATCATGCGATTGGGGTGGGCTTTGGCCCATTCCAGCAGCGCCTGCGCGCTGGTGGGCGGCGCGCTGACGCGCGAGGGCGCGTATTGCAGCAGGGGCCCCGACTGGGAATAGGAGGTCAGCATGCCGCAGCCGCGTGCCATGTCCGCCATCTTGCGGGCGCCGCCCTCATACAGCGTTTCGAGGTCCAAGGCGGGGTCGTTGAAGCGGCTGATGTCTTCCCACAGATCCATTTCAAGCCCGGCGGCGAGGCCGTCATTGCCGGTCAGGATGATATCGACATCCAGCCGACTGGCACGCTGCATGGCCCGCACCTTGCCCGCCAGTTCAGGCGCCGGGGCGCGGCTGATGGCGAAGCGCGCCACGCGGTCCGCGTGAGCGGCACTATAATTATCGAAGATCTTCTGCGTCAGCGCGAGGCCGCCGGCGACATCGATAATGCCCAGCGTAACGGCGCGGCCAGACAGGGCGGGGGAGGCCGCACGCGCGGACCGCCCGAGGACGGGCAGCGCCAGGGCGGCGGCGCCGGCCAGGACAGCGGCTCTGCGGGTCACGCCGCCAACCTCGGGCGCGGCGCGGGATGTATGATCAGTCATGGAAATTCCCTTGTCTCGTTTTTTACTTGGCCGGGAACATGCCTGTTGTCGGGTAGTCACACAACTGAATGTTTCAGACAGCATTTTACAGCGGACCTGCCGCCTCACACGCGGCCGGGGAGACCGCCCTGCCGCCGCCTCGGCGGCCGTCACCCTTCTCGGCGCGGCCTGCTCCGGGTGGCCGCGCCGGCGTATGTTAAGGCCCAGGCCGCGGCGGCCTTGGCCGGCCGGGGGCGGGCTATTCCCCCGGGGCGTGGCGGGCGCGCCGCGCGAAGGCGACGGCCGGCACCAGGGTCGCGACCAGAAGCGTCGCCACGGCGATCAGGAAGACCGACAGAAAGGTGAAGTGCAGCGACTGGCCCAGCACCAGCCGCACCCCGGCATCACCGGGGAGGCTGCCGGGGTGATCGAGCAACTGGCGGATGCGGTCGAAATCCACCGCGGCCGTGCCTGCGCCCGCATGGGACAGGCTGAGGTTAAGGACGCTGCCCAGCACCGTCGCGCCCAGGGTGCTGCCGAGGTTGCGCGAGAACACATTGGAGGCCGTGGCCGAACCTCGCTCCTCCCAACCCACGCTGTCCTGGATGATGACGATGGCGGAGGTGCTCAGGAACCCCATGCCCAGCCCCATGACGATCGAGCCCAGCCCCGCCAGCAGGGGCGAACTCTGCGGTCCCATCACCACGAAGGCCAGCGCCCCCAGCGGCAACAGCGCCGCACCGAACAGCAGCGTGGACCGCAGGCCGAAGCGGGCGAAGTTCTTGGCGGCGGTGGTGGCGCCGATGGGCCAGCCCAGCACCATCATGGTCAGCGCGAAGCCGGCCACCAGGGCGGATTCATTCAGCACCGCCTGGACATACATGGGCAGGAAGGTGGTCAGCCCTATCACGGCCATGCCGCTCAGCAGCGTGGCGGCGTTGGCGGTCGCGATGGGCCGGCGGGCCCACAGCCCGAAGGCCAGCATGGGGTCGCGCGCGCGCCGTTCCTGCAGCACGAACAGGATGGCGCTGACGGCGCACAGGGCGGACCAGGCCAGCACGGTGCGGCCGCTGGAGGTGCCGGCCTCCGTGATCGCGACCATGAGGGAGGCGACCGTGACCGCGAACAGCGCGGCGCCCGTCACGTCGACGCTGCGGGCCTCCTTCAGCACGCCCTCATGCAGGAAGGCGATGAAGCCGGCGGCGGCGGCGATGCCGATCGGCACGTTGATCCAGAAGATCCAGGCCCAGTTCAGGTCCTGAATGATCAACCCGCCGGCGAGCGGCCCGAAGACAGAGGAAATGCCCCAGACGCTGGCCAGGTAGCCCTGGATCTTGCCGCGCTCCTGCGCCGAATAGAGATCGCCGACGACGGTGAGGCAGACGGGCTGGATGGCGCCCGCCCCGATCCCCTGCAACAGCCGGAAAACGATCAGCGAGGGCATCGACCATGCGAGCCCGCACAGGACCGAGCCCACGAGGAAGACCGCGATTCCCACCAGCATGACCGGCTTGCGGCCATACAGGTCGGCGAGCTTGCCGAACACCACGGTCGTTGCGGTCTGGGTCAGCAGGAAGGCGGAGAACACCCAGGAATAGAGGTGCAGGTCCCCAAGCTGGCCGGCGATCTGCGGCATGGCGGTGGAGACGATGGTGGCCTCGATCGCGATCATGAACATGGCGGCCATGACGGAAGCCAGCACGAGCGGGCGACGAAGGTTCTGGGGAGTGGGCATGGTGACCTGACTGAGTCGTTTCTGATCCGCGGGCGATCCGCCGCCGGATGCCCGGCGTCACGTTACGGCGGTGCACCATCCCGCAGGCGGCCTCCCTTGTCATCAGGCCGAAATCGCTGGTCTTGGTGGATCTGACATGCGAAGCGGCGAGGGCTGGCGGCAGGCGGTGGCTCCGGCCTTCTGTTGCCAGCGCCCGCAGATATTTTATCGGGGTAAAAGTTTCTCGCTCGTCATTGGATCCGGCGCACCGCCGAAATACTTGCCCAACGCTTCCTGGAATACAGAGGCGCCGGGCTGGGCCGCGGCGAAAAGCGTCATGGACGAATGGAACTTCCGGTCGTCCGGGCTGCCCAGGATCTGATGAATGGAACGCCCTTCCACCGCATTGACCAGCTGGGTGCATTCGAGCAGCCGTGGCCCCAGATCCGGGTGCCGCAGGTAGGCCTGGGCTTCGGCCAGGGACGCGATGGCGTAACGCCGCGCCATCTCGCTGTGCCCGAGGCCCCTCAATTGCGGGAAAATGAACCACATCCAGTGGCTGCGCTTATATCCATCGCCGAGTTCCTGCCGGACCTGCGGCAGGACAGGCTCCTGGGCCTGGACGAAGCGGGCGAGGCCGAACGGATCTGTCATGCTGCACCCCCAAGATGTGGCGGGCGGAACCGCCAGCGGACCCCCGGTCAGTCCGCGGCCGGCATGGCCAGCGCGGCACCGCCAATGCCGGGGGGGGGCGGACTGGTGAAACGCCGCCGGCCCTTCCGGTTCCGAGCCGCTCAGGCCGGCGGCGGCAGGACCGCCCGGATTTCCTGGATGAAAGCCTCGGTCAGCCGCAGGCGGGCGGAGGCACGCGGCCAGACCAGGCCGATCTCCCGCACCGGGGCGCCGGGGATGGCGACCTTGCGCACCGAGATGCCATGCGGCCAGGGCGCCGGCCAGTCCGGTATCAGGGACACACCCAACCCACGGTCGACCAGCACGCTGATGGCTTCCAGCGAATCCAGCTCGAACTGCTCGCGCGGGTTGATGCGCAACCGCCGCAGGCACCGGTCCGCCAGGCGGCCGCCCCAATGGTTGCGGTCATACCGGATGAAGGGCTCGCGGGTCAGGATCAACCGGGGGTCGCTCTCCGTCATGGCGGCCGGCGTCAGCACGATCAGTGGCTCCAGCCGCAGCGGCAGCCAGGCCATCGTCTTCGGCAGCTTGAAATGCGGCTTCACCAGAATGGCCGCATCCAACTCACCCTCCATCGTTTTGCGGTAGAGGTCGGCCGAGATGCCCGGCAGCATATAGACCTCGATCTTCGGGCGATTGCGCTTCACCGAGACCAGGACATCCGGCAACAGCCCGGTGACGGCGGTGGTGATGACGCCGAGGCGCAGTTCCCCGGCTTCCAGGTCGCCGCTGCCGATGCCGGCGATGTCCTGCGCGATGCCCACCATCTGCCGCGCCCGTTCCAGGATCGCGGCACCCGCCGCGGTGGGGCGCATGGCATGGCCGGCGCGGTGGATGAGTTCGCACCCCACCTCGTCCTCCAGCGCGCGGATGCGCTGGATCACGGCGGAGGGCGTGACGTTCAATTGGCGCGCTGCCTCGGTGATGGAGGATGCCTCGACGACGAGAACAAAAGTGTGGAGGAACCGGGTTTCCATTGTAAGGAAATCTGCATTCCAAAAAGGGGAAAACACGTATTCCCCTGCTGCCGGGCCCCGTCAATACTGGCGTGGGTCACACCGTGGCGACAGGCTGCTCCCCCAGGGCTTCCGGGAAGGAACCGTTTTGTATTCTCGGCACCGCACGCGACCCGGGCCTGGCGCGGGGTGGGCCATACAGGCGGGGCAGATGTCGGGGCCGGGGCTCTGGCAGCGGCACTCCGCCTGCGGGTGGCTGTGGAACATGGCTTCCGCCGCGGCGGAAGGCGGCCTGCCCGCCTGCCCTGCTGCCACGCCGCGCTTGCCATCACGGGTTCCGTCATCCGCGCGATGGCGGGCCGACCGCCAGCCTTGCGCTTACAACAGGATTGTTCACGATGGCCGTTGAAGTCCAAACGCTCGACCCGAAGATCGTCGAGACCCTGTCCGGTATCTCCACCGCGACGCTGACCACCGTGCTGCTCAAGAAGGGCCTGCGCAACGTGTGGATGCGTGGCACGAAGCCGCTGCGGGCCGGCCAGCCGCGACTGGTGGGGCGCGCCTTCACCCTGCGCTTCGTACCGGCGCGCGAGGATCTCGCGACGCCGGAGAGCTGGTCCTCCCCGATCTCGACCCGCTCCGCGTTCGAGGCGATGCCGGAGGGCTGCATTGTAGTCGCCGATGCGATGGGCGTCACCGATGCCGGCATCTTCGGCGATATCCTCTGCGCCCGCATGGCCAAGCGGAACGTGGCCGGCCTCGTCACCGACGGCGTGGTGCGGGATGGCGCGGGTGTCCTCGGCACCGGCCTGCCGGTCTGGTGCCAGGGCAACGCGGCGCCACCCTCTGTCGCCGGCCTGACCTTTGTCAGTTGGCAGGAGCCGGTGGGCTGCGGCGGCGTCGCTGTCTTCCCGAACGACGTGGTTGTCGTCGATGACGACGGCGCCGTGCTGATCCCGCAGGCGTTGCTCGACACCGTGGCCGGACTGGCCGCGGAGCAGGAGGCGCAGGAAAGCTGGATCATGGGCGAGGTGGAGAACGGCGCCTCGCTGCCTGGCCTCTATCCGCCCAACGCCGAGAACAAGGCGCGCTACGAGGCCAGCCGCAAAAAGAGCTGAACATCACGGCCCCGCGCCACACCCCCCGGCAGAGGGGGCGGGCGCGACCCGGCCACAATCAGGGAAACAACAAGAATGCCCATCACCCGACGCGATCTCGCGATGCTTGGCGCCGCTGTCCTGGCCGCGCGCCCGGCCCTGGCGGCCGAATGGCCGGCCGAACGCACCATCCTGGTGGTCGTACCCTTCCCGCCCGGCGGAGGCGTGGACCAGATGGCCCGCGTGATCCTGCCCTATGTCCAGAAGCACCTTCCCGGCGCCAATTTCGTGGTCGAGAACCGGGGCGGCGCCGGCAGCCAGATCGGCATGGAATTCGCCTTCAACGCCAGGCCGGACGGCTATACGCTCGGCGCCGTCACCTCCCCCGCCATGATGACCATCCCCTTCGAGCGGCCGGTGCGCTATCGCGTCGAGGAATTCGTGTACCTGGCCAATGTCATCGATGACCCGGGCGGGTTGTGGGTGCGCAAGGAATCGCCGGTCCGTGACATGGCCGACCTGCTGGCCCGCGCGCAAAAGGAGGCCGGCAGCCTGAGCTTCGGCACCACCGGCATCGGTTCCGACGACCACCTGGTGATGCTGGAGCTGGAGAACGGGATACCGGGCCTGAAATTCAGCCATGTGCCCTATAACGGCGCCGCGCCCTTGCAGACGGCCGTGCTGGGCGGGCATCTCGATGTCGGCTGCTTCAATGTCAGCGAGGGCGCGCCGGGCTATCGCGACGGCCGCTTCCGCTGCCTGGGCCAGGCGGGCGCGCAGCGGGACCCTTCCCTGCCCGAGGTTCCGACCTTCCGGGAACTGGGGGTGGACGTGGTGGCCGGGGCACAGCGCGGCATCGTGGCGCCACCCGGCCTGCCGCAGGCGGTGCAGGACAAGCTGACCGCCGCCTTCGCCGCCGCCCTGGCGGACCCGGAATTCAAGGCGGATGCCAGCCGCCTGCAACTGCCGCTGCGCGGCATGGTCGGCGCGGAATACCGGCAGGCCGTCCTGGGGCTGGATGCGCGCCTGAAGGAGATGTGGGCGCGCAAGCCCTGGCGTGACCAGTAAGGGCGCGGCATTCCCGCAGCCCTCGCCCCCTCTGGCCCGGAGCAACCATGCCCGCCTCTGCTCCCCCCGCCCTCGTCGCTTATGTCGGCAATGCCGACAGCAGCGATATCCATGTTCTGCGGATCTCGCCCGGTGACGGCGCGATGCATGTGCTGGAGAAGGTGCCGTTCCCGGGCATGGTGGCAGCGGGCGGCTCCCTGCCGATGGCCGTCAGCCCCGACCGCCGCTTCCTGTATGTGGCCTTACGCGGCGAGCCGCTGGTGGTGGCCGCGTTCCGCGTCGAGCCGGAATCCGGCAGGCTGACGCATCTGGGCAATGCGCCGCTGGCGGACAGCATGGCCTATATCAGCATGGACCGGAGCGGGCGTTTCCTGTTCGGCGCCTCCTATGGCGGCAACAAGGTGGCGGTGAATGCGGTGGGCGCGGACGGGGCGGTGGGCGCCGTGTTGCAGGTCATGCCCACGGCGCCGAATGCCCACGCCATCCTGGCCGATCCCGCCAACCGGCATGTCCTGGTCACCAGCCTCGGTGGCGACCTCGTGCATCAGCTGGCCTTCGACCCTGTGACAGGCAGGCTTGCCGCGAACGACCCGCCCTTCGTGCGGCTGCCCGCGAGGACCGGCCCGCGCCACCTGGCCTTCCACCCGGACAACGGGCACGCCTACCTGCTGGGGGAACTGGACGGCTCCGTCACCGTGTTTGGCTATGACGCGGAACAGGGGCGGCTTGAACGGCAGCAGTCCGTGACCATCATGCCGGAGGGTTTTGCCGGCAGGGCCTGGGGCGCGGATGTGCATCTGGACCCGGCGGGCGCGTTCCTCTACGCGTCGGAGCGGACGTCGTCGACCTTGTCGGTCTTCCGCGTCGGCCCGCGTGACGGCACGCTGGTGCGGATGCAATGCATCCCCACGGAAACCCAGCCACGCAGCTTCGCCATCGACCCCACCGGCCGGCATCTGCTTGTCGCGGGGCAGCTTTCGAACTGCCTGACCCACTACGCCATCGCGCCTGACACGGGGCAGCTCACGGAACGGAGCCGAATTCCGGTGGGCGCCAGCCCGGACTGGGTCGAGATCATCGCCCTGCCGTAAAGCACCCGGCGGAACAGGTGCCGGTTGCCCCGCCCGGCACCGCCCGTGTCAGCGCGGCGCGATGCTCATCGGGAAGCTGCGCAGATCGCTGGTGGCACTGCGGAACACCGCGTTCCGCCGGTGCTGCTTCTCGCCCGCCAGTTCCGGCACGCGGCGGGACACGTATTCGCCCAGCGCCAGGGCGCTGATCCGCCCTTCCGCATCCTTCGCCGCACGGCCGCCGAGCCCCTCGCGCAAGGCATCGTGCGGTCGCGCACCGCCGCCATGTGCGGGCGCAGCCGTGGAGAACCTGGCCCATAGCGCACCCCTCGCAGCATGGCAGTCAAACGCACCACCACAACCTGGGACTAAATACCTGGCATCACACCTGACTGGTGATCTTTATCAGGAGCGCGCGCCCCGACGGGAGCACATGGCCCAGCGGGCATGTCCTGGAATCACATTCCGGCTGGCCGGCCGCTTCCGGCATAGGCGTGGCGGCCCGACGGGCCAGATGAGGCGGATGCACCGTACCGCCCTGCCCTTGCTCCTCCTGCTCTTGCCCGTCTTGCAGTCAGCGCCGGCCAAATCTCAACCGGCAGAGGCCGCCGACTGGGCGCGCTGCCGGCGCGCCATCGCGGCCGCCGAACCGGGCTCCGGCATTCCTCCGGGCCTGCTCGGCGCCATCGCGCTCGTCGAGAGCGGGCAGCGCAATCCGGCCACGGGCGGCCCGGAACCCTGGCCCTGGTCCTATAACGCGGCCGGCGAGGGCCGTATGGCGCCGACCAAGGCGGCCGCGATCACCGAGGTCTCGGCCTTGCTGGCGCGCGGCATCCGCTCCGTCGATGTCGGCTGCATGCAGGTGAACCTGCTGCATCACCCGGATGCCTTCGCCAATCTGGAGGAGGCGTTCGATCCGGCCGCCAACCTGCGCTACGCCATGCGCTTCCTGCGCGACCTTCGGGCCCGCACCGGGGATTGGGGGCAGGCCATCGCCCGCTATCATTCGGGCGAGACGGAACGCGGTGCCACCTATAACCGCCGCGTCGCGCTGGCCAGGATGGGGGCGGCCTGGAGGCGCGGCGGCGGCGTGGCGCTGCCGCCGCGCGTTGTTCAGGGCATCTGCGCGCCCGGCCTGACGCCGATGCTGCTGTTCGGCGGCGCGCGCGAGGCGCGGCGCTTCATGACGCCCGAGGCCCGCCGTGCCCGGCGGGCCGTGCCCCTGCCCGCTGCCAGCACGCGGCCGCGCCTGACCTGCATACGCCCGGCGGGGCGGCGCTGAGACGCGTTCATGAAGCGCACCTCACCGGACAGGCGCCGGCGGGACCCGCTCTCCGGCCGGGTACACCTGGAGGCCGGCCGCCTTACTTCTTGGAGCCGACGCGCTCGTCCCATTGCCGGAAGGCCAGCACCATCTGCTCGGGCTTCAGCGGTAGTTCGATCGGGTTGTCGGCGATCAGGCTGGCATATTCGGGCCGGCCGAACTCCGCGATCACGTCCTGGCTCCGCTGCGGCGCCATGCTGATGGGTACGTTGCGCACGGCGGGGCCGGGATAGAGATAACCTTCGTCATAGGAATAAGCCTGCATCTTCGGCTGCAGCACGAAAGCCATCATGTCCAGCACCACGGCCATGCGGTCCTCCGGAATGCCCTTCGGCACGCACATGAAAAATGCGTCCGAGATCCAGTGGAAGCCGCGCAGGGTGGCGACCCGGGCCTCCTTCGGCACGATGCCCAGGGCGCGCGGGTTGATGTCCCAGCCCGTGGTGGTGATGATGATGTCGCGCGTGCCCTGGCCGAATTCCTTCATCGTGGCGCCCGTGCCGGCGGGGTAGTACTCGATGTACTTGCCCAGTTCCTCCAGATACGCCCAGGTCTTCGCCCAGCCGTTCACCGGGTCCTGCGGGTCCTTGTCACCGAGGATGTAGGGCAGGCCCATCATGAAGGTGCGGCCGGGGCCGGAATTGCTCGGGCGGGCATACATGAAGCGGTTGGGGTGCGCCTTGGCCCAGGCCAGCAGATCCTCGGCCGTGCCGGGCACCTGCGGCACCCGGTCCGGGGCGTATTCCAGCAGCGGGCCGGACGGATAGTAATTCACCACCACGCCGAAGCCCGCCCCCTGCACCTGGTGCAGCTTGAGGGCGGCGGGTTCGTAATTCTGCTCGATGCCGGGGAACTTGTCGGAAAAGTCCGGCAGGATGCGCTGCCAGAGGTCAAAATTCAGCCCCGCCGCCAGCCCATCGCTGCCGGTCAGGACGAGGTCGATGTCGATGCGTCCGGCCCGCTGCTGGGCGCGCAGCTTGCTGGCCAGTTCCGGGGCCGGTGCCTTGGTGAAAGTGATACGCGCGGCGCGGCGCGGGTGCTCCGTGCGGTAATCCTCGAAGGCCTGCTGCATCAGTGCCAGGGCGCCGCCGACATCGAGGATGTTCAGGGTGACCGGGGCCGCCGGCAGGGCCGGCGCGGCGGCACGGGCGGGGCGGGTGCCCGCGCCCA
>JAQGHX010000005.1 GCA_028288745.1 Roseomonas sp. | reverse complement strand
CCCTGCCAGCCCCGGCGGGCGGCCTGTGGCCGATGGAGCGACCAGGGAATGGCCGCCCGCCGGGCCCGGATGCCAGCCGGAAGGCGTACCGGGCGCTGGCTGAACCGCACCGCCGCCGCCGTCGCCGCCCGAAGCGGCCCTGAAACCGAGACATGACGAAGGATATCTCATGAAGGCACCGATCCCCTTTCCCGTTCGCGAGCCGCTCTGGCTGAGTGAATTCAAAGCCTTCATCATGCGGGGCAGCGTCGTCGACCTCGCGGTCGGCATCATCATCGGCGCCGCCTTCACGGGCATCGTCAACTCGCTGGTGCAGGACCTGATCAACCCAATCATCGGCCTGCTTATCGGCGGGGTCGATTTCTCCAACATCTTCTTTGTGATGAACGGCACGCGCGGCCCCTCGCTGGAAGCGACACGGGAAGGCGGCGCGGCGGTGCTCGCGGTGGGCGCCTTCATCAATGCCATCATCAAGTTCCTGATCGTCGCGATGGCCATTTTCTGGCTGCTGCGGGCGCTGACGCGGCTGCGCGTGCGGCAGGATGCCCAGCCCGCCGGCCCCACCGCGCAGGAGAAGCTGCTGATGGAAATCCGCGACGAGCTGAAGGCGGCGCGGCTGCCCGCCGCCACGCCGCGCCCACTCCATGGCGGCGCGGGCGACGATTCGCCGCTGGCCTGAGGGCCTGGACGCCCCTCGCCCTGGCCTACCCGGGCTAGAGCTGGGCAATTTCGCGTGATAGGCCCCGCCTGGGGCGTGTTCCGTCGGGGTAGCGTGACTGGCGTGCCGTTGCGGGGCTGGTAAGCTGCGGGATGCGCTTCAACCATCCCCCCTCCGCCGAAGATCTGCAGCAGATGGCGGAATCCGCCTTCGCCGCCATTCCGGCGGAACTGCGCGAGGCCGTGCGCGGCACCGCCATCCTGGTCGAGGAAGTGCCGGACGACGAGACGCTGGAAGCGCTGGGCCTGGAACATCCCTGGGAACTGACCGGCCTCTATCGCGGCACCCCCCTGACGGAGAAATCCGTCCTCGACGTGCCGACCTCGCCCGACACCATCCTGCTCTACCGCGAGCCGATCCTGATCGAGTGGATCGAGACCGGCGAGGACCTGTTCCGCCTGGTGCGCAACGTGCTGATCCATGAGATCGGCCACCATTTCGGCTTCTCGGACGAAGAGATCGCGCGGCTGGAAGGCGAGGGCTGACCCGAATGCCCCCCGCCCCCGGCGACCCATCGCGGCGCCCGAGCTGGCGCTGACGGGGCGGGTGGCCGGCTGGCTGATCCGCCGCCGCGCCATCGCCCGATGGCATTTCGGTCGCGGGCATGGCGGCGGGACTGGCGGCTGGCCTGTGCTTCGCCGCCACCTGGTGGTTCCCGCCGGGGGCCAGGGCTTTCTGGCTGCTGGGCGCGGCGCTGGTGCAGGCGCGGCTGCTGGCCAACCTGTTCGACGGCATGGTGGCGGTCGGGCGCGGCATCTCCTCGCCGCTGGGCGAATTGTACAACGAGGTGCCGGACCGGGTGTCCGATACCGCCATCCTGCTCGGCCTCGGCATGGCTGCGGGCGGCAACTGGGGCCTGAGGCTGGCGGCGGCGCTCGCGGCCATGGCCACGGCCTATATCCGCGCCGTCGGCAAGGCCACCGGCGCGCCGAGCGACTTTTCCGGCCCCATGGCCAAGCAGCAGCCCATGGCGCTGGCCACGGCGGCCGGCATCTGGTGCGGCCTGGTGCCGCACCGGGGCGATGGGCCGCTTCCTGCCCGGCATCGGCGCGCTGCTGGCCGGCGGCACCGTGCCGGCGGTGCCCTGCTACCTGGAGGGCGCCTTCGCCAGTTGGCCGCCACTCGCAGGCTGCCCCGGCCCGGCAAGCTGCGCCTGACCATCGGCACCCCGACCGACTTCTCCGCCACCGCCACCGCCAATGACAAGGCCGGCTGGGTGGAGGTCGCCCGGCGCTGCGAGCAGGCGGTGCGCGCGCTCAGTCCGCCAGATTCGCCCTGACGGCGGCGCGTAGCGCCGGCAGCACCTCGGCCTCGAACCAGGGGCGCCGCGCGGCCCAGGCGCGGGTGCGCCAGGATGGGTGGGGCAGGGGGAAGCGGCCCGCGGCGAGCGGAGCGGCGAAGCCCCGCACCGTCTCGCCCAGCGCGGCGGCGGCGCCCCGGCCCAGCACGGCGCGGATGGCGTGGCTGCCTACCAGCAGAGTCAGGCGGATATCCCGCATCGGGCCGATCAGCCGGGGGTGCCAGAGCGGCGCGCATTCCGGCCGGGGCGGCGCGTCCCCGCCGCGTGGCAGCCGCCCCGGGTAGCACAGGCCCGCCGGCACGATGGCGACCCGGCTGGAATCGTAGAACAGGCCGGGCCCCAGGCCGAGCCAGTCGCGCAGGCGCTCGCCCGAAGGGTCGTTCCAGGGGATGCCGGTGGCATGCACCCTGGTGCCCGGCGCCTGCCCAATGATCAGCAGCCGCGCCGTGGGGCTGACCCGGAAAGTCGGGCGGGGCCCAAGTGGCAGCGTGGCGCAGCGCGTGCAGGCGAGGGCCGCCGCCGCCGCGTTTTCCAGCGTCTCGCCGGGTGGGGCCGCACAGGGTAGGGCCTCGGCACTGCCGCCGGGCGGGATTTCAGCGCGCGGGTTTCTGGCGGTCATGCGGCGCAGATGGCGTGGCGCGGGCCGCGGCTCAAGCGCGGGCTGGGCCACTGCACCACCGGCCCGCGCAGGCCGCGCCGGCATCAAAGCCCGGGCCGGGCCGGGCCGGTCGGGGCGGGGGATCAGGGGCGGGGGATCAGTTCTCGCCGGCTTTGGCTGCGGCCGGGGCGGGCTCCAGCGCGTATTCCATCTCGACCACGTAATGCGCCTGCTCCTTTCCCAGGCGGGAGGAATACAGGCAGAAATGGTCCACCGGCTCCGGTGGCGCGCGGAACAGGTTATGCGCCTGGACGAAGGCAATCAGCTTGTCCGGGGCCACCTTGTCGGTGCGGGCCAGGGTGACATGGGGGGCGAAGCGCTTGCGCTCGGGCGGCAGGCCGGCACGTTGCAGGGCGGTTTCCACCTTGGCCTGCAGGTGCAGCAGCCGCTCGCAGCGTTCCACGCGGGCATAGAGGGAGTGGATGCGCCCCGCCTTCTCGAACAGGTCCAGCCCGTGCAGTTGCAGGCCGAAGGAGCGCGCCCGGATGCCGGAAAGCGCCTCGTCCAGTTCGTCGGCCAGGACGTTCTCCACCTCGCCGATGAAGCGCAGCGTCAGATGGTAATTCTCGGACGGCACCCAGCGTGCTCCGGGGATGCCGCCGGCCAGCGAGGCCAGTTGCTCCCGCAGCCCATCGGCGATGGGCAAGGCGACGAACAGCCGGACCATGGCGTCAGGCCCCCCGGGCTTTGATCAGGAGTTCCTTCACGGCTGGCATCATGCGGCCGATCATCACCGCGACTCCCTGGGGGTTGGGGTGGATGCGGTCAGGCTGGTTCAGCGCGGCGTCGCCGGCCACGCCGTCCAGCAGGAAGGGGTAGAACACGACCTCAGGGTGCTTGCGCGCCAGGTTCTGGAAGGTCGCGGCGAAGTCGCGGCCGTAATCCGTCCCCAGGTTCGGTGGCGCCAGCATCCCCGCCAGCAGCACCGGCAGGCCCTTGGCCTTTAGCCGGGTCAGGATGTCGTCCAGGTTGGCCTCGGTGGTGGCGGGCGGCAGGCCGCGCAGCCCGTCATTGCCGCCCAGCGCCACGATCACCGCGTCCGGCGTATCGGCCAGCGCCCAGTCCAGCCGCGCGCGGCCGCCCGCCGTGGTATCGCCCGAGACGCCGGCCGCGATCACGCGCGTATCCTGCCCGGCGGCCTTCAGGGCGGCTTCCAGCCTGACGGGCCAGGCTTCCGCCCCCGGCAGGCCATAGCCGGCGGTGATCGAGTCGCCGAGGATCAGGAGCTTCGCGGTGGCGGCCCGGGCCGGCCTGATACCGGCCGCGCCCGAAAGAAATACTCCGAAACCGAGCGCGGCCCTTCGCACCGCGGCACGTCGGCCCATCTTGTGGTTCATGCCGGACGCAACGAACCCCATTCGAACCTCCTCCATCGCCACACCGCGGGGAGGCATGCCACTCATCAGGGCACGCGACCTCTCGCTTAAGGTGGTGGCCGCCGGGGGGGAGGTCAACATCCTCCGCGGCCTCGACCTCGATGTCGGCACCGGCGAGGCGGTGGGCATCGTCGGTCCCTCGGGCTCCGGCAAGACCTCGCTGCTGATGCTGCTGGCGGGGCTGGAACGGCCGACGGGCGGCATGCTCTCGGTTGCCGGCCATGATCTGGCGAAGTTGGACGAAGACGCCCTGGCGCGGTTCCGCCGCGACAATCTCGGGATTGTCTTCCAGGCCTTCCACCTGATCCCGACCATGACAGCGCTGGAGAACGTGGCCGTGCCGCTGGAATTCGCCGGCCGCCGCGATGCCTTTGAACGTGCAGCGCAATCTCTCAGGCGCGTGGGCCTCGGCCACCGGCTGGACCATTATCCCGGCCAGCTCTCGGGCGGCGAGCAGCAGCGCGTGGCGCTGGCCCGTGCCGTGGTGGCCGAACCCTCGCTTCTTCTGGCCGACGAGCCGACCGGCAACCTGGACCGCGCCACCGGCCTGATGGTGATGGACCTGCTGTTCGAGATCCGCGCCCAACTCGGCACCACCCTGCTTCTGATCACCCATGACCCGGCGCTGGCCAGCCGCTGCGACCGCCAGCTCAGCATGGGCGACGGGCTGATCACCGGCGACAGCCAGCGCGCCCCGGTGGAATCCATGCCGGCATGAGCTCCAACCTGAGACTGGGCTTCCGCTTCGCGCGGCGCGAGCTGCGCGGCGGGCTGCGCGGCCTGCGCATCGTGGTGGCCTGCCTGGCGCTGGGCGTGGCCGCCATCACCGCCGTCGGCGTGCTGCGCACCGCCACCGAAGCGGCCCTGTCGGAAGACGGCGCCCGCATCCTGGGCGGCGATCTCTCCATCCGTGTCACCTACCGCCCGATGCCGCAGGAGGCGCGGGACTGGATCGCCTCGCATGGCGGCCGCATGTCCGAGATCGCCGAGATGCGCGCCATGGCCATCGCGCCCAGTGGCGAGCGCACCCTGGTGGAGCTGAAGGCGGCCGATGCCGCCTATCCCCTCTATGGCGCGCTGGAACTGGACCCGCCCGGCGCCACCCTGGCCCCCGGTGCCGCCGGTACCCTGACCTCCGGTGCCGCCGGCACCCCCGCGGGCGTGGCGCTGGAACCGCTGGTGGCCGAGCGGCTGGGGCTGAAGGTGGGCGACCATCTGCGCCTGGGCGAGGAAAATTTCGTCCTGGCCGGGCTGATCCGCAAGGAGCCGGACAAGGTGGCCAGCCCCGCGCTGCTGGGCCCGCGCGCGCTGATCCCGCTGACGGCGCTGCCGGCCACCGGGCTGATCCAGCCAGGCAGCCTGGTGCAATACGAATACCGCATCGCGCTGCCGCCGGGCATAGCGCCCCGTGCCTTCGCCCGGGACTTCCAGGCGGCACATGACGATGGCGGCTGGCGCGTGCGCGATGCCTCCCAGGCGGCGCCGGGCGTCAACCGGGTGCTGGACCGGGTGGCTTCCTTCCTGACCCTGGCGGGGCTGACGGCGCTGCTGGTGGGCGGCATCGGCGTCGCGACGGGGGTGCGCAGCTGGCTGGACCAGCGGGCGCGGACCATCGCCACCCTGCGCTGCCTGGGCGCGCCCGCCGGCACCGTCTTCGCCACCTACATGATCCAGGTGCTGGCGCTTTCGGTGCTGGGCATCGTCATCGGGCTGGTGCTGGGGCAGGGGCTGGCGGTGCTGGCCGCGCAACTGCTGGCGACCGCCCTGCCGGTGCCGCCGCGCCTCGGCTTCTACCCATGGCCGCTGGCGCAGGCGGCGCTCTACGGCATCCTGACGGCGCTGTCCTTCTCGCTCTGGCCGCTGGGGCGAGCGCGGGAGATCCCGGGCGCCGCGCTGTTCCGCGACGTGCTGCAACCCCAGGCCACCCGCCCGCGCCTGTCCCTGCTGGCGATCAACGCGCTGGCGGTGGCGGCACTGGTGGCGCTGGTGGTGGGCACGGCGGACCAGCCGTTCTTCGCGCTGTCCTTCTGCGCCGGCGCCATGGCCACGCTGCTCGTTTTCCGCCTGGGCGCCAGCCTGCTGATGGCCGTCGCGCGCCGCGTGAAGGCGGGGCGGCGCCCGGCCCTGCGGCTGGGGCTGGCCAACCTGTACCGGCCGGGCGCCCCCACGGCGCTGCTGCTGGTGGCGCTGGGCATCGGGCTGACCACGCTGTCGACGCTCGCGTTGATTGAGGGCAACCTGCGCCGGCAGATCAGCAGCCAGATCCCGGCCGCCGCGCCGAACTTCTTCTTCATCGACATCCAGTCGGACCAGGTGGCGCAGTTCGACCGCCTCACCGCAAGCCTTCCGGGCGTGCAGGAGGTCAAGCGCGTACCCTCGCTGCGCGCGCGAATCGTCTCGGTGAAGGGAGTGCCGGCGGACCAGGTGCAATCCACCGGCGATACCGCCTGGGCGCTGCGCGGCGACCGCGGCCTGACCTACGCGGCCACCCCGCCCGAGGGCACCCGCATCGTCGCCGGCCAATGGTGGGCGCCGGACTATAGCGGGCCGCCTTTGCTCTCGCTGGACGCGGCGCTGGCGCAGGGCTGGGGCGTGGGGCTCGGCGACCAGATCGTGCTCAACGTGCTGGGCCGCGACATTCCGCTGACGGTCACCAGCCTGCGCCAGATCGAATGGCAGGGCCTGGGCATCAACTTCGTCCTGGTCGCTTCGCCAGGGCTGCTGGCGGCGGCGCCGCACACGCATATCGCGACCCTGCGGGGCGATGCCGCGCAGGATGGCGCCGTGCTGCGCGCCGTGACCGATGCCTTCCCGAATGTCTCCGGCATCCGGGTGCGGGACGCGCTGGATGCCATCGCCCAGTTGATGCAGCGCCTTGGCACCGCCGTCTCGGCGGTGGCGGGGGTCACGCTGCTGGCAGGCGGGCTGGTGCTGGCCGGCGCCATGGCCGCCGGGCAGCGCCGCCGGGTGCGCGACGCGGTGGTGCTGAAGGTCATCGGTGCCACGCGGTCGCAGATCCGCAGTGCCTGGATGGTGGAATTCGGCCTGCTGGGCCTGACCGCCGGCCTGCTGGCGGCCGGCATCGGCACGGCGGCGAGCTGGGGCGTGGCCCGGTTCGTCATGAAGACCGATTGGGTTTTCCTGCCGGGCACGCTGGCCGTCACGGTGTTGGGCTGTACGGTCCTGACGCTGTTGCTGGGTTATGCCGGCACCGCCCTGGCCCTGCGCGCCCGCCCGGCGCCGCTGTTGCGCAATGAGTAAGGAGGGCGTCGCCGCCACCTCTTCATCCGCCAGGGCAGGCGAGTCGCGCCGGGGCACGATCTTCTGCGGTGGAACCGGGCCGGGTGGTGTACCATTCGTCGGCTGACACCATCCCGCGCCCAACGGATTCGGTGGGGCTTCCGCCGGGATGCCACGCGGCCACGGGCGCCGCTTTTGCCCACCCGATCTGGCAGGCCCTGCCTGAGAAAGGAACGAGCGGTACCGTAGCCGTCCCGCCCGGCCCGACGCGACGGAAAGAAGAGAGCGACCGCCGAATCCGATTGAACGACATTACGGATGGTCCATATATCGCTATGACGCGCGGGATTATCCCGCGAATGGGAGGAGTTTCTCACCAATGGCCATTGGTCCCGACTATCGCACTACGGGCGCGCCCGCCTGGGGCCGCACCGCGACCACCGACGCCGCCGCCGTAGATGCCGGGCTGCGGTCCTATATGCTGCGCGTCTATAACTGGATGGCGTCCGGCCTGCTGCTGACGGCGATCGTCGCCTACCTGATCGCCAATACCGGCGCGGCCGACCTGTTCTACACCGTCGTGCGCACCCCGCGCGGCATCGCGACGCAGCCCACCATCCTGGGCTTTGTGGCGATCTTCGCGCCGCTCGCCTTCGTGCTCGTGCTCTCCTTCGGTGTGAACCGGATGAGCAAGAGCACCGTGCAGGCGCTGTTCTGGCTGTTCTGCGCCGCGATGGGCGCCAGCATGGCGAATATCTTCCGCGTCTATGTCGGCGCTTCCGTCGCCAGCACCTTCGCGGTCACCGCCGGCATGTTCGCGGCTATCAGCCTCTACGGCTACACCACGAAGGCCGACCTGACCAAGATGGGCAGCTTCATGATGATGGGCCTGATCGGCATCATCATCGCGGGCGTGGTGAATATGTTTATCGGCAGCACCGCGCTGCAGCTGGCGATCAGCGTCATCGGCGTCGTGGTCTTCGTCGGCCTCACCGCCTACGACACCCAGCGCATCAAGGCGGACTACGTTGAATACGCCTATGCCGAGGGCACCGACCTCGCCGCCAAGCGCAGCGTGTTCGACGCGCTGGGCCTGTACCTGAACTTCATCAACCTGTTCCAGTTGTTGCTGCAGTTCATGGGCGTCCGTCAGCAGAACTGACCGCGCCAGCCGGCACGGTACCAGGGCTCCGGGGAGCAATCTCCGGGGCCTTTTTTGTATCCTGTCCATCCGGCGTGCAGGCATGAAAAAGGCCCGGCGCCTCGCGGCGGCCGGGCCTTCCCTGGAAACGCGATTTATACCAAATCCCGCAGATCAGGACCCATACGGTAAAGCGTCACCGCCGAAGGCCGGAGCGGGTTCGCCCATGCCTCCGATAGGTTTCAGTCAGAGGGACTTGGTATTAGACCTGCTTCAGGTGTTCCAGCAGCTTGGCCATCGCGGCGTTCTTGTCGGTACGGTCCAGCGCCGCGACCTCGGCCGCCAGCCGGTCCATGGCCAACTCGTAGATCTGGCGCTCGCTGAAGGACTGGTCGGGTTGCCCGGCATTGCGGTGCAGGTCGCGCACCACCTCGGCGATCTGCACCGGGTCGCCGCTGTTGATCTTCTGCTCGTATTCCTGCGCGCGGCGGGACCACATGGTGCGCTTGATGCGGGCGCGCCCCTTGAGCGTCTCCATCGCCTCGCCCATCGAATCGGTGCTGGCGAGCATGCGCAGCCCGGCCGAGGCCGCCTTGCTCAGCGGCACCCGCAGGGTCATGCGGTTCTCCTCGAAGGTGACGACGATCACCTTCAACTCCAGCCCGGCGGCGGACATGCTCTCGATGCCCTGCACCTGGCCGACGCCATGGGTCGGGTACACCACATGGTCGCCCGCCTTGAAGTCGCCGCCGTCATTGCCAAGGGGCTTCGGCGGCGGCATGGGGCGGGAAGGGCCCTGGGCGACGGAACCGTCGGTGGGCGCCGGAGCCTGGCTCTCGGCCATGCCGGGGCGGCGCTGTGCGGCGGAGGGGCCTCTGGATGCGATCACGGGAGGCTCAGGTTGCTGGATGGTGGTCTTCGCGCCGGCCGGTGGTTTCATCCGCTTTACTGTCTCCTGCGAGGCTCATGGGATGCGGCAGGATCGTTGGGGCCAAGGCGGCGCCGCGGCGGATCCTGTCGCATTCCATGGCGAGTCTAGGGGCGAAGGGAGCACCAATGTGGTGCCGGCACGCCCCGCCAGGAGCCTGCCATAGCACAAAAACAGCCCTTCGTCACCCGCGCCGGACAGGTGCGGCGGTGGCGGTGGCTGTCAGGGCTTGCCAGGCGCGGGGTCGAACAGGGCCTTCTTGTCCGGCTTGCCGTTCCATTCCTCGGCATCGGCGGGCGCCTCGCCCTTGCGGGTGATGTTGGGCCAGGTCTGCGCGTAGTCGCGGTTCAGCTCGGTCCAGTTGGTGGCGCGCTCGTCGCTGTCGGGGAAGATGGCCTCGGCCGGGCATTCCGGTTCGCACACGCCGCAATCGATGCATTCGTCCGGATGGATGACAAGCATGTTCTCGCCGACGTAGAAACAGTCGACGGGGCATACTTCCACGCAGTCCATGTACTTGCAGCGGATGCAGTTTTCGGTGACGACGTAGGTCACGGTCCGGATTTCCTTTCGCGCGGGCCGAGAAATGGACCGCGCGGGCGCGCGGCGCAAGACGCGTTTGCGGGATGCTCTCGTGCGCCGCTTTCAGGCCGGCGGCAGGTCCGCGAGTTCACCCACCGTGATCGGCTTGAACGGCGCGCGCGGGCGCAGCGCGCCGGCCTCGGCGATGGAAATGCCGCGGGAACCCGCGATCAGCGCCGCGACGGTGGTGCCGCACATCCGACCCTGGCAGGGCCCCATGCCGGCGCGCAGATAGGCCTTCGCCTGGTTCGGCCCGGTGGCGCCCATCCTGGCGGCGTGCCGCACCTGGCCGGCCGTGACCTCCTCACAGCGGCAGATCACGGTCGCGTCGTCGGCCGGGGCCAGCACGCCGGGGGCGGGGGTGTACAGGCGGTCCAGGAAGGGGCGCAGCGCCGTGGCGCGGGCGAAGGCCGCCCGGTGCGGCGTGGCGCGGGCATCCCGCGCGGGTGCCGCCAGCCGGCCGAGGC
>JAQGHX010000196.1 GCA_028288745.1 Roseomonas sp. | reverse complement strand
GGGCGCGGGGTGCGGCAGGATGCCGGCGGGGGCTGGCGGCGCGGCGGCCGCGACATCCGGGGCCGGACTGCCCTGCGGCCTGCCAGGTGCCGGGGCGGGCGGCGAGGGCGGTGCCGCCATGGCCGGGGGCATGGCAGGCTCCGGCATGGCAGGCTCTGGCATGGCAGGCTCTGGCATGGTCGCGGCGGGCGGCGCGCCGGCGCCATGCGCCTCTGACCCCGTCACGCCGGACCATAGCAGCGGCACGCCTTCGACCGTGACCGGCGGCGTCGGTGCCCGCGGCCAGAGCAACAGCGCCAGCACGGCGGCGTGCAGCAGCAGGGCGGCCAGCGCCGCGCCCGCCCGCAACGGGCCCATGCCCGCCCCGCCGGGCGATATCGGGCCCGGCCACGCGCGCCCCGGCAGGCGGGACGCCGGGACGGTCACAGCACCAGCACGCCCTGGTGCTTCGCCTTCACCTCCGGCTCGACATGGATCGTGATAACGGCAGCGCCCAGCTCGGCCTTCAGCGCGGCCTCGATCTGGTCGCAAATCTCATGCGCCTGCCGCACCGTCATGTCGCCCGGCACCACCAGGTGGAATTCGACAAAGGTGGTGCGGCCGGAATGCCGGGTGCGCAGGTCGTGGATTTCCAGCGCGCCCGCAGCCTCCTGCGCCATCAGGGCGCGGATACGGGTCAGCAGGACGGGTTCCACCGCCTCATCCATCAGCCCACCGACGCTCTCCCGCAGCAATTGCCACCCGGAGAACAGGATGTTCACCGCTGTCAGCGCCGCCAGCAGCGGGTCGAACCACAGCAACCCGGTGATGGCCACCAGCGCCACGCCCACCACCACGCCGCCCGAGGTGACGACATCGGAAAACAGGTGCCGCGCATCCGCCAGCAGTGCCGGCGAGCGCAGCCGCTTGCCATCGCGCCGCAGCAGCAGCGCCCAGGCGCCATTCAGCGCGGTGGCAACGACGGAAATGGCGAGGCCCAGCCAGGGCACATTCGGCACATGCGGGTTGCGCCACGCGCCCCAGGCCTCGTTCAGGATCAGCATGGAAGCGACGATGATCAGCGCGCCTTCCAGCACCGCCGAGAAATATTCCGCTTTGGCGTGGCCATAGGGGTGGTTGGCGTCCGGCGGCTCGGCCGAAAGGCGGACCGCCAGCAGGGCCGCCACCGCCGCCGCGACGTTGACGACCGATTCCAGCGCATCGGCCAGCAGCGCCACGCTGCCGGTCAGCCACCAGGCGGCCGCCTTCAGCCCCAGCACCGAGAGCGCGATGCCCACGCTGCCCGCCGCCAGTTTAGTTGCCCGATCCGCCACCCGCACCGTCCCGTTCTGTGCCGGCGCCTTCTACCCCGCCCCGGCTTAAACCGAAAAGTATTTGGCGCGGGGGTGGTGCAGCACGATGGCGCTGGTCGACTGCTCCGGGTGCAACTGCCACTCGTCGCTGATCGTGACGCCGACGCGCTCCGAGTCCAGCAGGCGCAGCAGCGGTGCCTGGTCCTCCAGCCGCGGGCAGGCCGGGTAGCCGAAGGAGTAGCGGCCGCCGCGATAACCCTGGCTCAGCATTTTCTCCATGTCGCGGTCATCCTCGCCCGCATAGCCCAGCTCGGCGCGGATACGCTTGTGGACATATTCCGCCATCGCCTCCGCCATCTCGACCGAGAGCCCGTGCAGGTAGAGGTAATCCTGGTAGCGGTTGGCCTCGAACCAGTCACGCGCCATGTCGCTGGCCTTCTGGCCGACGGTCACGACCTGCAACCCGATGACGTCGCGCCTGTCCGGCCCGTCATCGATGTCGCGCACGAAATCGGCGATGCAATCGCCATCCGCCTTCGGCTGGCGCGGCAGGGTGAAGCGGGCGGCCTCGGTGAGGCCATCCTCCTCGAACAGGATGACGTCATTGCCCTGCCCGGCGCATTTCCAGTAACCGTAGACGGCCTTGGGGGTCAGGATGTTCTCCTGCTCCGACAGCGCCAGCATGCGGCGCAGCACCGGCCGCAGTTCCTGCTTCGCCCAGGCGATGAAATCGTCCAGGCTGCGGCCCTGTTTCCGGAAGCCCCACTGGAACTGGTACAGGCTGCGCTCGTTGACGAAGGGCACGATGGCCTTGGGGTCGCTCTGCAGCACGCGCGCGCCCCAGAAGGGCGGCACCGGCACCGGCTCATCGGCGGTAACGCGGCGGCGGCGTTCCTGGGCATAGGCGAGATCGACCGGCGCGAAGCCCCGCGGGTCGGCCTGCCCCAGCACGCGGGTGGTGTTCTTCGACTTGCCCGAGCGCTTCTGTTGCAGCGTGGCGAGGTAGCCGTCGAAATCTCTGCCCATCACCCGGTCCATCAGGTGCAGCCCGTCGAAGGCATCGCGCGCATAGGCGACGCGGCCCGAGGAATAGGCGTTGACGCAGTCATCCTCGACGAAGTTGCGCGTCAATGCGGCGCCGCCCAGCAGCACCGGAACCTCCAGCCCCTGGCGCGACATTTCCTCCAGGTTCTCGCGCATCACCACGGTGGATTTCACCAGCAGGCCGGACATGCCGATGGCATTCGCCTTATGCTCACGCACCGCGACCATCATGTCCGCCAGTGGCACTTTTATTCCAAGGTTGACGACCTTGTAGCCATTGTTGGTCAGGATGATGTCTACAAGGTTCTTGCCAATGTCATGCACGTCGCCACGCACGGTGGCCAGCACGATGGTGCCCTTCTCCTGGCCCTCCGCGCGTTCCATATGCGGCTCAAGATACGCCACCGCCGCCTTCATCGTCTCGGCCGATTGCAGCACGAAGGGCAATTGCATCTTGCCGGCGCCGAACAACTCGCCCACGACCTTCATGCCTTCCAGCAGGATGCCGTTGATGATGTCCAGCGGCGCGATACCCTTGGCCATGGCATCGGCCAGTTCGCCATCCAGGCCCTTGCGGTCGCCATCGACGATGCGGTCCTTCAAGCGGCCCTCGACCGTCTCGGCCTTCACCTTCTTGGCGGAATCGGCGGCCTTCCGCCCCGAGAACATCTCTAATAATTTTTGAAGGGGATCATAGCCTTCGGAACGGCGGTCGAAGATCAGGTCTTCCGCCACCTTCACCTCTTCCGGCGGGATGCTGTGCAGCGGCTTGATCTTGGAGACATGCACGATGGCCCCGGTCATGCCGGCCTTCACCGCCAGGTCCAGGAACACGCTGTTCAGCACATGCCGCGAGGCCGGGTTCAGGCCGAAGGAAATATTCGACAGGCCCAGGATAATCTGGATATCCGGGAACTTGTCCCGGATCATGCGGATGCCTTCCAGCGTCCACTGGCCCAGCTTGCGGTCATCCTCGTTGCCGGTGGCGATGGTGAAGGTCAGCGGGTCGATCAGCAGGTCGCTCTGCGCCAGCCCGTGCTTGTCGCAGGCGAACTCCACCAGCCGCGTCGCGATGCGCAGCTTGTCCTCCGCCGTCTTCGCCATGCCGACTTCGTCGATGGTCAGCGCGATCACGCCGGCGCCGAACTTCTTCGCGAGCTTCAGGCGGTCATGCGCCGCGCCCTCGCCATCCTCAAAATTGATCGAGTTGATGATGGGCTTGCCGCCATGCAGCTTCAGCGCCGCCTCGATCACCGGGGTCTCGGTGGAATCGATCACCAGCGGCGCGTTCACGCTGCCGGTGAAGCGGCGGATCACCTCGCTCATCTCCATCATCTCGTCGCGGCCGACGAAGGCGGTGCAGATATCGAGGCTGTTGGACCCCTCGCCCACCTGCTCGCGCCCCATTTCCACGCAGCCATCCCAGTCATGCTGCGCCTGCCGCTCGCGCCAGGCCTTGGAGCCATTGGCGTTGCAGCGCTCGCCGATGGAGAAATAGCTGTTCTCCTGCCGCAGTGAGGTCTGGCCATAGAGGCTGGCGACGGACGGCACCCAGAAATGCTTGCGGGCCACCGGCGCCGGGCGGATCACCGCCCCCCCGCGCTTGCGCAGCATCGCATCCAAAGCCTGGATATGCGGCGTGGAGGTCCCGCAGCACCCACCGATCAGGTTGATGCCGTCCTCGCTGATGAAGCGCTCCATCCAGGAGGCCATCTCGGCGGCGCCCAGCGGGTAATGCGTCTTGCCATCCACCAGTTCCGGCAGGCCGGCATTGGGCTGGCACGACAGCAGGCCGGGCCAGTTGGCCGCCAGCCAGCGCACATGCTCCGCCATTTCCTGCGGGCCGGTGGCGCAGTTCAGCCCGATCAGCGGCACGTCCAGCGCATGGATGGTGGTGGCGGCGGCCGCGATGTCGGACCCCACCAGCAGCGTGCCGGTGGTCTCGACCGTCACCTGCACGAAAATGGGGATGTCGCTGCCGGCCTCGGCCTTCGCGATTTTGGCGGCGTTGACGGCGGCCTTGATGAACAGGGTGTCCTGGTTGGTCTCGGTCAGCAGCGCGTCGGCGCCGCCGGCGATCAGGCCCCGGCACTGCACCACCAGCGCGGCTTCCAGCGTGTCGTAGTCGATATGCCCCAGCGTCGGCAGTTTCGTGCCCGGCCCGATATCGCCCACCACCCAGCGGTCGCGGCCATCGGAGAAGGTCTCGGCGGCTTCCCGCGCCAGCTCGACGGACAGCTTGTTGATCTCGAAAGCCCGCGACCCCAGCTGGAACTCTTCCAGCGTAATGGGCGATCCACCGAAGCTGTTGGTCAGCACCATGTCCGACCCGGCCTCGTAATATCCCCGGTGGATCTCGCGCACCAGTTCGGGGCGGGAGAGGTTCAGCACTTCCGTGCAGTTCTCCTTCCCCCAGAAGTCCTTCTCGATTTCCAGGGTGAGCGCCTGGACACGGCTGCCCATGCCGCCGTCACACAGCAGCACGCGGTCACGCAGGGCATCGAGCAGATGGGGGCGGGCCATGATGCGGGCCTTCCTTCAAAAGTTCAGCGACGTTTCGGGGAGACGTTCCACCGGCGCGGCCAGCCGGCGGGCCGGCCACAGGCGGACGGCCAACGGGCCGGCGACCTCCACCGGCGGCAGCGCGCCACAGCCGGCGGCGCCGAACCAGCCGGCCAGGGCCGCGTCGTCAAATCCGGGCCAGCGATGCGCCAGCCCCGTCATCAACTCACCCCGGCCATGCGGGGCGAGGTCGATGACCACCAGCAGCCCATCCGGGCGCAGCACGCGGGCGGCCTCGGTGAGCGCCGCCAGAGGGTCCTCGGCATAGTGCAGCACCATCTGCAGGGTCGCGAGGTCGAAGCCCGCATCCGGCAGCGGCAGGCGGTACATGTCGGCCAGCCGCACCGTGGCATTGGCCACGCCGCGTTCGGCCATCCGGGCACGGGCCAGGGCCAGCATCTCGCGGCTGGCGTCCAGGCCCAGCACGGCGTCGGCGCGCGGTGCCAGCACGTCCAGCAGCTTGCCGGTGCCAGTGCCGATATCCACCGCCCGCCCCACTCGCTTTGGCAGCAGCCTGACCAGCGCGGCCTCGATCGCGGAGGCCGGCAGGCCGAGCGCGCGCATCTCGTCCCAGTCGGCGCCGTGGCGGCGGAAGCTCTCGCTGGCCACGCGGGCGCGCTCGGCGGCGATGCGGGCGCTGGCGCGGCGGTCGGCGGCGATGGTGGCATCGTCCTCCGGCAGGCGGGCCAGCACCTGACGGGCGAGCGTGGTGTCGTGGGCCAGCTGGAAATAGACATTGGCGCCTTCCGGCAGCCGCTCCAGCAGCCCGGCCTCCACCAGCAGCTTCAGGTGCCGGGACAGGCGCGGCTGCGACTGGCCGAGGATGACGCACAACTCGCTGACGCAGAATGCCCCGCGCGCGCAGAGGGCGAGCAGGCGCAGGCGGGTCGGCTCGGCCGCGGCACGCAATTGGGTGAGCAGGGGCTCCATGGGCTTGCGGATGACATAAAGAGTTCTTTATGTCTAGCGTCATGAGCTGGTCCCTGGATGCCCGCACCCCCGTCCGCCTGTTGGCGGCCGCCACCGAGGCCCCCGCCGGGGCCGTGGTGCTGGCCGAGGATGGCGCCCCCCTGCCCGCCGGCACCATGCGGGTCGAGCGTTATGCAACCCCCGTTCCCGGCCCGCACCCCATCGGCTGCGCCTGCTGCCAGCCGCGCAACCCGGTGGCCATCGCGCTGGACCGGCTGTTCCTGGCGCGCACCCGCAGCGAGACACCCTGGTTCAAGGAAGTGGTGGCCCTGGCGCATACCGCGGCGGGCCGTGCCGCGGTGGTGGCGGCACTGGCGGAGGACAGCGTGACGGTGGCGCGCTTCAGGGCCGGGTGAAGGCTGGGGAAAAAATCCCCAGGCCTCAGGGCCTGTTTTGAAAAGTCGCGGCCGGGGGAAATGCTTCCCCCGGCCTGCCATCAGCAGAAATGCGCCCCCCGCGTCTCCACCGGCAGCAGGTAGAGCGACTGCCCCGCGCACATGAACAACTGGTTGCGCCGGGTGCCGCCGAAACAGATGTTGGCGCAGATTTCCGGCAGCTTGATCAGCCCGATGCGCTGGCCATCCGGCGCGAAGACATGCACCCCGTCATAGCCGGCACCGACCCAGCCGGCGCCCACCCAGAGATTGCCGTCTTCGTCGCAGCGAATGCCATCTCCCATGCCGGTGCGGCCGTCCATCTCCATCGAGCAGAAGGTGCGCGGGTTGCTCAGCCGCGCGCCCTCCACGTCATAGGCCCAGATGATGCTCCTGGCCTCCGGGTAGTGGGAGATTCCGGTATCGGCCACATAGAGGGTGCGGTAGTCCGGGCTGAAGCACAGGCCATTGGGCTTGAAGGGCTGGTCGGCCACCTTCTCCACCTGTCCGCTGCCGGCATCGATGCGGTAGACGGCTTCCTTGATCAACGGCCGGGGCGAGCGCGCGGCCTCCGGCAACCGGTTGCCCTCATAGTTCATCAGCCCGCCGTAACCGGGGTCGGTGAACCAGATGGCGCCATCCTGCGGGTGCACCACCGCGTCGTTGGGGGCATTGAAGGGGCCATCGGGCCCGCGCGCCGCCAGCACCGTCAGTTGCCCGTCCGGCTCATAGCGCACCACGTCGCGGTGGAAGTGGCGGCAGGCGATCTGCCTTCCCTCGCGGTCGAAGGTATTGCCGTTGGAATAGCCGGACGGGCTGCGGAACCGGCGGGAGACGTGGCGGTCCTCCTCCGTCAGCCGCAGGCATTCGTCATTCGGGATGTCGGACCAGATCAGGAAGCGGCCGGTGGCGTGCCAGGCCGGCCCCTCCGCCCAGCCCATGCCGGTATGCAGGCGGCGGATGGAAGTGTTGCCCAGCCGGGCCGAGAAGCGCTTGGTGTCCAGCGCCACCACATCGGCATCGGGGTAGCGTACCGGCGGGCCGCCCCGCCCGTAATCCCTGGACGGGCCGGAATCCTGTGCGGCGGCGGGCCAGGCGATGGCGGCGAGCGCAGTCGCGCTCAGCACAGTACGGCGGCCTGCCGCGTGCGGTTGGGTCATGGTTGTCTCTCCCTGTTGCCGCAGCGTCTTTTGGGCGCGCCGGGCGGCGGGAGCGTGGCACAAGTCAGAGCCGCCCCGTCAACACGCCTTGCGGCGCAGGGGGGCAGCGCAGGGGGCGGCGAACCGCATGGCCCTCAGGGCAACGATCTGTCGCCCACGCCCAGTGAGCGTTGCATATAAACGACGTCCAGCCAGCGGCCGAACTTCAGCCCGGCCGCGCGCAGCAGCCCCACCTGCTTGAAGCCCAGGGAGAGGTGCAGCCCGATCGAGCCGACATTGTCGGAATCGCCCACCACCGCGAACATCTGGCGGAAGCCCGCGGCCTCGGCGCGGGCGAGCAGCGCCGCCACCAGGCTTTTGCCGACGCCCTGGCCGCGCACGTCGTCGCGCACATAGATCGAATCCTCGGCCGAGAAGCGATAGGCCGAGCGGTCGCGGAGCGCGGCGTAGTAGCCGTAGCCTTTCACCTCGCCATCATCCTCGGCGACCACCCAGGCCCAGCCGGCGCCCTGGATGCGGGCCAGACGGGCCGCCATCTCGGCTTCATCGGGGGGCACCTCCTCGAAAGTGCCGGTGCCGGTCAGGACGTGGTGGGCATAGATCGCGACCATGGCCGGCAGGTCGGCGGCGGTGGCATCGCGAAAGATCATCCGGAGTCTCCAGCGCTCGTGGCCATGGCGCCGGCCCGGGCCGAGCGGCGCGGGCCCCGCGCGCCCGAATCGGGCCAGGGCCTTAAGCCCAGGGGTAAGGGCCAGGAGCAGTGGCGGCAAGTCCCGCCACCCAGGCGGTGAACAGCACGCGGGTGGAGAGCAGGCGCGAGAGGAAGCCGGAGAGCGGGATCAGGACGATCTCGGCGATGAGGTAGCTGGTCTGCATCCAGATCGCCTCGTCCGGGCTGGCGGCGAGGCCGGCCTGGATCTTGGAGATGGAAGCGGAGACGATCTGGATGTCCAGGAACGCCATGAACATGCCGAGAACCATCGCCATGAAGCCGAACCGGGCCCGGGCCGTCATGGCGGCCGGGGCAGCGGAGGCGGCCGGGGCGGAATCCGGCTTCATCGTGGTGGCGCTCATGGCTCCGGCGCCTCAGAACCCGCCGGTGGCGCCGCGCAGCGCGGCCAGCAGGCCGCGGGGGGCATGCGGGTCGGTGCGCATATCGACCTCGGCGACCACGGAAATGCCGGGGGCGCAGCCGGGCCAGGGCGGTGGCGTCCTGGCCTTCGCCGAGCTCCAGCTTCACCGGTACGCACTGCACGATTTTGGTGACGTTGCCGGCGTTCTCCGGCGGCAGCAGGCTGCACTGGCTGCCGGTGCGGGCGCGAAACTCTCCAACCGGGCATGGAAGACAGTGCCGGGAATGGCATCTACCGTCACCTCGGCGGGCTGGCCGGGCACCATGCCGGCCAATTGGGTTTCCTTGAAACTGGCCACGAAGAACAGGCGCCCGCCGGTCGGCGCCACCGCGATGCGATCAATTGCTGCCCCGGCCGCACATGCTGGCCAAGCTGCGCCGCGCGGTTGCCGGCGATGCCGTCAACCGGCGCGCGAATGGCGATGTAGGAGAGGTTGGTCTCAGCCTGTGCCAGATCGGCGGCGGCCTGGGCGCGCCGCGCCTCGGCCTGGCGCACCTGCGCCGCGAGCACGCCAAGCGACTGCCGCTGCATCGAGAGCTGGGCCTCGGTGGCATGCATGGCGGCCTCCGCCTTGCGCTGGTCGGCCACCGTCTGGTCGGCCGACTGGCGGGACGCATAGCCGCCGCCCACCAGTTGCTGGGTGCGGCGGGCATCGGCGATGGCGCGGGTCTGCTCGGCGCGGGCCTGTTCCACCTGGGCGATGGCTGAATCGATCTCGCCTGCTGCTGCGCAAGCTGCTCGCGCGCCGTGGCGATGGCGGCATCGGCTTCCTCCAGGCTGGCGGCGGCCTGGTCCTGGGCGTCGCGGTCGTCCAGCGTCAGCAGCAGGTCGCCGGCCCTCACCCCTGGTTGTCGGCGACATGGATGGTGGCGATGTCAGCCTCGATCCGCGGGCCGAGCACGGTGATGTCGCCCTGCACGTAAGCGTCGTCCGTTTTCACCAGGAAGCGGCCGGTCTGCCAGTACCAGGTGCCGCCCAGCAGGGCGGCGACCACGACCAGCACGGCACCACGCGAAGCAAGATGCGGCGGATAGGACGCTTGCGGGGTGGCCGGAG
>JAQGHX010000166.1 GCA_028288745.1 Roseomonas sp. | reverse complement strand
CGACGCCGTGGCGGCGCGCGCCCTGGGCGTGGCGCGGGCCGTGGTCGCCGGCACCGGCATCGTGCTGGATGTGGCGGTGTTCGACCGCGAGGGCGCGTTGATCGGTCACGCCGGCCCTTCGCCGCCGGGGCCGGCATCACCGTAAGTGCCACCGGGGGCGCCGCGGAACCTGCGGCGGTAATCGGGGTCGTAGAGGGCGCTCTCGCGGAAGTCTTCCGCCGCCAGCGAAGGGCCCACCAGGATCAGCGCGGTGCGTTCGGCGGGGTCGGCGGCGAATTGCGCCGCGATATCGGCCAGCGTGCCGCGCAGGATGCGCTCGTCCGGCCAACTGGCGCGCACCACGATGGCGACGGGGCAGGCGGCGCCATAGAAGGGCAGCAGCCGCGCCACGACGGAATCCAGCGCGTGGATGGCCAGATGGATGGCCAGCGTCGCGCCGGTGCGGGCGAAGGCTTCCAGCGTCTCGCCCGGCGGCATGGCGCTGGCGCGACCGGAGATGCGGGTCAGCACCAGCGACTGCGCCACTTCCGGCACCGTCAGTTCCTGCCCCAGCGCGGCGGCGGCGGCGGCGAAGGCGGGCACGCCGGGGGTGAGCGTATAGGGGATGCCCAGCCGCCGCAGGCGCCGCGTCTGCTCGGCCACCGCCGACCATACCGAGAGGTCGCCCGAATGCAGCCGCGCCACGTCCTGACCGGCTTCATGGGCGCGGATGTACTCGGCCTCGATCGCGTCGCGGTCCAGCGGCGCGGTATCGACGATGCGGGCGTCAGGGGGGCAGTGGTCCAGCAGCGCGCGCGGCACGATGGAGCCGGCATAGAGGCAGACCGGGCAGGCGGCCAGCAGGTCGCGCCCCCGCAGGGTGATGAGGTCGGCGGCACCCGGGCCGGCGCCGATGAAATGCACGGTCATGCCGCGCTTCCTGCCGCGACGGCGCAGGTGACGCCAGCCCCACCCCTGCGCGGAGCGAGCAGCATGGCGCCCTCCCCCGCCGCCGCCAGCGCGCAGGCTTCCGCGACCGAGGCCAGGCCGGTGGCGCGCAGCGCCGCCTCCGACCGGGTCGGGCAGCGGGGCTGCACGGCCTCCAGCGCCGGCCTGCCGATGAAGACCAGGGGCAGCCCCAGGCTCCTCGCCGCATCCTCCAGCACCGCCATGCCGCGCCGGAATTCCGGCGCCGCGAGATGGGTGAAGGGCGGCATCCCCCGCTGCGCGTCCCGCAGGATCTCCAGCACCGCCCCGGCCGTAACCTGGGCCCGGCAGCCCAGGCCCGCCACGATATGCGGCCGGGCGTTTTCCCTGCCGAGCCTGTCCGGCGGTGGCACCCCCGGCCTGTTCATGGCTTGCGCGTTCATGGCTTACGCGCCACCAGCTGCGTCACGCTCATCGCGGGGCGGAAGCCGTGGCGGGTGCCGATGGCATCCATCCGCTCCACCCCGATCCGCGTCAGCCGGGCGCCGTAACGGGCGTGGCGGGCCAGCAGCAGCGCCTCCGTCTCCACCGTCACCGCATTCGCCACCAGCCGGCCGCCGGGGCGCAGCGCCGCCCAGGCGGCCTCCAGCACCGCTTCATCGCAGCCACCGCCGATGAACACCGCATCCGGCACCGGCAGCCCGGCCAGCCCGCCCGGCGCCGCCGCCACCTCCACCCGCAAGGCCGGCACGCCGAGCGCCAGCGCGTTGCGCGCCGCCCGCGCCGCGCGGTCCGGCCTCGGCTCCAGCCCGATGGCGCGGTTGGCCGGGTGGCGCAGCATCCATTCGATGGCGACGGAGCCGGAGCCGCAGCCGATATCCCACAGCCATTCCCCCTGGCACGGGGCGAGCGCCGCCAGGGTCACGGCCCGCACCTCGGCCTTGGTGATCTGCCCGTCATGCTCGAAGAATTCCTCTGACAATCCGGCGGCGAGCGGGATGACCCGCGCGCCCGGTCCCGCCACGACCTCCAGCCCCACCAGGTTCAGCGCGGCGGGGGAGAGGCCGAAGCCCTCGGCGCTGGTGGTGGCGATGGCCTCGTGCGGCCCGCCCAGCGCCGAGAGCACGTGCAGGCGGCTGGGCCCGAAGCCGTACTGGCACAGCAGCGCCGCCAGGGCCGCCGGGGTGCCGGCATCGGCCGAGAGTGCCAGGATGCGCGCGCCGGGTTGCAGCAGCGGCAGCACCGCCGCCAGCGGCCGCCCGCAGAAGCTGACCGTGGCGCAGTCCTGCGCCGCCCAGCCCAGCCGCGCGCGGGCCAGCGCCAGGGATGACGGCGCGGGGACGCAGAGCATCTCCGCCGGTTCCACCAGCCCGGCCAGCAGGCTGCCCACCCCGAAGCAGAAGGGATCGCCCGAGGCCAGCACCACCGTCGGCCGCGGCCGGCGCGCCAGCAGGGCGGGGAAGGCATCCTGCATCGGGCTGGGCCAGGGGCGGGCCTCGCCACTGGTCAGCGGCCCGGCCAGCGCCAGGTGCCGCCGCGCGCCATAGACCACCCCCGCCCCGCGCAGCAACGCGCGGGCCGCGGGTGCCAGGCCGTTTACGCCGTCCTCGCCAATGCCCAGGATGGTCAGCCAGTGCGGGGAGGTCATGGACATTGAAGGTGTTGGGACATTGAAGGTGCTGGTCCTGGGGGGAACGACGGAGGGCTCGGCCCTGGCGCGGCTGCTGGCGGCGGATGCGCGGTTCGACGCCACCCTCTCGCTGGCCGGGGTCACCCGCGCGCCACGGCCGCAGGCGGTGCCGACGCGCATCGGCGGCTTCGGCGGCGTGGCGGGGCTGCGGCGCTACCTGGAGGCCGAAGGCATCGGGCGGCTGGTGGATGCCACCCACCCCTTCGCCGCGCGGATGACGCGCCACGCGGTGGCGGCCAGCGGCGGCGTGCCGCTGCTGCGGGTGGACCGCCCGCCCTGGTTGGCCGCGCCCG
>JAQGHX010000146.1 GCA_028288745.1 Roseomonas sp. | reverse complement strand
GGCCCATGGCGGGGCCCTCCGGCGCTTTTCCCGTGCGGTTTCGTTCCATCATCATGCCGTGTGCCCTTTCTCGGTCAGGACCGAGACTGTGCGTATCCGCGGCGGCAGGCAAGCGCCGCCGCCCGTGCCGCGGCCGGGTATCCGCCGAAAGCATCGGGGCGACTGCCGCCGGGCTGCATTCCCGGCCCGCCCGTGACGGTCAGGAAGATCGAGGCGGGGCAGCGGCCCTGCTGGCCCGGCGGCCCCGATACAGACATGATGCAACCGATGGGATTATCCGTGGGCCGGGCGCCTCCGCCGCGCCATGCCGTGCCATGGGTCCCATGGCCCAAAGAGAGATCATGCCATGCTCCGCTGGTTCGCCTGGATCGCCACGCTGCTCGCCGCCCTGCTCGTCGCGGCCTGGCTGCTGGTGGGGCGGTTCGACCTGGGACCGCTGGCCGCCTGGGGCGCGGCCCAGGCGCTGGGCCGGGATGCCGGCTTCGGCGCGCTGCACCTGACGCCGGGCCGCTGGATCACGCTGGCGCTGCGGGATGCCCGGCTGGAGGGCCCGCCCGGTGGCCCTGGCCCCATGATGGAGATCGGTAGCGCCTCGATGGAGGTCGATGCGCTCTCGCTGCTCTCCGGTGCCCCGCTCATCCGGCGGCTGGCGCTGGATGGCCTGCGCCTGCAACTAGGTCATGCTGGCGGCAAGGATGAGGGCGGCAAGGATGCGGGCGGCGCATCCGGCGTCCGGCCGGCGGCATCGGCCGGAGCCTCGCGCCGCGCCGGGTTCCCCACCCTGCTGGACGCCCGGTTGACCGGCGGCGAGATCATCTACCGCACCTCCAGCGGCGCCCTGCTGCGCATCCGGCTGGATGGGGTGGCCCTCCAGGCGGCGGATGCGGGGCAGCCGGTCCGCATGACGGCCTCGGGCGCCTATAACGACGTGCCGATCACGCTGGAGGCGTTGCTGGCGCCCTTCACCGCCCTGCGCGACGCGGAGAAGGTCTACGAGGCCGACCTGCGCCTCGTCTCCGGCGAGACCAAGCTGCGTTTCCAGGGCGGCATGACCGACCCGCTGGCGCTGGAGGGGGCCAGGGGCGAACTGGCCCTGGACGCGGCGACACCCGCCGCGATCCTGGCGATCGCCGGCGTCACCAGCGGGCTGGACCCGGCGCTGCGCCTGTCCGGCACGCTGGAGCATACCGGCCCGCTCTGGCAACTGAGCCAGGCCACCGGCACGCTGGGCGAGGCCGCCATCACCGCCGCGACGCTGCGCCTGGTGGAAGGGGCGCGCGGGCAGCCGGACGACGTGACGGTGGACCTCGCCTTCGACCGGCTCGACCTCGATGCGCTGTCCGGTGAGGGGCGCCGGGGCCAGCGCCCCGGGGCGGATTTTTCCCTCGCCGTCGAGCACGCGCCCGATACGCTGGTGACGGCGCGCGTGACCGCGCGCCAGCTAACCTATGCGGGCGTCCGTGCCACCGACGCGCGGCTGGCGGCGGCGTTGACCCCCGGCCGCGTGGCCGTGGAGGAATTGCGCCTCGGCTACCAGGGCGCGCGGGTGCGGGCGGAGGGCAAGATCGAGGCGGCCGGCGGGGGACAGACGAAAGGCGGCCACGTCACGGCCGAGGTGGATTTCTCGGGCCTGGAGGTGCAGGCGCTGCGGCGCGTGCTGGGCATCGGGCCGGTGCCGGTCTCGGGCCCCATGGACGGGCATGTGGCGCTGGTGGCCGATGGCGCCACCCTGAACACGGCGGCGCGCGGCGCGCACCTGTCCGCCGTGGTGGCGATGGCCGGCGGCAGCATCGCGCGGCAGGCGGTGGAAATCGCCTCCACCGACATCCGGGCGCTGTTCCGCACCGCCAGCGGCCGCAGCGCGATCTCCTGCCTGCTGGGGGTGCTCGACATCCGCGCCGGGGCCGGCACGGTGTCGCCGCTGCGCATCCGCTCCGAGCACGGCACCATCGCGGGGCAGGGGCGGTTCGACCTGCTGCGGCAACGCCTGGACCTGACGATCAGCAGCGAGGCCGCGACGACCGGCGCCTATGCGCTGGACGTGCCGGTGCATGTCGGCGGCTCCTTCGGCGACCCCACGATCCGCCCGGCCCAGTGGACGGAAGAGGGACGGGCGCAACTGGCGGCCGGCGACGATCCGGGCCGCTTGCCGCCGGCGTTGCGGCCCTTCGCCCGCCGCAGCCCCTGCCTGACCTCCGGCCGCCGGCCCTAGGGCAGGTTTCGTTCGCGGGGTCTCACTCCACCTGCTCCAGCCTGTTGTTGCTCGCGTGATTCACGCCTTGCGGTGCTTCCACCTTCAGCAGTCAAGCTCTAGCCGGCGACGCTGCGCCCGGCCGAGCCCAGGTCGGCGAAGGCCTCGTCCAGCCGTGCGACGATGCCCTTCTCGGCGGCGCGCAGCCACTTGCGCGGGTCGTAGAACTTCTTCGTCGGCTTGCCGGTCGCGGGGTCGATCTGGTGCGTGAAGGCCACCGCGTTGGTCTGCACGTAGCGGCCGACCGGTTCGGCGAAGGCGAACTGCGTGTCGGTGTCGATGTTCATCTTGAACACGCCATAGGACACGGCCTCGGTGATCTTGGCCTTCTCGGAGCCGGAGCCGCCGTGGAAGACCAGG
>JAQGHX010000137.1 GCA_028288745.1 Roseomonas sp. | reverse complement strand
GCGTGGTCTGCACGCGGCCGGCGTTCTGCGCGGCTTCGGCGATGATCTGACGGGCACGGTCCGTCAGGTCGGCGCGGTCGAAGTCGAAGAACACCAGGTAGGTGCGGGCCGGGGCGGGAGCGGCGGCCGGCGCCACGGCGACGGGGACCACGGCGGCCGCCGGGCGCGGGGCGTTGAAGGCATAACGCAGGCCGATCAGCGCCGAGTGGTTGTAGTTCTCGGTATCGACCTTGGAGCGGCTGATGGGGCCGGTGCCGACGCGCGAGACGGACCTCATCTCGGGCTCAAGCGTACCGAGGAAGCGGTACTCGGCCGTCAGCGCCAGGCCGGGAACGGCCGCGATCGGGAAGGCGAGACCGGCGATGCCCTGGAAGGCGAACTGGCCGTCGGTGTCGTCGATCGTGGTGGTGACGACGCCACGCGACCGGACGGTGTCGTAGTCTGTCCAGGCGTAACCGATGCCGGCGCCGACATAGGGAACGACGGGCAGGCCGACATTGAAGTCGTACAGGGCGTTCACCATCGCGCCGTAGGTGCGAGCGGTGCCGCCGATGCCCGGCAGGTTGCCGATGGTGTCGACGTCGTTCTGGCGGTAGTTGCCTTCGATTTCAGCGCGCAGGCCGTTGCCGAAGCCGTAACCGACGCTGAGCACGCCGACGATGCCGTTCTCGAACTCGGCGCTGACCGAGCCGGACTGGCCGGGGATCGACAGGTCCGCGTCCTGCAAATAGTTGTAACCGGCGCCAGCACCGACATACACACCGGTGATCGGCTGGGCCTGCGCGGCGAGCGGCAGGGCCAAAACCGTGGCGGCCAGAAGCGCCTTCTTGAAGTTCATTTGATCTTTCTCCTCGATCCACCAGAGGCAAACCGCGTCGCTGAACCCACGGTGCAATCCGGAGTGGCGCTGCGTTGGCCATGAACTAGCATTCATTCGGGGACGTTGCATTATGCCTGTGGCTGTTTCCTCCCTTCTGTGTCTTTTGGGGCACAGAGGGGGTGATACATTTAGGTCACAGCTCGGAGAGAAGCTCAGCCTCCGCTGTGAATGCCAGCGATTCGAGGCGGAACAGCCTGTTGGCATGGCCCATCTTGCGGCCTTCGCGGGCGCTGGCCTTGCCATAAAGGTGCAGGGAAACACCAGTGTCGGCAGCCAGGGCAGGCAGGCGCGCCATGCCCTCGGGCCCCACCAGATTGCGCATCACGGCATCCGAGTGCCGCGCGGCGCCACCCAGCGGCAGGCCGGCGACAGCGCGGATATGCTGGTGGAACTGGCTGGACTGGCAGGCGTCCTGCGTCCAGTGGCCGGAATTATGCGGGCGGGGCGCGATCTCGTTGCCCAGCAGCGTGCCATCGGGCAGCAGGAAAAACTCCACCGCCAGCACGCCCACCAGTTCCAGCGCGGCGGCGACGCGGGCGGCATGGGCGCGGGCGGCATCGGCCACCGCCGGGGCCACGCGGGCCGGGGCGAAGGACAGGTCGAGAATGTGGTGGCGGTGCCGGTTCTCCACCGCGTCATAGACAGCGGTGGCGCCATCGGCCCCACGCGCGGCGATGGCGGAAAGTTCCTGGGTGAAGGGCACGAAGGCTTCCAGGATCAGCGGGCGTGGCGAAAGCCGTGCCCAGGCCGCCGCCGCGTCCCCCGGCTCCCGCAGCACGGCCTGGCCGCGGCCGTCATAGCCGAGGCGGGTCGTCTTCAGCACCGCCGGCAGCCCTATGCGGGCGATGGCGTCGCGCAGTTCCGCCTCGGTGGTCACCGCGGCCCAGGGCGCGACAGGCACGCCGGCCGACCCGAAGAAGGCCTTTTCCTGCAGGCGGTCCTGGCAGACGGCCAGCGCCTTCGGGCCGGGGCGGCAGGGCACCAGCGGCGCCAGGATCTCCAGCGTGCGGACGGGTACGTTCTCGAATTCGAAGGTCACCACGTCGACGGCGGCGGCGAAGGCGGCGAGCGCCGCCGCGTCCTCATAATCCGCGATGGTGCGAGCAGCGGAGACCAGCATCCCCGGCTCGTTATCCTGCGGCGCGTAGATATGGCAGCGGTAGCCCAGTTCGGCCGCCGCCAATGCCGACATGCGGCCGAGCTGCCCGCCGCCCAGGATGCCGATGGTGGCATTGGGCGCCAGCGGAAAGGCGGCGGGGCGGGGGGAGGCGGCGCTCACTCGGGCGTCTCCGCCACGGCGTCGGTCTGGTCCGCGCGGTAGCGGTCCAGCCGGGCGGCCAGCGCCGCGTCGGTGGTGGCCAGGATGGCGGCGGCCAGCAGCCCCGCGTTCACGGCGCCCGCCCGGCCAATGGCCAGGGTGCCGACGGGAATGCCGGCCGGCATCTGCGCGATGGAGAGCAGGCTGTCCATGCCCTTCAGCGCGTGGCTCTCGACCGGCACGCCCAGCACCGGCAGGCGGGTGAGCGAGGCGGTCATGCCCGGCAGGTGTGCCGCGCCGCCGGCACCGGCGATGATGACGCGCAGGCCCCGCGGCGCCGCGCCATGGGCGTAGTCGTACATGCGCTGCGGGGTGCGGTGGGCCGAGATCACCTTGCATTCATGCGGAACGCCGAGTCGATCCAGCGTTTCGGACGCATGGCGCATCGTCTCCCAGTCCGAGCGGCTGCCCATGATGATGCCAACGAGCGGCGCCGTCTGGCTGCCGGGGGGAGTGCTGCCGGGGGTGCTATCGGTCACGCGACATCCTGCGAACAAAGGGTTGTTCAAGGCGGCGGCTGTGCCGTGCTCCGCCCGGATTGTCCAGCGCGAAAGTCCCGCTCCGCCCGGGGGAGGGTCTCAGGCGATGATGTCGGGCACCAGCCGGCTCTCCAGCCAGGCGACCTCATCCTTCAATTTTAATTTACGCTTCTTCAGCCGTTGTAGCTGAAGCTGGTCCACCGGGCTGTCTTCCATGCGTGCGATCACGGTATCCAGGTCGCGATGCTCGCTGCGAAGCTCGTGCAGGCGGCGGAGAAGGCTGTCTCGGTCGGCCAGCATCGGGCGCATTACTCGGCGGTTAAGAGTCGCATCGGAGGAAGAAAACGCCATATCATGCTCTGGCACGGTCGCCCAGCGGCCTGTGCCCGCCGGCCGGATGACGCCGCGCGGGGCAGGGTTGCGGGTGTCGTGCCTTCCGGGGGTGGACGCTCCCCACGGCCGCCGTGTGCGGCGGGGAGGCAGCACCCACGGTGTTCACCCAACTGCGTGGAGGATAAAGCGTGATCATGACGCACCAGCCCCGCCTCAATAGCTTGCAGGATCGTCACGCAAGCTTGGATCGGCAACTATCAGAGGAAGGTAACCGGCCGGCCCCCGATGCCAGCACGCTGGTTCGCCTCAAACGCGCCAAGCTGCGCCTGAAAGAAGAGATGGAGAAGCTGCGCGCCAACCGCTGAGGGCTTGTCCCTCGCGGCCGCCGGGGAAGCGCGCTTTCCCGGCGGATCACGCGCCAATGCCTTCGGTGACCGTGTCCTGAAGCCCCCCGGCGGGATGCCGGAGGCACGCTTCAGGGAAACAGGGCCGGGGCTCTTTCGCTCAAATATTTGGTAGCGGAAAGGCGCCTTAGACGGCGTCTTCACCTTCTTCGAGCGGCAGTGGCGCCGTGGCCGGATTGCCACCGGCCGCGATCACGGCGCCGTTCAGGTCGCCCTGGCTGCAGAGGCCCAGGATCACCGGGTCGCGCGGCTTGATGTTGGCGCTGTTCCAATGGGTGCGGTCCCGCACCTTGGCGATGGTGTCCTTGGTGGTGCCCAGCAGCTTGCCGATCTGGCCTTCCGTCAATTGCGGAAAGTTGCGCAGCAGGAAAGCGATGGCGTCCGGCCGGTCATTACGCTTGGACACCGGGGTGTAGCGCGCGCCCTTGCCGCGGCCCTTCGCCAGCGGCATGGCGCTGGGGATCAGCTTCAGCCGGGCATTCGGGTCGGCCTCGCAACGCAGGATCTCTTCCCGCGTCAACTGGCTGTTCTGGACCGGGTCGTAGCCGACGATGCCTTGCGCCACCTCGCCATCGGCGATCGCCTGGACTTCCAGTGGGTGCATGCCGACGAAGTCGGCGACCTGTTCGAAGGAGAGGGACGTCTTCTCGATGAGCCACACGGCGGTGGCCTTCGGCATCAGCGGCAGGGTCATCGGAAACCTTATCGGGTCGTGTGGGCCGGTGCGCGGACCGCCCCGTGAGCCCTGCATATAGAGAGGGGAAAGGGGAGGGTCAAAGGTTGGCACGCGGCCATGTATGTCGCTTGGCGCATGTCAGGGCACCCCATATCGTGACCACAGGGACGCAGCAGGAGATTTGGCCATGGTCACACGCAAGGTGGCGACGGTGTTCGGCGGCGCGGGATTCATCGGCCGGCAGATCGTCCAGCGCCTGGCGCGCCAGGAATACGTGGTGCGCGTGGTCGGCCGCAACCCCGAGGCGGCCCGGGCACTGATGACCCAGGGCAAGGTCGGCCAAGTGGTCGGGCTGCCCGCCGATCTCCGCGAGGACAGCGCCATCGCCCGCGCCGTGGCCGAGTCCCAGGTGGTGGTCAACCTGATCGGAATCCTGGCCGAGAAGAAGCAAGGCGACTTCCAACGTCTGCAGGGCGAGTTGCCGGGGCGGATCGGCCGGGCGGCGGCGGCGGCCGGGGTGTGGCGGATGGTGCATCTCTCGGCGATCGGGGCGGACGCGCAGAGCCCCAGTGCCTATGCCCGCAGCAAGGCGGCCGGCGAGGCGGCGCTGCTGGCGGCCTTCCCCCGCGCCACCATTCTGCGGCCTTCCATCGTCTTTGGGCCGGACGACAAGTTCTTCAACCGTTTCGCGGGCATCGCCCGGCTGCTGCCCTTCATGCCGGTGGTGCGCGGCAAGACCCGGTTTCAGCCGGCCTATGTGGGCGATGTGGCCGATGCGGTACTGGCCGCCCTGACGCAGGAGGGCACCGAGGGCCGGATCTATGAACTCGGCGGCCCGCGGGTCGCGACCTTCCGCGAGTTGATGGCGTTCGTGCTGGATGTCACCGGCCGCCACAACCGGCTGGTGGACGTGCCGGAAGGGCTGTTGCGGTTGCAGGCCCGGCTGGGCGAATGCCTGCCCAACCCGCCCCTGACCCGGGACCAACTCGCGCAGTTGGGCCGGGATAATGTGGTGTCACCCGGGGCGCTGGGCTTCGCGGAATTGGGTATCGAGCCGAAGTCCATGGAGTTGGTGGTGCCGGATTACCTGTCGCGGTTCCGCCGGGGCGGCGGGCATGGAAGGCGCGCTTCGACCTAAAAGTCCGAAGCGGACCTTTAAGCGGCGAATTCGCCAAGGCTGACCTGATTTTGACCCGCCAGCTAAAAATATAGGACAGAAATGCTGTCTTAATAGCTAAAAACCGCTGGTGTGGCAGGCGCGACAGCGTTTATGGTCCCCTCGAGACGGCGGGAGCCCTTGCGCCGGTTGCTACGCCTGCCGCTGGGCACCCGGTTCTCTGAACATGTCCAATCGTTTTTTCTTCCTGCCCCGGGGGAGCCTTCGCCATGGCCGAACGCATGCTGCAATTCGTGCGCCTGTCGCAACAGACGCCGGACAAGCGTGACGCGGCCGTGCGGCGTGAGGATTTCGGCGAGATCTACCAGCGCTTCACCGCGGAGCGTGCCAGTGCCCAGGCCAGCCGCTGCAGCCAGTGCGGCGTGCCCTTCTGCTCGGTGCATTGCCCGCTGAACCAGAATATCCCGGACTGGCTGAAGCTCACCGCCGAGGGGCGCCTGGAAGAGGCCTACGAGGTTTCCTCCGCCACCAACACTTTCCCCGAGATCTGTGGCCGCGTTTGCCCGCAGGACCGCCTCTGCGAAGGCAATTGCGTCATCGAGAAGGGCTTCGAGAGCGTCACCATCGGCGCTGTGGAGCGCTACATCACTGACACCGCCTGGGAAAAGGGCTGGGTGAAGCCGCCGACGCCCTCGCGCGAGGTCGCGCATTCGGTCGCCATCATCGGCGCCGGCCCGGCGGGCCTGGCGGCGGCCGAGCGGCTGCGGAAGCGCGGCTGGCAGGTGACAGTCTATGACCGCTACGATCGCGTGGGTGGGCTGATGATCTACGGCATCCCCAACTTCAAGCTTGAGAAGGACGTGGTGATCCGCCGCGCCGAGCAATTCGCCGCCGGCGGCATCCAGTTCGTGCTGAACTGCCGCGTTGGCGAGGACGTCACGCTGGACGAACTGCGCGCGAAGCATGACGCCGTGCTGATCGCCACCGGTGTCTACAAGGCGCGCGATATCGGCGGCGCGGGCGCTGAGCTGAACGGCATCGTCCCGGCGCTGGATTACCTCACCGCCTCCAACCGCGAGGGGCTGGGCGACGCCGTGCCGGAATTCGAGAATGGCGCGCTGAATGCCGCCGGCAAGACGGTGGTGGTGATCGGCGGCGGCGACACCGCCATGGATTGCGTGCGCACCGCTATCCGCCAGGGCGCGAAGGCCGTCACCTGCCTCTACCGCCGCGACAAGGCCAATATGCCCGGCTCGCTGCGCGAGGTGAAGAATGCCGAGGAAGAGGGCGTGCGCTTCGCCTGGCTCTGCGCGCCCGAGGGTTTCGTGGGCGAGGGCGCCGTGACCGGCGTGCAGGCCGTGAAGATGCATCTGGGCCTGCCGGACGCCACCGGCCGCCAGCAGGTCGAGCCCATCGCCGGCAGCGCCTTCGTCGAGCCCGCCGACCTGGTGATCAAGGCGCTGGGCTTCGACCCGGAGGACCTGCCCGCCATGTTCAGCGAGCCCGCGCTCTCCGTCTCCCGCTGGGGCACGGTGAAGGTGGACCGCCGCAACATGATGACCGACCTGCCCGGCGTCTTCGCGGCCGGCGACATCGTGCGCGGTGCCTCCCTGGTGGTCTGGGGCATCCGCGACGGGCGCGACGCCGCCGACCAGATCGAGAAATACGTGACCGCGAAGGCCGCGCCGGCGATGGCGGCCGAGTGATGCGCCGTGATGCCTGCGGGCGCCGGGATCATCGCCCCCGCGGCCCCGGCGCCTGACGATCCAGGCGGCCTGAATTTCCGGCCCCCGCCCGGGGCCGGCTTCCCTGCCCGGGCCGGCCCCTGCCGCTGCCCGTTAGAAGACACCCTGCCAGAAGGGACTGCGCCATGCGCGACGTGACCGAAACCGGTGCCACCTTCGCCGAGACCTATGCCCGCAATGCCGCCCTGCTGAGTGGCGCGGGCCATATGGATGTCACCGAGCACGATGCCTGCGGCGTCGGCCTGGTGGCGGCTCTGGACGGCAAGCCCCGCCGCGACGTGGTGCAGGCGGGCATCGATGCGCTGAAGGCGGTCTGGCACCGTGGCGCCGTGGATGCCGATGGCAAGACCGGTGACGGCGCCGGCATCCATATCGAGATCCCGCAGGACTTCTTCGCGGAAGTGGTCGAGCGCGGCGGCGACCGGCTGCGCCCCGGGCGCATCGCGGTCGGCATGGTGTTCATGCCCAAGACCGACCTGGGCGCGCAGGAACGCTGCCGCCAGATCGTGGAGACCGAGATCCTCAATGCCGGCTACCATATCTATGGCTGGCGGCAGGTGCCGATCGACGTGTCCTGCATCGGCGAGAAGGCCAATGCGACGCGCCCCGAGATCGAGCAGATCCTGATCTGGGACCCCGAGCAGCGCGACGAGGCCACCTGCGAGCGCGACCTCTACGTCATCCGCCGCCGCATCGAGAAGCAGGCCATCGCGGCGCAGGTGCCGGAGCTGTACCTGTGCAGTTTCTCCTGCCGCTCGCTGATCTACAAAGGCATGTTCCTCGCGGAGAACCTGACCGACTTTTATCCCGACCTGACCGACGAGCGTTTCATCAGCCGCTTCGCGATCTATCACCAGCGCTACTCGACCAATACCTTCCCGACCTGGCGGCTGGCGCAGCCGTTCCGGATGCTGGCGCATAACGGCGAGATCAACACCGTCCACGGCAACGTCAACTGGATGAAGAGCCACGAGACGCGGCTGGCGCACCCGTTGCTCGACCCCTTCATGGACGACCTGAAGCCCATCGTGCAGGCCGGCGGCTCCGACACCGCGACGCTGGACAATGTGTTCGAGCTGCTGGTGCGCGCGGGCCGCGACGCGCCGATGGCCAAGGCCATGCTGATCCCGGAGAGCACCGGCAGCAACGCCACCATGCCGCAGGCGCACCAGGACCTGTTCATGTACTGCAACGCGGTGATGGAGCCGTGGGACGGCCCCGCCGCCATCGCCGCGACCGACGGGCGCTGGGCCATCGCGGGGCTGGACCGCAACGGGCTGCGGCCGATGCGCTACAGCATCACCGCCGGCAACCTGCTGATCGTGGGCTCCGAGACGGGCATGGTGAAGCTGCGCGAGGATGAGATCCTGGCCAAGGGCCGCATCGGCCCCGGCCAGACCATCGCCGTGGATCTGGAGACGCAACGCTTCTACAACGCTGACGAAGTGAAGGACATGCTGGCCGCCCGCAAGTCCTTCGGCGACTGGAACAAGCGCACCACCAAGATCGACGGCATCGTCCGCAACGAGGTCGATGAAACCCAGACCCTGACCGGCGAGGCCCTGCGCCGCCGCCAGCTCGCCATGGGCTTCACCATGGAGGACCTGGAGACGATCCTGCACCCGATGGTGGAGGATGGCGCCGAGGCCATTGGCAGCATGGGCGACGACACGCCCATCGCCGTGCTGTCCCGCCACTACCGGGGCCTGCACCATTTCTTCCGGCAGATGTTCGCCCAGGTGACGAACCCGCCGATCGACAGCCTGCGCGAGACGCGGGTGATGACCATCAAGACGCGCCTCGGCAACCTGGGCAATATCCTCGACGAGGATCCGACCCAGTGCGACATTCTGCAATTGGAAAGCCCCGTGCTCTCCAATGCCGAGTTCGAGGCGATGCGCGGCTACATGGGCGCCACCGTCTGCACCGTCGATTGCACCTTCCCGGCGGAGGAGGGCGAGGCCGGGCTGCGCCGCGCGCTGGAACGTATCCGGCATGAGGCGGAGGAGGGCGTGCGCTCCGGCTGCGCCCACGTCATCCTGACCGACGAGGATGCCTGCGCCGAACGCGCCGCCATCCCGATGATCCTGGCGGTGGGCGGCGTGCACACGCATCTCGTCAAGCACTCGCTCCGCACGTTTACCAGTCTGAACGTGCGCGCCGCCGAATGCGTGGACGTGCATTACTTCGCGGTGCTGATCGGCGCGGGCGCCACCACGGTGAACGCCTACCTGGCGCAGGAGAGCATCGCGGACCGGCACCGGCGTGGCCTGTTCGGCGAGCTGACCTTGAAGGATTGCGTCGCGCGCTACCGCCGCGCCATCGACAAGGGCCTGCTGAAGACCATGTCCAAGATGGGCATTTCCGTCCTGTCCTCCTATCGCGGGGGCATGAATTTCGAGGCCATCGGGCTGTCGCGCGCATTGGTGGCGGAATTCTTCCCCGGCACGCAGTCGCGCATCTCGGGCATCGGGCTTTCCGGTATCGCGCGGCGGGTGCTGGCGATGCATGAGAAGGGCTGGGGCTCGGAGGCCGCGGTGCTGCCGGTCGGCGGGCTCTACAAGCTGCGCCGCCGCGGCGAGGCGCATGCCTTCGAGGCCAACCTGATCCATATGCTGCAGCACGCGGTGGAAACCGACAGCTACCAGACCTTCAAGCGCTATTCGGACGCGGTGCGGAAGCTGCCGCCCGTGGCGCTGCGCGACCTGCTGGATTTCCGCGCCGAGGGCTGCAAGCCCATCGCCATCGAGGAAGTCGAGAGCATCACCGAGATCCGCAAGCGCCTGATCTCGCCTGGCATCTCGCTCGGCGCGCTGTCGCCCGAGGCGCATGAGACGCTGTCCATCGCGATGAACCGCATCGGCGCCCGCAGCGACAGCGGCGAGGGCGGCGAGGACCCGGAGCGCGCGAAGCCGCGTGCCAATGGCGACAACGCCAATTCGGCCATCAAGCAGATTTCCTCGGGCCGGTTCGGCGTCACCGCCGAGTACCTGAATAACTGCAAGGAGATCGAGATCAAGGTGGCCCAGGGCGCCAAGCCCGGCGAAGGCGGGCAACTGCCCGGTTTCAAGGTCACCGGCCTGATCGCGAAGCTGCGGCACTCGACGCCGGGGGTCACGCTGATCTCGCCGCCGCCGCACCACGACATCTATTCGATCGAGGATCTGGCGCAGCTCATCTATGACCTGAAGCAGATCAACCCGGATGCGACCGTCTGCGTGAAGCTGGTGTCGCGCTCGGGCATCGGCACGATCGCGGCGGGCGTGGCGAAGGCCAAGGCCGATGCCATCCTGGTCTCGGGCCATAATGGCGGCACGGGCGCCTCGCCTGTCTCCTCCATCAAGTATGCCGGGCTGCCGTGGGAGATGGGCCTCTCCGAGACCCACCAGGTGCTGCTGCTCAACCGGCTGCGCCACCGCATCAGGCTGCGCACCGATGGCGGGCTGAAGACCGGCCGCGACGTGGTGATGGCCGCCATGCTGGGTGCCGAGGAATTCGGCATCGGCACGGCGTCCCTGGTGGCGATGGGCTGCATCATGGTGCGCCAGTGCCACAGCAATACCTGCCCCGTCGGCGTGTGCAGCCAGGATGAGGACCTGCGCAAGAAGTTCACCGGCACGCCGGAGAAGGTCATCAGCCTGTTCTCCTTCGTGGCCGAGGAAGTCCGTGAAATTCTGGCGGAACTCGGCGTGCGGCGGCTGGAGGAGATCATCGGCCGCACCGACCTGCTGAAGCAGGTGTCGCGCGGGTCGGAGGACCTGGACGACCTCGACCTCAACCCGCTGCTGGTGCAGGCCGATTCCGGCCCCTACCCGCGCCATTGCACGCTGGAAGGCCGCAACGAGGTGCCGGAGACGCTGGATGCCGACATGATCCGCGATGCGTCCTCGCTGTTCGAGCGCGGCGAGAAGATGCAACTGGCCTACAACGTACGGAATACCCACCGCGCCATCGGCACCAAGATCAGCAGCAAGATCGTGCGCAAGTTCGGCATGACCGGGCTGCAGCCGGGCCACCTGACGGTGCGGCTGCGCGGTTCCGCCGGCCAGTCGCTGGGCGCCTTCGCGGTGCGCGGCCTGAAGCTGGAAGTGCTGGGCGACGCCAATGACTATGTCGGCAAGGGCCTGTCGGGTGGCACCATCGTCATCCGCCCGGCGCCATCCTCCACGCTGGTGTGGAACGAGAACGCCATCGTCGGCAATACCTGCCTGTACGGCGCGACATCGGGCGAGATGTTCGCGGCGGGCCAGGCCGGCGAGCGCTTCGCCGTGCGCAATTCCGGCGCCACGGTGGTCGTGGAAGGCTGCGGCGCCAATGGCTGCGAGTACATGACGGGCGGCCATGTCGTCATCCTGGGCGCGGTGGGCGACAATTTCGGCGCGGGCTTCACCGGCGGCCAAGCCTTCATCTACGACGCCGACGACAGTTTCGAGCAGCGGGTGAACCCGGACACGCTGCTCTGGCGCCGCCTGTCCTCCCCGCACTGGGAAGGCGTGTTGCGGGAACTGGTGGCGCGGCATGTGGCCGAAACCGGCTCGCGCCTCGCCGCGCGGCTGCTGAACGACTGGGCCTCCGAGCGCGGCCGCTTCTGGCATGTCGTGCCGAAGGAATACGCCAAGTATCTGCCGCAGCCGATGGAGCATCTGGCCGTCGCGGCGGAATGAACCCAGGCGGGGGCTTGGCCATTGCCGGGCCCCCGCTTCAGTCCCACGCGTAACAATCCCGCCAAATACTCACGATTACGTGAGGCGAAGCTAGCGGGGCACCGGTGCCCATGCGATAAGCGCCCCCTTCCTGCATCTCCGGCGCCCTGTATGCGAATTTTGTATCATCTGCCCTTGTCCCCTTTCGCCCGGAAGGTCCGTCTCGCGCTGAATGAGAAGCGTATTCCTTTCGAGCTCCGGATCGAGCGGGTCTGGGAGCGGCGGGAAGAATTCCTGGAGATGAACCCGGCCTGCACCGTGCCCGTGCTGACTGAGGAAAACGGCCTGGTCCTGGCCGACAGCTACGCCATCTGCGAGTACCTGGACGAAGCCTACCCCGAGATGCCGCTGCTGGGCCGCACGCTTGGTGAGCGCGCCGAGGTGCGCCGGCTGGTCGCCTGGTTCGACGGCAAGTTCGCCCGTGAGGTCACCACCAACCTCTATTACGAAAAGCAGATGAAGCGGCTGATGGGCCGCGGCAACCCGGATGCCGCCGCGCTGCGGGCCGGCTATGCCAACCTGAAGCCGCACCTGGATTATCTCGGCTGGCTGGCCGAGACGCGGCTCTGGCTGGCCGGCAACTCGCTTTCCCTGGCCGACCTGACGGCGGCGGCGCATCTCTCGACCCTCGACTATATCGGCGATGTCGACTGGGGCCTGAACGACGCGGCGAAGGACTGGTACGCGCGGGTGAAGTCCCGCCCCGCTTTCCGCCCCCTGCTGGCGGACCGTGTCAGCGGCGTGAACCCGCCGCCCTATTACGCCGACCTGGATTTTTGAGGCGCCGGGGCGGGGGAAGGTCTTTCCCGCCCGCCTTGAAAAGCGCGCGCCTGTCACCGGAGAAAAGGGACGGAGTCCAGGGGAAATCCCCCGGCCCCCCGTTACCGCCGGCGCGGCCCCGCCTCGTTCAAGGCCAGGTTCTGCCGCGCCAGATCGGCCGTGGCGCTGTCCGGCGCGCTGTCGATCGCGCGTTCCCAATCCGCCCGGGCGCCGATGGTGTCGCCCTTTAACTGCTTCAGGATGCCGCGTTCCAGCAAAGCCTCGGCCTGCTCCGGGTCCAGCTTGAGGGCGGCTTCGACATCGCGCATCGCCTCGGCCTGGCGCTCCAGGTGGCGTAGCGCGGCGGCGCGGAAGACCAGCGTGTCGGTGCGCCCCGGCTCCAGCGTCAGGGCGTGGTCCAGGTCCAGCAGGGCCTCGCCGTAGCGGCCCAGGCTGGCGGCGGCCAGGGCGCGGTCCACCAGCAGCGCCGCGTCCTCGGGCGATAGCATCAGGGCCAGGGTGCTGGCGGCATAGGCGCGGCCGGGCTGGTTGGCCATGGTCCAGGCCTGCGAGGCCTGGGCATAGACCGCCGCCCGCGCCAGCGCGCTGGCGGGGGATGTGGCGGCCAGCCGTTCCAGCCGCTCGGCGGCGCGGCCGGGCTCGCCAAGCGCCAGCATGGCCAGCGCCATGCAATGGCGCGCGCCCTCGCCACCCGTGCCGCGCTGTTCCCAGGCCTCGGCCATGGCGATGGCGTCGTCGGGGTCGGCGCGCAGCAGGTTCAGGCAGGTTTCGTATTCGGGGCCTTCGGTCAGGCGGGGGGGCTCGGGCGGCAGCGGCAGGCTGTCATCCACCGAGGGCGAGGGTACGGCCGGGGCCTGCGCCTCAGGCGGGGCGGGGGGCATGGCGTGCGTCTCGGCCGCTTCGGTCAGCGTGGTCGAATGCACCAGAAGGAGGCCACCCACCGCGATCGCGCTCAGCGATGCGACGGCGGACACGCCCAGCAGCATTCTGCGCAGGGGGGTTCGCATGGCGCGCAGTCTAGCGGGGTGCCGCCCGCCGCGCCACATGCCGGGGCATGACAGAATCCATGCTCATCCTTGGCCTTGGTTATGCCGGCCGGGCCATCGCCATGGCGGCCCACCGCGCGGGCTTCGCCGTCAGCGGCACC
>JAQGHX010000130.1 GCA_028288745.1 Roseomonas sp. | reverse complement strand
TGCGGCGCAGTTCCTTCGGCGGCGTCTTGCCGTGAGGCCTGACCTCCTCGATGAGCGGCTCCCACACCGCCCAGGCCGCATCCGTGAAAACCTGATTGCTGTTGCTCTCCACCATGTCCAGAACATGGGATCAGCATTCAAGCTCTAACAGGACTTAGACCATTCGGGGCCAGTCCAATGGCCGTTAATTGTCAGAACCGCGCCAACGTTGCCGCACACCTTGCACCTTATGCGCTTCTGGATGCCGACCAGCTGGCGGTCGCCATGGCCCAGCTCACACATTCTCTTCGCCGAGGCGGAAGTCTGCCTGCGGCACTTCAGGCATCGGAAGTCGCGTAGACGCCCTCTCTGGCATCAGCCGCGAAGGTGCCATTCCTGAGTGCCGGCATGGTCAGATCGATCAACCCGCCGCACGCTTCCTGTGCGCCTGCCTCGGCACGGCCGGGGGCGGACAGCGCGCGTAGACGGCCGCCATGCCGGAACTGAGATCCCGGATCCAAACCGCTACCACCTCGGGAATCGGGTCGATCCCGGCGGACCATTTCCGAACCTTGAGCTGCGTCACGCCAAGGTCTTCAGCGATTCGCCATTACGGCCAGCGGAGCCGGGCCAGGCACTCACGGAGCTGCCCTGCCGTCATTGCCATGACGGGGCCTCCTTCGGCGTCATGACCGGCTGAATAATCCATCCTCCATAGCACTTCTGCCGGAGGGAGACGGACTGGGCCTCGCCACTGCAGGCCATGCACCTGAACCCGGTCAGGACATCCGCCAGGGAGCATTGCCCTTGGCTGCGGTGACGTCCGAGACAGGATGGGCCGGGTCGCCGCAGTGGGCCACGAATGCCAGGCGGGCGAACTGCTCAAAGGGGGGTGAGAGCAGGGCGGGCCGGTTTAGCGTGAGGGAGGGGGAGGGGAGGGACATACGGCCACGCTATCATCATAAACAAAACGCGAACAAAAAGTTTGGCACAGATCGCGGCCTCTCCGGCATCAGGCCCGTTCGACCCAATATCTGTGACAGCCAAGTGTTTGGTGGGACTCCTCTTGAACCTCCGGTCGCTGGAGGTGCCATAACAGCATATCGGCGTGATGGAGGCTTCGGATGGCGCGGGACCAGGAAGGCGAGACGCTCGCATGGCGGGTGGGCGGCATGGATTGCGCCGCCTGCGTCGCCAAGGTGGAAAAGGCCGTGGCGCGCCTGCCCGGGGTCAGCGGCATCGCCGTCAACTTGATGGCCGAGCGGCTGAGCCTGCGCCGGGCCCCCGGTGGCGCCACGGCCGAAGCGGTCGAGCAGCAGGTCGAGGCCCTGGGCTACCTCGCCCGGCGCATCGCCCCGGCGGCGGAAACGGCGCCGTTCCACGACCATGCCGGCTGTTGCGGCCATGATCCCGCGGGGCATTCCGACCACGACCACGACCACGACCACGGCGCGGAGGCTCGACCGGCGGCCCCCGCGCATCCGCATGTCCATGGCGCGAAGGACGAGGAACTGGCGGCCGGCACCCCTTGGTGGCGCACCGCGAAGGCATGGCTGGTCTTTCTGATCGGCGGCCTGGTCGCCCTGGCCTGGGGCCTTTCGCTGGTGCTGCCGGCCGGGGCCCAGGGGTTCTGGCTGGCGGCCACCCTGGCCGGGCTCTGGCCCTTCGGCCGCCGCGCCATCGCGCTGGCCCGCGTCGGCAGCCCTTTTTCCATCGAGATGCTGATGTCCGTCGCGGCCATCGGCGCCATCGTGATCGGCGCGACGGAAGAGGCGGCGCTGGTGGTCTTCCTCTTCGCGCTTGGCGAATTGCTGGAGAATGTCGCCGCCGGGCGGGCGCGGGCCGGCATCCGCGCCCTGGCCTCCCTGCTGCCCCGCACGGCACGGCGTGAAACCGCCGCTGGCGAACTGGAGGAGATACCCTCCACCGCACTCGCCCCTGGCGACATCGTGCGGCTGCGCCCCGGCGACCGCGTGCCCTGCGACGGCGAGATCCTGGAAGGTCATTCCGCGCTCGACGAAAGCCCCGTCACCGGCGAGAGCATGCCGGTCCCGCGCGGCCCGGGCGGGACGGTGGTCGCGGCCTCCATCAATACCGATGGCGCGCTGCGGGTGCGCGTGACGCGTGGCGCCGCCGACAATACCCTAGCCCGCATCGTGCGGCTGGTGGAGGAAGCCACCGCCTCCCGCGCCCCTACCCAGCGCTTCATCGAGCGGTTCAGCACCTGGTGGACCCCCACCGCCATGGCCGCCGCGGCCCTGACCATGCTGGTGCCGCCCCTGCTGGGCGGCGAGTGGGGGGTCTGGTTCTATCGCGGGCTGGCGCTGCTGCTGGTGGCCTGCCCTTGCGCGCTGGTCATCTCGGTGCCGGCGGCCATGGCCTCGGGCCTCTCGGCGGGCGCGCGGCGCGGGCTGTTGGTCAAAGGCGGCGCGGCGCTGGAGGCGATCGGCGCCGCCCGCATCGTCGCCTTCGACAAGACCGGCACGCTGACGGAAGGCCGCCCGCGCGTGACCGACCTGCTGCCGCTCGGCGGCACCGACCCTCTGGCGGCCCTGCGGCTGGCGGCGGCGGTGGAGCAGGGCTCCTCCCACCCCCTGGCGCGCGCGATTGTCGCCGAGGCGGAGGCACGCGGCCTGTTCCCGCTGCCGGTGGCGACGGAAGGTGGCGCCGTGCCGGGCCGGGCCGCGCAGGGGCTGGTGGAGGGCGCCCGCATCGCCATCGGCAGCCCGCGCTATGCGGCGGAGGCCGGCGCCAGGATCGACGACCCGCGCATCGCAGCGCTGGAGGCCGAGGGCAAGACCGTGGTCGCGGTGCTCTCCGGCACCGTGCCGCTGGCGCTGGTGGCCTTGCGCGACGAGCCACGGGCGGATGCCGCCGCCGGCATCGCCAGCCTGCGGCGGCTCGGGCTGCGGCCGGTGATGCTGACCGGCGACAACCCGCGCACCGGTGCCGCCGTGGCGCGCGTGCTGGGGCTGGAGGTCGAGGCCGGGCTGCTACCCGCCGACAAGCTGCGCCATATCGGCGCGCTGAAGGCAGCGGGCCCGGTGGCCATGGTGGGGGATGGCATCAACGACGCCCCGGCCCTGGCGGCGGCCTCGGTGGGCATCGCGATGGGCGGCGGCACCGACGTGGCGCTGGAAGCGGCCGACGCCGCGCTGCTGCGCGGCCAGGTGGCGGGCGTGGCGGAGCTGGTGGAACTCTCCCGTGCCACGCTGGCCAATGTGCGGCAGAACGTCGCCGTCGCGGTGGGGCTGAAGCTGGTGCTGCTGGTCACGACGCTGCTGGGCATCACCGGGCTGTGGCCGGCGGTCCTGGCCGATACCGGCGCCACGGTGCTGGTCACGCTCAATGCGCTGCGGCTGCTGGCCTGGCAGCCGCGCCAGGGCTGAGCGGGCCATCCGCCCGGTTCCGCCGGCCGGGCGCGATGCCTGAGTGACCAGATGCCAGTGACCAGATGCTTGCGTGACAAAAGGTGAAAACGGCCCTGCCGGCGTCGTCAGGCCACCGCCAGGGCTGGACATCGTGCCCCGCCGTTCGACATGGAGTGGACAGCCGGGAGAGCCAACCGTTGCAGCAACTCAAGATGCCCCAGACCGACACGGCACCCGCCGTCCGCACGTCCTTGCAGGAACGCCGCCCGCGGACGCTGAAGCATGGCGACAGTTTCGGCCTGTTCGACCGCGCCGGGGACCTCGATGGCCTGCCCGGCAGCCCGGAGGGCCTGTATCACCTCGATACCCGCTATCTCTCCCGCCTCAGCCTGACGCTGAACGGGTCCATGCCGGTGCTGCTGGGATCGGCCCTGAGCGCGGACAACACCACCCTGACCTGCGACCTGACGAATGCCGATGCCGTGGAAGGCCCCGCCGACGACGTGTCGCGCAGCGGGCTGCACCTGCGCCGGTCCAAGTTCATCTTCAGCGGCGCCTGCCACGAGCGGATCGCCATCCGTAACTTCGGCGAGCGCCCTTGCCGGGTGCGGCTGGATTTCGCCTTCGCCGCCGATTTCGCGGACCTGTTCGAGGTGCGCGGGCGCACCCGCCCGGCGCGCGGCACCCTGCACCCGCCCCAGGTGGAGGTCAGGGACGTCACCCTCGCCTATACCGGCCTGGACATGGTGACGCGCCGCACCGCCCTGCATTTCGCGCCGGTGCCCGACACCATCGGCCCCGCCAGCGCCGGCTTTGCCTTCGAGTTGCCGCCGGGCGAGCAACGCGTGGTGTTCCTGGTGGCCGGCGTGGGCGATGGCCCGTTGCCGGAAGCCCCGGTGCAGGAGGCAGACCGCGCCTTCCATACCGCCCTGCGCGCCTCCCGCCGCGCGCTGCGGCGTGCCCGGGCGAGGGCGGCGAAGGTGGAAACCTCGCACGAGATCTTCAACGAGGTGCTGCACCGCGCGACCGCCGACCTGGGCATGCTGCTGACCGACAAGCCGGGCGGCCCTTACCCCTATGCCGGCATCCCATGGTTCAGCACCGCCTTCGGCCGCGACGCGCTGATCACCGCCTGGCAGGCGCTGTGGTTCGACCCGGAAATCGCGCACGGCGTGCTCGACTTTTTGGCGGAGACCCAGGCCAGGCATGAGGACCCGGCCAATGATGCCGAGCCCGGCAAGATTCTGCACGAGATGCGGGCCGGTGAAATGGCGCGGCTGGGGGAGGTGCCCTATGGCCGCTATTACGGCAGCGTCGATTCCACGCCGCTTTTCGTGATGCTGGCGGGCGCCTATCTGGACCGCACCGGCGATGTCGCGACGCTGGACAGGCTCTGGCCGAATATCGAGGCCGCGCTGGGCTGGATCGACTTCTCCGGCGACCGTGACGGCGATGGCTTCGTGGAATACCAGCGGCGCACGCCGCAGGGGTTGGTCAACCAGGGTTGGAAGGATAGCGGCGACAGCGTCTTCCACGCCGACGGCACGCTGGCCGAGGGCCCGATCGCGCTGGTGGAAATGCAGGCCTATGTCTACGCCGCCTGGCAGGGCGCCGCGTGCATCGCCCGCGCGCTGGGGCGGCCGGAGCGGGCCGTGGTGCTGGAACAGCGCGCCGCCGGGCTGCGCGAGGCCTTCGATGCCGCCTTCTGGGATGAGGCGCTGGGCAGCTACGTGCTGGCGCTGGACGGGCGGAAGCAGCCCTGCCGGGTGCGCAGCTCCAATGCCGGCCATGCGCTGTTCGCCGGCATCGCCAAGCCGGAGCGCGCGGCGCGGCTGGTGCATACGCTGATGGACCCGGCCAGCTTCTCCGGCTGGGGCATCCGCACGCTCGCCGTCGGCGAGGCCCGCTACAATCCGATGAGCTACCATAACGGCTCCGTCTGGCCGCACGACAATGCCATGATCGCGGAGGGCTTCTCCCGCTACGGCTTCCGGGCCGAGGCCGCGCGGGTGCTGGAAGGCCTCTTCGCCACGGCCGAGCATCTGGAACTACGGCGGCTGCCGGAACTGTTCTGTGGCTTCCCGCGCCGCAACGGCAATGGGCCAACCCCTTATCCGGTGGCCTGCGCGCCGCAGGCCTGGGCCGCCGTGGCGCCGCTGTCGCTGCTGGCCGCCTGCCTCGGGCTGAGGTTTGACTCGGCGCTGGGCTGCGTCGAATTCCAACGGCCTGTGCTGCCGGGCTTCCTGGAGCGGGTGTCCCTGCGCAACCTGCGGCTCAATGGCGCCAGCCTCGATGTCGGCTTCGGCCGGGTGCAGGCCGGCGTCGGCATGGCGGTACTGGGGCGGGACGGCGATATCCGCGCTACAATGATAAGCTGATAACCCCTGTATTCTCTCGTGCTATTTCGATAAACCAATTTTTGGTATGTATTTTATGCCCGGCCTCCGCTTGGCAGGACCGGGTCAGTCTTTGGAGAATTTTCACCATGCCGCATGACGGGCACGACCATTCCTCGCTGGAGCCCGCGGGCACCCCGCAGGATGGCTGGAAGCATACCGGGGTCCGCGTCATTCCGGGTGACCAGTTGGACGAGAATACGGCGCAGACGCCGGGCATGAATCGCGCCGCCGCCATCAACCTGGCCCGGGTCGGCGCTCAGAAAATCTGGGCCGGCACAGTACATATCCATGCCAATGCCAAGACAGGAGCGCATCACCACGGGCCGCTGGAAAGCGTGATTTACGTGCTGAAGGGCCGCGCCCGCATGCGCTGGGGCGAGGCGCTGGAATTCGTGGCGGAAGCCGGGCCCGGCGACTTCATCTACGTGCCCCCCTTCGTGCCGCACCAGGAGATCAATGCCTCGACCGACGAGACGCTGGAATGCGTGCTGGTGCGCAGCGACAACGAGGCGGTGGTCGTGAACCTGGATATCGAGCCTGCCGAGAAGCCGGAGAACGTGCCCTGGATCGACCCGATCCATAAGAGCTGACAAGGGCGGGCGCGGCGGCATGACCGCCGCGCCCGCCCTGCCGCCTGCTCAATTCGCGGGGATGGGCTTGTCGGTCGGCCAGTCCCGCGACCGGGAGGCCACCAGCCGCGCGACCCGCGCTGCCTCGCTGAGGCTGGGGAAGGTGGCGCCGTTCAGGCCGTTCACCACCGGGTCCACGGCACGGAACCGCCAGCCAGTGGCGTGGGATACGGCGACGCCGACGAAGCGGCCGGCGATGTCGATAGGACGAGAAGCGATCATAGGGGTATTCCCAGGCCGGGCCCGACGGGCACCAGCGCCGAAAGAATGATTCAGGACGGCATGAGCGGCGGCGGGCTTCAGGCCCGACAGCGCATTCGCATCCCGCTTCCGGCCAGCCGCATGGTGATCCCGTGGCGCGGATGACGCTTTGGTATTGGCTGGTGTGGCGCAAGCTGCATGGTCATATCCCGTGGGCCGAAGCCCGGATTCAGGCACGGCATCCTTATGGCGCACTTCCACGCATTTGTACGTTCATTTAAAGTTCAACGATGACTTATTGTTAATAAGTGCCTTCCGACCCCTGGGCCGGCCTGGGGAAGGCGCGCAACGCAGGCGCGGCCACGGCGTTAATCATGGTGTCACCCTGATCATCGTGTCGCCGGCTCCTGCCCGCCCGGCCGGAACCGACTATGCCAGACTGCGTGCCACATTTCCCGCCTCGCCCGTCTTTCTTCGAGCCGCGCGCGGGGAAGGGGCTGAAACGGCGCGATGAACCGGAGCAGGACATTTATCCACGAGCCTGGCGCCCATCCGTCAAGCCCCTGGATAACCCATTCGATCATGCCGCCCGCCCAGGGCCGGCGGCGGGAGGCGAAGCACGATGACCGAAAACGAGACGATCGAACCGTATGAAGGCCCCGCCGGGGGCTGGGGATCGCTGAAGTCCGTAGAAGGCATCCTGCACCGCGAGGAAAGGCTGGTCAGCGGCAACGCCGTCCTGCTGAAGCAGAACAAACCCGACGGGTATGCCTGCGTCAGTTGTGCCTGGAGCAAGCCGGCGGAACCGAGGCCGTTCGAGTATTGTGAGAACGGGGCCAAGGCGACCGCCTGGGAAATCACCGCCAAGCGCCTGCCACCGGAATTCTTCGCGGGCCATACGCTGGCCGAGTTGCGTGGCTGGCGCGACCATGACCTGGAGGCCGCCGGCCGCCTGACCCATCCGATGCGCTGGGACGCGGCGACGGACACTTACCGCCCGGTTCCCTGGGAGGACGCCTTCCAGGAAATCGGCGCCGAGTTGCGCAAGTTGAAGCCTGAAGCTGTGGTGTTCTATGCCTCCGGCCGCGCGTCGCTGGAGGCGTCCTACATGTGGGGGCTGTTCGCGCGGCTCTACGGCACGAACAACCTGCCCGATTCCTCCAACATGTGCCACGAAAGCACTTCGGTGGCGCTGCCGGAGAGCATCGGGATACCCATCGGCACGGTGTCGCTGGAGGATTTCGAACGGACGTCCTGCATCTTCTTCTTCGGGCAGAATGTCGGGTCCAACAGCCCGCGCATGTTGCACCCGTTGCAGGACGCCGCGCGTCGCGACGTGCCGATCGTCACCTTCAACCCGCTGCGCGAGCGCGGGCTGGAGCGTTTCACCAATCCCCAGGCGCTCACGGAAATGCTGACGGGCTCGGAGACCCGCATTTCCTCCCAATATCACCAGGTGCGGGCGGGCGGCGACATCGCCGCCATACTCGGCATGTGCAAGGCGCTGATCGAGGCCGATGATGCCGCGCGCGCCTCGGGCGGAACCCCCGTGCTGGACCACGCCTTCATCGCCCAGCATACCCATGGCCTGGAAGCCTTCGCGCGGTTCGCGCGCAAGTCCGGCTGGCCTGAGATCGAGAAGGAATCCGGTCTCACCCGCGTGGCGCTGGAAGGCGCGGCCCGCACCTATGCGGCGGCGGATTCGGTCATCGGCATCTATGGGATGGGACTGACGCAGCACCGGCGCGGCGTCGAGAACGTACAGATGCTGGTCAACCTGCTGCTGCTGCGCGGCAATATCGGCAAGCCCGGTGCCGGCATCTGCCCGGTGCGCGGCCATTCCAACGTGCAGGGCCAGCGCACCGTTGGCATTTCCGAGAAGCCGGAACTGGTGCCGCTGGACAAGCTGGCGGAGCAATACCGGTTCGAGCCTCCACGCAAGGCCGGCCTCAACACGGTGGAGGCCTGCGAGGGCATTATCGAGGGCCGCGTACGCGCCTTCCTCGGCCTGGGCGGCAATTTCAT
>JAQGHX010000108.1 GCA_028288745.1 Roseomonas sp. | reverse complement strand
GCGTGCCGCCATGCCGCAGCAGGGTGGCCCAGGTGGCCCGGTGCGGGTCGGCCCGATGGCTGGCGCCCCGCGCCGCCCGGCGGGCATGGCGCATTCCGTGGCGCCGGCGCCGGTGCCGCAGCATGCCCAGGCCGGTTTCGCCGAGAGCCAGGCCGCCTATGCCTATGAGGCCCCCTCGCCCGAGGATATCCCGGCCAGCATCGCCGCCCAGCAGGCCGAGTCGCAGCCACGCACCCCGCCCACGGCCCACCGCGCCGCATCGGCGCCGCCCCCGGTCTCGGCGCCCGCGCCGAGCGGCGGTGGCTTCAGCCTGTTCCGCAAGGCGACCGGCCTGATGCGCCGCAACCTGGGCGCCGAGGGTGATACCACCCCGCCCGCGCCCCAGGCGCCCGCGGCACCTCGCGCGGCCGCGCCCCAGCCTGCCCCGCGCCCGGCGCAGCCCGACGAGATGGGCGGGCTGGACATCCCGACCTTCCTGCGCCGCCAGAGCAACTGACGCCCAGCGCCACCAGCGCCCCACGCAAAAGGCCCCCGTATGATACGGGGGCCTTTTTGCTTTTAATTAACCATTTTAAAACAACAGCTTATAGCGAAATACGCGGTAACAAGCGTTGACTCGCGCCGCCCCTCTTCCGGTGCCATCTAGGCCATGGCCAGAGCGTTGTTCACTTGCGCTGTCGCGGCCGACGAATGAGCAGAGGCGGATAATGGACGGTTTTCTCGCAGTTGAGACGGGTCGGCGGACGACGCTGAAGGCGCCCATCGGCTGCGTGGGCGTCGGTCTGCATTCCGGCCTGCGTGCCAGCCTGACGCTTCGGCCCGCCGCCACCGGCAGCGGCATTGTTTTCCGCCGCACCGACCTCGGGCTGGACCTGCCGGCCCGGTTCGACTGGGTGGGCGATACCCGCCTGTGCACGGCCCTGGTGGCGCCCGGTCACCCGGAAGCCCGCATCGGCACTATCGAGCATGTGATGGCCGCCCTCGCCGCCTGCGGCATCGACGATGCAGTGATCGATGTGGACGGCCCGGAAGTGCCCATCATGGATGGCTCGGCCGCCCCCTTCGTCTTCCTGATCGACTGCGCCGGCACGGTGGACAGCCTGGTGTCGCGCAACCGGATCGAGGTTCTCAAGACCGTGCGCGTCACCGAGGGTGAAGGCCCTGACGCCGCCTGGGCCGAGTTGGCCCCCACCGCGACCCCGGGTTTCGAGGCGTCGCTGGCCATCGACTTCAGCAATACCGCCATTGGCCGCCAGGCCATGACGCTGCGGGTGACGGAGAGTTCCTTCCGCGCGCTGCTGGCCGATGCCCGCACCTTCACCCTGGCGGAGGACGTGGCGCGGCTGCGCGCCATCGGGCTGGCCCAGGGCGGTAGCCTGGCCAATGCCGTGGTGGTGGACGGCCCGCTGGTCCTGAACCCGGGTGGCCTGCGCCACACCAACGAATTTGTGCGCCACAAGCTGCTGGATGTGGTCGGCGACCTGGCCCTGGCCGGTGCCCCGCTGCGCGCCCGCTTCAGTGGCGAGCGGTCCGGCCACGCGCTGAACAACCGGCTCCTGCGCGCCCTCTTCGCTGACCCGGCCGCCTGGCGCTGGCAGGATGACGAGGCGTTCGTCGTCTCTGCCCCCCGGCAGATGGCGCGTGAAGCGGTGGCAGCCTGAACGCCCCCTGGTCGGTACACCGGGCAGCGTGATATAGAGCCGCCGCGATGCGCACCCGTCTTACCCAGACCCTCCGCCTGTCCCTTCTGCTGGCCGCCCCGCTCTGGCTCGGCGCCTGCAGCGCTTGGGATGGTAAAACCAGCTCCCTCGCGTCACGCGCCGATATGTCCGCGCAGTCGCCGGAAGCGCTCTATGCCGCGGGGATGGATTCCCTGAAGCAGGAGCGTTACCAGCAGGCGCAGGAATTCTTCGACGCCGTGGAACGGGAGCACCCGTATTCCACCTGGGCGACCGGCGCCTCGCTGATGTCGGCCTATTCCGATTACATGCGGAACCGCTACACCGAGTCGATCGGGGGCCTGAACCGCTTCATCCAGCTTCACCCCGGCCATCGCGACATCGCCTACGCCTATTACCTGCGCGCGCTCTGCTACTACGAGCAGATTGTCGACTCGGACCGCGACCAGAAGGGGACCGAGCTGGCGCTGGCGCAGTTGCAGGAAGTGGTGAACCGCTTCCCCGGCAGTTCCTATGCGCGCGATGCCTCGCTCAAGATCGACCTGGCGCGCGACCACCTCGCCGGGCGCGAGATGAGCATCGGCCGCTTCTACCAGGATCGTGGGCTGCTCTCGGCCGCCATCGGCCGCTTCCGCCGCGTGGTCGATGAATACCAGACCACCAACCATGTGCCCGAGGCGTTGCACCGCCTGACCGAGATCTACACCTCGCTCGGCCTGACCGAGGAAGCGCGCAAGACCGCCAGCGTGCTGGGCCACAACTACCCGGGCAGCGCCTGGTACCAGGATTCCTACGCATTGCTGGTGGATGGCGCCCCACCGGCCCCGGGCGACCGGCCGGGCTTCCTGCGCCGCAGCCTCGACTGGGTCTTCTGAGACCGGCTGCATGCTGGTCTCGCTGGCCATCCGCGATGTCGTTCTGATCGAACGGCTGGACCTCGCCCTCGGCGCCGGTCTCACGGTGCTGACGGGCGAGACCGGTGCCGGCAAGTCCATTCTGCTCGACAGCCTGGGCCTCGCGCTGGGCCAGCGGGCGGAAGCCGGCATGGTTCGCTCCGGCCAGTCCCTGGCCTCGGTCGTGGCCTGTTTTCAATTGGCCCCCACTCACCCGGCGCTCAGCCTGCTCTCCGAGCAGGGCATCGCCGCGGAGGATGAGCTGGTGCTGCGCCGCGTGGTGCAGGCCGATGGCCGCTCCCGCGCCTTCGTCAATGACCAGCCGGTGGGCGTCGGGTTGCTGCGGCGGCTGGGCGCGCTGCTGGTGGAAGTCCAGGGGCAGCACGATCAGGTGGGGCTGGCCGACCCATCCACCCATGCCGGGCTGCTGGATGCCTTTGGCGCGCTGGAGCCCGCCCGCACCGCCACCTCCGAGGCCTTCCGCGCCTGGCGCGGGGCCGAGCGGGACCTGGAAGCCGCGCGGGATGCCATCGCCAGTGCCCAGCGCGACGAGGAATGGTTGCGCCACGCCTCCGAGGAACTCGACGCCCTTTCCCCCCAGGAGGGCGAGGAGGACGCGCTGGCGCAGGAGCGCGGCACCATGCAGCAGAGCGAGCGGCGCGCCGAGGCCGTGGCCTCCGCCCTCTCCGACTTGCAGCCGCGCGACCGCCGTGGCGGGGCCGGGCCCGCCGCCGCCCTGCGCAATGCCGCCCGCGCGCTGGAACGCCTGCCCCCGCCCAATGAGGAGGCCGCCCCTGCCATCACCGCCCTGGGCCAGGCGCAGGATGCGCTGGCCGAGGCGGAAGGGCTGCTGGAGCGCCTTGCCTCCGGCATGGCGCCCGACCCGCGCCGGCTGGAGCATGTGGAAGAGCGCCTCTTCGCGCTGCGCGCCGCCGCGCGCAAGCACGCCGTGCCGGTGGTGGAACTGCCCGCCCTGCTGCGGGACCTCAAGGCCCGGCTGGCGGCGCTGGATGCCGGAGCCGAGCGCGCCGGCGCGCTGGAGGCCGCCGCCGCCGCCGCCCGCGCCCGCTACCTGGAGGTGGCGCAGTCGCTCTCCGCCACCCGCCGCGCCACTGCAGGCAAGCTGGAAGAGGCCGTGGCGCGCGAGCTGAAGCCACTGAAGCTGGACCGCGCCCGGCTGCATATTTCCATCGAGCGGCGCGACGAGCGCGGCTGGGCCAGCGACGGGCTGGACCGCATCATGTTCCTGGTCTCCACCAATCCCGGCCAGAAGCCAGGGCAGCTCGACAAGATCGCCTCCGGCGGCGAATTGTCGCGGCTGATGCTGGCGCTGAAGGTGGTGCTGGCCCGCGGCAGCCCGGTGCCGACGCTGGTCTTCGATGAGGTCGACAGCGGCATCGGCGGCGCCACGGCGGCGGCGGTGGGCGAGCGGCTGCAACGGGTGGCCGAGCGGCTGCAGGTTCTGGTGGTGACCCACAGCCCGCAGGTGGCGGCGCGCGGCGCCCAGCACCTGCGCGTGTCCAAGGGCATCCGCGCCGACCGGGCCGAGACGCGGGTGGACATCCTGGCCCCGGCCACGCGGCGGGAGGAACTGGCCCGGATGCTGGCCGGCGAAACCGTGACCGAAGCGGCGCGCGCGGCCGCCGACAGCCTGCTGGCCGGCTCGGCCTAAGCTCGGCCGGGCGCGGTTCTCGCGTAAAAGAACAGGCCGGGCATTGTCGGTTGGCCGCGTCGCGCGTTAGCAAGCGGCATGAACCGCCGCGACACGCCCCCCGAAGACCTGACCGAAGAGGATGCCGGCGCCGAGCTGGCGGCGCTGGCCGAGGAGATCGCGGCGGCCGATATCGCATACCACCAGAATGACGCGCCCGATTTGACGGACGCCGAATACGACGCCCTGCGCCGCCGCAATACCGCGATCGAGGCGCTGTTCCCCAGCCTGAAGCGGGCGGACAGCCCGAGCGGGGCCACCCCCGGCGCCGCGCCGGCCGCGGGCTTCGCCAAGTCCCGCCACGGCACGCCGATGCTGAGCCTGGACAATGCCTTCGCGCCGGAGGATTTCGCCGAATTCGCCAAGAGCGTCCGGCGCTTCCTCAAGCTGGGCGAGGAGGAGGTGCTGCGCTTCGTCGGTGAGCCGAAGATCGACGGGCTTTCGGTCAACCTGACCTATGAGAACGGCGTCTTCGTGCGCGGCGCGACGCGGGGCGATGGCACGGTGGGCGAGGATATCACCCGCAACCTTGAAACGCTGGACGATCTGCCGCGCCGGCTTCCCGCCCCCTTCCCCGGACACATCGAAATCCGTGGCGAGGTCTTCATGACCAAGGCGGATTTCCTGGCCTTCCATGCCGAGCAGACGCGGCTGCATGAGGAGCGCGAGCAGAGGCGCGAGCGCGGCGAGAAGGTGGGGCCGGATATCCGCATCCCTGCCAATCCGCGCAACGCCGCCGCCGGGTCGCTCCGGCAATTGGACCCGGAGGTGACGGCGCGGCGGCCGCTGAAATTCTTCGCTTATGCCCAGGGCGCCTCCAGCACGCCGGTGGCGGAGACGCATTGGGATTACCTGGAGCAACTCCGGGCCTGGGGTTTTCAGGTGAACCCGCTCTCCCGCCTGCTGCCCGACGAGCACGCGGCGGAAGCCTTCCAGGCCGAACTCGCCGGGCAGCGCGCCGGGCTGGATTACGACATTGATGGCGTGGTCTATAAACTCGACCGGTTGGACTGGCAGAAGCGGCTCGGTTTCGTCGGCCGCACGCCGCGCTGGGCCATCGCCTGGAAGTTCCCGGCGGAGCAGGCCACCACCGTTCTGCTACGAATAGAAATCCAGGTGGGCCGCACGGGCGCGCTGACGCCGCGCGCGGTGATGCAGCCGGTGAATGTCGGCGGCGTCATGGTGCAGCACGCGACGCTGCACAACGAGGACGAGATCGCCCGCAAGGATGTGCGGATCGGCGACACGGTGGTGTTGCAGCGCGCGGGCGACGTGATTCCGCAAATTGTCAGCGTAGTGCTGGAGAAACGCCCGGCCACGAGCGAGGCCTGGAGGCCGCTGACGCATTGCCCCGCCTGCGGCAGCCACGCCGTGCGGCCGGAAGGCGAGGTGGTGCGCCGCTGCACCGGCGGGCTGATCTGCCCGGCCCAGACGGTCGAGCGGCTGAAGCACTTCGTCAGCCGCAACGCGTTGGATATCGAGGGGCTGGGCGAGGAGAACATCATCGCCCTGCACAATGCGGAAATCGTCAAAAGCCCCGCGGATATCTTCCGCCTTGCCCCGCATGTCGAGACGATCCGGCAATGGGAAGGCTGGGGCAAAGGGTCGAAGAAGGATTCCAGGAAGATCGCCAACCTGCTCGCCGCCATCGAGAGCCGGCGCGAACCGCCGCTGGAGCGCTTCATCTTCGCCCTCGGCATCCGCCGCATCGGCGCGCAGAACGCCAAGCTGCTGGCGCGGCATTATCACGATGTGGCGGAATGGCGCGCCAAGATGCTGGCCGCCACCACCATCGGCTCCGAGGCGCGGGAGGAACTGGGTTCCATCCAGGGCATCGGCCCCGCCATCGCCACGGAACTCGCGGAATTTTTCGCTGAGCACCGCAACCGCGAGGCGCTGGACGACCTGCTGTCGGAAGTGACGCCGCTGCCAGCGGAGCGCATCGGCGGCAGCGGCAGCCCCTTCGCCGGCAAGGTGGTGGTCTTCACCGGCACGCTGGAACAGACCAGCCGCGACGAGGCCGAGGCGGTGGCCGAGCGCCTGGGCGCCAAGGTGACCAAGAGCGTTTCGAAAAAAACCGATTTTGTCGTAGTAGGCGCGGATGCGGGTTCCAAGGCCAAGAAGGCGGCGGAACTGGGCGTCAGGACGCTGACGGAGGCGGAATGGCGGCAGATGGCGGCGCAGGGCTGAGCAGCGCCCCCAGCGCCTGCCGCAACACGCCGACCGGGTCCCGCCCCTCCCCGGCCGAGACCAGGGCGCGGTGGCTGGCATTCAGCACCCAGTGCCGCGCGCCCGGCAGCAGGGCGGAGGCCACGGAGACCAGCCCGTCATTCGGCCCGGCGCCATGCCGTTCCATCCAGTCGGCCAGGGGCAGGTAGCGGCGGTCGGGACCGGTGGCGGTGTCGCGCCGCACCTGGCTGCCGACGCACAGCACCGGCAGGCTCGTGGTGAGCGCCGCCACCGCCCCGGCATGGCGCTCCATCCAGGCGGCGCGCGCGTCCGTGGTCAGGTCCACCAACCCGGCGCCGCTGCCGGCGCGCAGCAATTGCGCCAGCCGCCGCGCGGCGCCATGGATGCGGGGCGAGCGCAGCACGGCATCCGCCACCGGCGAGCCCAGGAAGGGCGATTGCAGCGCGACGAAACCGGCGCAGCGGGCCGCCACGCCAGGGTGCAGCAGGGCATCCAGCGCCTCCAGCCCGCCCTTGCTATGGGCCACCAGCAGGCAGGGCGCGGGCTCCGCCAGGATGGCGGCGGCCAGCAGCGCGGCGTTCTCCGCGATGGCGGCGGCGGTGGGCAGCGCCACCACCTCGGCCACCGCCCCCTGCGCCCGCAGCCAGACCAGTTGCATGCCCATATAGTCGAAGCCAATGGGCGCGAGGCGCGCGATGGCCTCGCCCGCCAGCCCATAGGCCAGCAGCACGCGCCGGCCGGCGAGCGGCGACGGGCTCACAGCGGCGCGCAGGCCCTGGCCAGCCAGGCGGCCGTTCCGGCATCCAGTTGCGGCCCGACCTCCGCCAGCACGCGGGCGTGGTAGGCGTCGATCCAGGCGCGCTCCGCCGGCGTCAGCAGCGGCAGGTCGATCAGCCGGCGGTCATAGGGCGCGAGCGTCAGCGTCTCGAATTCCAGGAAGGGCTTCTTCTGGTCGGGCTGCTGCGGCGCGGCGCGGGTCAGCAGCAGGTTCTCGATGCGGATGCCATAGGCGCCGGGCAGGTAGAAGCCAGGCTCGTTGGACAGGATCATGCCCTCCCGCAGCGGCACCGGCTTGGCGGCGCGGCTGAAGGCCACCGGCCCCTCATGCACGGAGAGGAAGCTGCCGACGCCATGGCCGGTGCCGTGGTCGTAATCCAGCCCGGCATCCCAGAGCGGGCGGCGCGCCACGGCATCCAGGTGCGGCCCGGCGGCGCCCTGCGGGAAACGCAGGGTGGACAGCGCCACATGCCCGCGCAGCACGCGGGTATAGCGGTCCTTCAGAGCGGCGGGCGGCGTGCCGGGGCCGGTCCAGAGGGTGCGGGTGATGTCGGTGGTGCCATCGGTGAACTGGGCGCCGCTGTCGATCAGGTAGCACTCGTCGGGACCGATCGCGCGCTCGCTTCCGGGCATGGCGCGATAGTGGATGATGGCGCCGTTCTCGCCCGCGCCGGAAATGGCCGGGAAGCTCTCGCCGCGGAACAGTGGCACCTCGGCGCGGAAGGCCAGGAGGCGATCGGCGGCGGTGATCTCCGTCTGCCCGCCCTGGGGGGCCGCGACCTCGAACCAGGCCAGGAAGCGGGCCATGGCCACGGCGTCGCGGCGGTGGGCGGCGCGGGCGCCTTCCTGCTCCACCGGGTTCTTGCACGCGCGCGGCAGGCGGCAGGGGTCCTCGCCACCGGTCAGCCTGGCCCCGGCCTCGCGCAGCGTCGCGGCGTACCAGACGGGGGTGAGGTCGGGGTCCACCCGCACGGTGCGGCCGCCCAGCGCGGCCAGGCTCTCGGCCAGCGCGGCGGGCGGGTGGAGCGTCACCTCATTGCCCAGATGCGCGCGGACCTCGGCACCCAGCTTGCCCGGTTCCATGAAAAGGTCGACCCGCGCGTCGGCATGCAGCAGGGCGCTGCCCAGGGCCAGCGGGGTATGCGACAGGTCGCCGCCCCGGATGTTCAGCAGCCAGGCGATGGAATGCGCGTCGGCCAGCACGGCGGCATCCTCGCCGGCCGCGCGCAGCAGGCCAGCGGCGGCCTCGCGCTTCCCGGCCGAGGACAGGCCGGCATATTCGGCGGGCTGCGGCACGGCGGCGGCATGGGGCGGTGCCGGGCGGTCATGCCAGATGTCGTCGATGGGGTTCGCCGCCAGCGGCACCAGCACGGCGCCGGATTCCGCCAGGCGGTCGATGGCCGATTGCGGGTGCAGGCGCGGGTCATAGCCGATCCGCAGGCCGGCGGCGTGTTCGCCCAGCCAGTCCTGCGGCGGCTCATCGATCAGGTGGCGGCGCTCCCACAGCGCCGGGTCGGTCTGCGCGGCGACCTGGGTGGTGTAGCGCCCGTCGGTAAAGATGGCCGCCTTCTCGGCCGTGACCACAGCCATGCCAGCAGATCCGGTAAAGCCGGTCAGCCATGCAAGGCGCTCGGCGCTAGGGGGCACATACTCGCCCAGGAATTCGTCACTGCGGGGCACCAGCACCCCCTCCACCCCCAGGCCGGGCAAGCTGGAACGAAGGATGGCGAGGTTGGAAGATTGCGCTCCCGAGCGTGTCATCTGTGTGAGGCTCCCGTTAAAATCATGGTTAATCATTGTTAATGCGTTTAACGCATGGCTCGCCCTCGAGCCCGGCGCTACTAAAACCTGATCGGAAGAGTATCTATGCCGCAACGCACAAGGGTGGGCGAGACGGCACCGGCCGGACACGCTGACCACTCTGAAGCCATTTGGAAAACAGCTAACATGGACGCCCGGATCACCAACCCCACCATCCACTCTGCCGCTGTCGAGGCCATCCGTCAGGATGCCATGCATCAGCGCGACGTGAAGATCGGCCAGTGGTTCCGCAATGCTTACCAGGCCATCATGGAATACCCGCGCCGCCGGCGGGTGATGGATGAGCTGTCGATGCTCACCGATCGCGAGCTGGCCGATATCGGCCTGAACCGCGGCGACATCGGCCGCGTCTTCCAGAAGAACGACGAGCGCCCGAGCGCGACCGTCCACACCCTGCCGGTCGGCAAGGCGCAGGTCGAAGTGACGTTCCAGTCGAACCGCATCGCGGCCTGATTTATTTCTGGCCTGTCTGCAACCCTGGCCACGCGCCGGGGTTGTACAGGCAGAGACCAGTTACCGGGCGGCGCTCCTCACTACTCCCCCTCCCCCCAACGCCGTTTCGGTTTGATCGCCCTGCTGCCCTTCCCCCGGGCAGTGGGGCGATCTCCTTTTGGGGCTCCCGCTTCCGTCTAGCGTTTGCGCAGCACCAGGGCCGACCAGGCGCCCTGGTCGATACGACGCTCCAGCACCAGCCCGGCACGGCGATGCGCGGCCAGCACCATGCGCACCTGGGTGCCCAGCAGCCCGGCCAGGATGGCGGTGCCGCGCGGGGCCAAGTGGTCCGCCAGATCCTTCGCCATCGAGCAGAGCGGCCGCGCCAGGATATTGGCGAAGACCAGGTCATAGCGGCCGCCATGCACCGCCGGGTGGCGCCACCCATCGGCCAGCTTGGCACGGATCATGTTGCGCAGCCCGTTCATGGCCGCGTTGTCGGCGGTGATGCGCACGCTCCAGGGTTCGATATCGGTGGCCAGGACCGGGCGCTTCAACTGCTTGGACGCCGCCATGGCCAGGATGCCGGAGCCCGTGCCGATATCCAGGATGCGCCGGGGCCGGCGATGCGCCATGCCCTCGAACCCGATCAGGCAGCCACGGGTCGAGCCATGCTCGCCGGAGCCGAAGGCGAGGCCGGCATCCAGCTTCAGCACGATGCGCCCGTAAGTGACGGGGTCCGGCACATGGGTGGGGCGGATCATGAAGCGGCCGCCGATCTCCTGCTCCGGGAAGGCTTCCACGGTACGGGCCAGCCAGCCATCTGCCTCGACGGGCGAGCGGACCAGTTCCGGCGCCTCGATGCCGGACATTGCGGCGGCCAGGAAGATGGCGGGCAGCAATTTCTCGTCGCCCACGCCCGCCTCGCGCACTGCTTCCAGGCGCCAGGTCTCGGTCGGGTCGTCCTTGAAATAGGCGACGGTCAGGCAGACGGTCTGGAAGGCCTGCTCAAAGGCCGGCACGGAATGCTCCGGCAGCCGATCGAGCGTCAGGGTCTCCAGGATATGGGGGTGGCGGCGGTTCATCAGGCCTTTTCCAAGAAACTATCGATCACGCGCTTGCGCCCCGCCTGCTCAAACTCGACGTCGAGCTTGTTGTCCTCGGCGGCGACGACACGCCCATAACCGAATTTCTGGTGGAACACCCGCTGGCCGACCGGCATGGTGGCACTGCGCGAGGGGCGGGCCGCCACTTCCCATGCGCCCGCCTCGGCCACGCGCGGCTTGCGCGCCACCAGCGGGAACTGGCCGGAAAAGGCGGAGGGCATCGACGCCATCTTGTTGCGGTGGGCCGAGGCGCCGCCATCGCGCTGGATATGTTCCTCCGGCAACTCGTCGAGGAAGCGGCTGGGCACCGCGCTGGACCAGTTGGCATAGATGCGGCGGTTGGCGGCGTGGCTGATGATGACGCGCTGCCGGCCACGGGTGATGCCCACATAGGCCAGCCGCCGCTCTTCCTCGAGCCCCTTGTCGCCGCCCTCGTCCAGCGCGCGCTGGTGGGGGAAGAGCCCTTCCTCCCAGCCCGGCAGGAAGACGGTGTCGAATTCGAGGCCCTTGGCGGCGTGCAGCGTCATCAGGCCGACACGGTCGGCATCCGGGTTCTCGTCATTCTCCATCACCAGCGCGACATGTTCCAGAAAGCCGGCCAGGCTCTCGAACTCGCCCAGGGCGCGCAGCAGTTCCTTCAGGTTCTCCAGCCGCCCGGCGGCCTCGGGCGACTTGTCCTGCTTCCACATGTCGGTATAGCCGCTCTCGTCCAGCAGGGTCGCGACCGTCACCACATGGCCCTCATGCGGCAGCGCGGCGCGCCAGCGGGCGAAGCCTTCCAGCAATTCATGCAGTGCCTGCCGGGGCTTCGGCCGCAGCGCGCCGGTCTCGATCATCCGCCAGGCGGCCACCACCAGCGGCTTGCCTTCCCGCCGCGCCAGGTCGTGCATGGCGCGGATGCCGGTATCGCCCAGGCCGCGCTTGGGGGTGTTGACGATGCGCTCGAACGCCAGGTCGTCGGCGGGCTGGTTCAGCACGCGCAGATAGGCCATGGCGTCGCGGATCTCGACCCGCTCGTAGAATTTTTGCCCGCCGACGACGCGGTAGGGCACACCCAGGGTAATCAGCCGTTCCTCGAAGGCGCGGGTCTGGAAGCCGGCGCGCACCAGGATGGCCATCTCGGTCAGGCGGTGGCCGTCGCGCCGCAGCGCCTCAATGCGTTCGCCCACCATCCGCGCCTCTTCCTCGGAATCCCAGAGGGAGACGACGCGGACCTTGTCGCCCTCGGCATCGTTGCGGCCGGGGCGCAGGGTCTTGCCCATGCGCCCGGCATTGTTGGCGATAAGGTGCGAGGCGGCACCCAGGATCGGCCGGGTGGAGCGGTAATTGGCCTCCAGCCGCACGATGGTGGCGCCGGGAAAATCCTTCTCGAAGCGCAGGATGTTCTCGATCTCGGCGCCGCGCCAGGAATAGATCGACTGGTCATCGTCGCCCACGCAGCAGATGTTGCGCTCGGCCGGGTCCGGCCGCTGGGCCAGCAGGCGCAGCCAGAGGTACTGGACGGTATTGGTGTCCTGGTACTCGTCCACCAGGATGTAGCGGAACATGCGGTGGTAATTGGCCAGCACGTCCGGGTTGTTGCGCAGGATCTCGGTCACGTGCAGCAGCAGGTCGCCGAAATCGGTGGCGTTCAGTTGCTTCAGCCGGTCCTGGTACACGGCATACAGCGTGCGGGCGCGGCCATTGGCGAAGTCGATATCCTCGGCGTCGGTCACGCGGTCCGGTGTCAGGCCGCGGTCCTTCCAGCGCTGGATGGCGCCCATCAGCACCTGCGGCGTCCAACGCTTGGTGTCGATATTGGCCGCTGCCATAATTTGCTTCAGCAGCCGCATCTGGTCGTCGGTATCGAGGATGGTGAAGTTGCTGGACAGCCCCACCAGCTCCGCGTTCCGCCGCAGCATACGGGCGCAGAGCGCGTGGAAGGTGCCGAGCCACAGCCCCTCGGCCGATTGCCCCAGGATGGAGGAGACGCGCTCCCGCATCTCCTTCGCCGCCTTGTTGGTGAAGGTGACGGCCAGCACCTGGTTGGGGAAAGCACGGCGCGTCATCAGGATATGCGCGAAGCGGGTGGTCAGCACCCGTGTCTTGCCGGTGCCGGCGCCGGCCAGCACCAGAAGCGGGCCGTCCACCGCCTCGACGGCGGCGCGCTGCTCGGGGTTCAGGCGGGTCAGGTACTCGGTCATCGGCAGGCCCCCACGGAGTCGGCGGCACAGCGCCTTTGGCCATCCACCCAGAGGGCGCCCTCCAGCAGGGCACCCGAGAGATCGGCGCCGGCCAGTTCGGCGCCCTGGAAATCCACCCCCCGCAGGTCGGCGCGGAAGAAGCGCGCCTGCCGCAGGTCCGCGCGCGCCAGCGAGCCGCCCCGCAGCACGGTGCGGGTGAAATCGGCCCCGCGCAGCACGGCGCCGGAGAGGTCCGCGCCGGTCATGTCGGCCGAGGTGAAGCGCACCTCCGGCGCCTCGGCCCCCGCCAGCTTCACGCCTTGCAGGCTGGCGCGGGAGAAGCTGGCGTCGCGCAGCACGGCACCGGAAAGGTCCACCCCCTGCAGGTCGCGCCCGTCATGCAGGCAGCGGCGCCAGTCCACCCGTGGCGCGGCCGCATCCGTGCAGCCGGCCACCGCCGGCGACACGGCCAGCAGCAGGAGTGGAAGGGCCAGGAGGGGAAACAGGGATGCCAACACGCCGCAGATATAGAACGTCTGGCGAACAAGGCCAAGCTGGTGGCGGCCCCTCACCCCTTCTTCGGGCGGGCCCCCAGGATATGCGCGATGGCGTAGCTGAGGTCGGCCCGGTTCAGCGTGTAGAAGTGGAATTCGTCCACCCCGTTGGCCTGCAGCAGCCGCACCTGCTCGGCGGCCATGGCGGCGGCGACCATGTGGCGGGTCTCGGAATCGTCATCCAGCCCCTCGAACAGCTTGCCCATCCAGCCCGGCACGGCGGTGCCGCACATGGCCGAGAACTTGCTGACCTGCTTGAAATTCGACACCGGCAGGATGCCCGGCACGATCGGCACCGTGATGCCGGCCGCCAGGCAGCGGTCCAGGAAGCGCAGGTAGACATCGGTATCGAAGAAATACTGCGTGATGGCGCGGGTGGCGCCCGCATCGATCTTGCGCTTCAGGTTGTCCAGGTCGGCCTCGGGCGAGGACGCGGTCGGGTGCATCTCAGGGTAGGCGGCCACCGAGATCTCGAAATCAGCGACCTGCTTCAGGCCGGCCACCAGGTCGGCGGCATAGGCGTAGCCGTCGGGATGCGGCACGTAGCCGGCCTCGCCGGCCGGCGCGTCGCCGCGCAGCGCCACAATATGGCGCACCCCGGCCGCCCAGTAGCGGCGGGCGACGTCGTCGACCTCGCCACGGCTGGCACCGACGCAGGTCAGGTGCGCGGCGGGGGTCAGCGCCGTCTCCTGCACCAGCCGGGCCACGGTGTTGTGGGTGCGCTCCTGCGTCGTGCCGCCGGCGCCATAGGTGACGGAGACGAAGCTCGGCGCCAGCGGCTCCAGCCGCCGCACGCAGGCCCAGAGCTGCTGTTCCAGCGCCTCCGTACGGGGCGGGAAGAACTCGAAGGACAGCTTCGGCACCGTCAGGTCCAGGCTTTGCGGCAGGCTCGCGACCCGCGGGCCGGTGAGCCAGCGCCGCAGGGTGCCGGCGGACGCTTGGGCGGTGTCGTGCCCGGAAAGGGCGTCGGCGAGGTGATTCATGATAAGGAACATCCTATCCTAAGGCGCCGGGGAATTGAATAACCGGCGGACGTGGCCGATATGGCGCCCATGGCAGCGCGGTCTCGGATTTTATGATATTGTGTACTGGGCGCATTTTGGGTGCCGCCGGCGAAAAGGTTCGATTTATGCCCGCGCCGGTGACACTTTACTCTGCGACTCTTCGTTAAGCTTGCGCCGCACTGGTGCTATCGCAGGATCCGCCCCGACAATGTTTTCTCTCCGACGTTCCCCGCTGCTTCTGCTCGGCCTGCTGGCCATCTCTGCCTGCGCCACGCGCCCCCCCGCCAGCGAGCCCGAGGCCGTTGCGGAATACGAGCAGAACAACGACCCGATAGAGCCTTTCAACCGCGCCATGTACGCGGTGAATGACGGCCTCGACACAGTGCTGCTGCGGCCCGCCGCCAAAGCCTACCAGTTCGTGGTGCCGCAGCCGGTGCGGACCGGCGTGCGCAACGTGCTGGTGAACCTCCGCAGCCCGCTGATCGCCGCGAACGACCTGCTGCAGGGCAATGGGGACCGGCTCCTGGTGACCGTCGGCCGCTTCATGATCAACACCACCTTCGGCCTCGGCGGCATCTTCGACGTGGCGGCGGAAGCGGGCATGCCGGGCCATACCGAGGATTTCGGCCAGACCTTCGCGTCCTGGGGCGTGGGCGAGGGTCCTTACCTGTTTCTGCCGCTGCTGGGCCCGAGCAACCCGCGTGACCTGACCGGCTTCGGCGCCGCCATCGCCGCCGACCCGATGAACTGGGTCCTCGCCAATAACGGCAACACGGGCGATATCATAGAATACGCGCGCATCGGCCTGACTGTGCTCGACACGCGCGAGGGGCTGCTCGACACCCTGGATTCCGTCAAGGAATCCAGCCTTGACCCTTATGCGACGCTGCGCAGCGGCTACCGCCAGGGCCGCAACCAGCAGATCCGCAACTCCAGCGAGCTTCCCTCCCGCGCCGGTCCGTTGGCGCAGGGCGGCGCCGTGCCGGCCCTGGATGCCGGCGCGGGAACCAGCCCAGCCCCGATGCGTTGAACATAGCTGAACGGAACGAGACCTACCGGATGAACCGCCGCGCTCTGCTGACCAGCATGCTGGCCGCACCCTTAGCCTTGACCACCCTCGGCCACCTGGCCATTTCGCCCGCCCATGCCGAGATCGATCTTGGCCGCGCCACGCAGTTCGTCCAGGCCACCGGCCGGGATCTGGTGACGGCCATCAATTCCTCCCAGCCCATCGCCGCGCGCCGGCAGCAGGTGGCCAGCATCCTGCGCCGCGCCGTGGATGTGGACGGCGTGGGCCGCTTCATCCTGGGCCGCTGGTGGCGGGTCGCGACCCCGGCCGAGCAGCAGGAATACATGACGCTGTTCGAAGAAACGCTGATCCGTAATCTCTCGGCCCGCTTCGGCGAGTACCAGGGCGTGCGCTTCACCCTGGGCCGCAGCCAGCAGCGCACCGAGGACGATGCGCTGGTCAACACAATCATCGAGCGCCCCAACACGGCCGCCTTCAGCCTCGACTGGCGGGTGGGCGAGGTCGCGGGCCAGCCGCGCGTGGTGGATGTCATCGCCGAGGGCACCTCGCTGCGCCTGACCCAGCGCAGTGAGTATTCCGCCGTGATCAGCCGCAACGGTGGCCGCGTCGCCGCCCTGCTGGACGCCATGCGGCGGCAGATCGCCACCCTGGCGTCGCGCGAAGTGCGCTGAATCCGCGCCTGCCGGGGGTCCCTACCCCCGGCGCCGCAGGATCGCGTAGATCATGTGCCCGTCCACGCTGGGAAAGACCTGGCGCAGCGCGCAATGGGATGCCCTGACCGGCTCCAGCAACGCCTCCATCTCCCCCGTGCCGGTCCAGCGCGGCGTGCAGCGCAGGACCGCCTCCATCCAGGCGGCTTCCGGCGGCGCCTTGCCTGGCGCGCAGATCAGCAGCCGCCCGCCCGGCTTGAGCACCTGAAACGCGGCCCCGACCAGCGTATTCAGGGTGGCATCGTCCCATCCTTCCGACAGCGCCGGCAGGCAAACGAGGTCGAAGACGCCGCGCCCCAGCGGCTGGCGCGCGAAGCCCCGCAGGGAACAACGCAGGAATTGCACCGCCAGCCCCTTTGGCAACCCGCGCAGCAGGGTCTGGCGGGCGGTGTACTCCGGTTCAATGACGCTCCACCGCTGCAGGCTGGACGCGGCGGTGACCCCGGCCGCTTCTCTCAGGTGGCCGGCGCCTAGGGTCAGGATGCTGGCGCCCGGTGCTTCCGCCGCCACGGCATCCACCATCCGCGCCAGGAACGCGGTCCGGCCCCGCAAGGCCGCGGGCCAGGCAAGGTCCCGCGTGGCGGCGAAGAGGTCGCGGCCGGCCCTGGAGATATCGTTTGTCAATGGCGCCGCATCGGCATGGCCAAGCAGCAGGTCGAGCCAGACGGGCGGCGACGCGGCGGCATGATAGATGAGCGGATCTTCCAGCATCAGGCGATGCAGCGGGTGAGAGGCCAGGGCCGCCTGGACCTCCGCCCAGCTTCCGGCGCCCTGCCCGTGCCGCAGCCAGGCACAAAGATGGATCAGTTCGCCCAGGGCCAGCGGGGCCCAGCCGGGCTGCCACGCCAGATCCACCAGCCGGTCCAGCTTGGCATGTAACTGCGTGGCGTCCCAGAAAACCGGACCGAAATATGGCGTTGTGGCGTCGTGCATCATGAACAATTCCTGACCCACCGCAACAGAGATACGATAACCCGCATGAGCGCATCCCCAAAATTGAGGATGGTATGTTGCGGGACCGCCTGGCCCTGGCGCGCGGAAAGGCAGGCGGGGGCCCGGCCCTGCCCATGCCGCAGGCAGCATGACTCCGTGCCCCCTTGTTCCACGGCATGATCCGCGGTGGTGCGGCGCTTGCATGGTGGCCGCCGTATCGGGACGACAAGCGGTGGGGCGAACGATTGCAAGCGGATGTGGAGCTGATCAGCGTCACCAAGCGATATGGCGGGGGCGCCGTGGCGGTGGACAATGTCTCCCTCGCGATACCGCCCGGAAGCTATTGCTGCCTGCTCGGCCCCTCGGGCTGCGGCAAGACCAGCACGTTGCGGATGATCGCGGGGCATGAGGAGGTGAGCGAGGGGGATATCCTCCTCGCCGGCCGCAACGTCACCGACATGGCCCCGGCGCAGCGCGGCACCGCCATGATGTTTCAGAGTTACGCTCTGTTCCCGCACCTGACGGCGCTGGAAAACGTGGCTTTCGGCCCGCGCATGCGTGGTGTGGCCAAGGCCGAGCGGCTGAAGCGGGCCGGCGAGTTCCTGGACCTCGTGCAGCTCGGCACCATGGCGGGGCGGCTGCCCTCGCAGCTCTCGGGCGGCCAGCAGCAGCGCGTGGCGCTGGCCCGAGCGCTGATCACCCATCCCAAGGTGCTGCTGCTGGACGAACCGCTCTCGGCGCTGGACCCCTTCCTGCGCACCCAGATGCGGGAGGAACTGAAGCGCCTGCAACGGGAACTGGGCATCACCTTCATCCATGTCACCCATGGGCAGGAGGAGGCGATGGCCCTGTCCGATATCGCGGTGGTGATGGAGGGCGGCCGCATCGTCCAGGCGGCCCACCCGCGCGAGGTGTTCGAACGCCCGGCCTCGGCCTTCGTGGCGCGCTTCATTGGCGGCCACAACGTACTGGCGCTGCCGCCGGGTTCCTTCGCGGTGCGGACCGACCGCTGCCGGCTGGTGCCCTCCGGCGGGCAGATCTCCGGCACGGTCACCGCCATCGAGTATCAGGGCGCCGCCGTGCGCGTCGTCGTCGCCTGCCCCGATGGCCAGGCGGCCGAGGCGCTGCTGCCGGATGGCCTTTTCCACGCCGCGCCCGTCGCCCCGGGTGATGCGGTTTCACTGGGGTGGGAGGCTGCCGACGCGCACCTCCTGGCCACGCACCACGCTGCCTGACCAACGAACAAGAAGGATCGAGGCTTCATGAGCAAGACCACCCTCACCCGCCGTGGCGCCCTGTCGCTCGCGGGGGCGGCCATCGGCAGCGGGGCCATCACCGGCTTCCCCACCCTCTGGGCGCAGAACATCAAGGGTGTGACGCTGCGCCAGGTCGGCACCGGCGTCTCCGGCCTGAATGCCATCGCGGAGCAGGTGAAGAAGGACCTGGGCTTCACCCTGCAACTGACCGTCAGCGACACCGAGGCCGTGGCGCAGCGCGCCGCCACCCAGGCGCGCAGCTTCGATGTGGCGGATATCGAGTATTTCAGCATCAAGAAGGTCTACCCGACCGGCGTGATGCAGCCGATCGAGACCAGGCGGATCAAGCTGGCCGACAAGATCGTGCCCATCTTCAGCACCGGCAAGCTGCTGCCCACCGGCACGCCGGGCCAGGGCACCGCGCCGCATACGGTGGGCTACGTGGATGGCAAGACCTCCACCAAGTTCGCATCCGCGCCCACCGGGTGGATGACGCTGATGCCCACCATCTACAACGCGGACACGCTGGGCATCCGCCCCGACCTGACGGGCCGCCCGATCCGCAACTGGCGCGACCTGATGGACCCGGCCTTCAAGGGCAAGGCCGCTATCCTGAACATTCCTGGCATCGGCATCATGGACGCGGCCATGGTGATGGAGAGCATGGGCAACCTGAAATACGGCGACAAGGGCAACATGACGAAGGAGGAGATCGACAAGACGATCGCCTTCCTGATCGATGCCAAGCGATCCGGCCAGTTCCGCGCCTTCTGGAAGACCTTTGACGAGAGCGTGAACCTGATGGCCTCGGGCGAGGTGGTGATCCAGTCCATGTGGTCGCCGGCCGTCGCAGCCGTGCGCTCGCGCGGCATCGCCTGCACCTACCAGCCGCTGGAGGAGGGCTATCGCGCCTGGGGCTCGGGCCTTGGGCTCGCCAAGCACCTGACCGGGCTGCAGCTCGATGCCGCCTATGAGTACCTGAACTGGTACATCTCTGGCTGGGCCGGCGCCTTCCTGAACCGCCAGGGCTATTACTCGGCGGTGCTGGACACGGCCAGGCAACATATGAGCGAGAACGAGTGGGGCTACTGGATGGAAGGCAAGGCCGCCACCGCCGACATCCTGGCGCCCGACGGCAAGGTGATGGAGAAGGTCGGCGCGGTGCGTGACGGCGGCTCCTTCAACGACCGCATGGGCAAGGTCGTGTGCTGGAACTCGGTGATGACCGAGGACCGCTACATGGTCCAGAAGTGGAACGAGTTCATCGCCGCCTGAGGGACCGCGCCGGATGCGCCGCTCTGCCCTTTTCTCCTGGCTGCAGGCGGCGCCGCTGGCGCTGGTGCTGGCCGTCTTCCTGCTGGTGCCGATGGCGATGCTCGTCATCGTCAGCTTCTTCGACTACGACAGCTACAGCCTGATCCCGGACTTCGTCCTCACCAACTACCGTGAGAGCTTCTCCTCCGCCGTCACCTGGCGCACCTTCGGCAAAACACTGTGGTTCGCCGGGCTGACCTGGGTCATCACCTTCGGCATCGGCTTCTGGGTGGCCTACTACCTGGCCTTCGTGGTGCGGGGGGACATGCCGCGGATGGTGCTGTTCGTGCTCTGCACCGTGCCGTTCTGGACCTCCAACCTGATCCGCATGATCGCCTGGGTGCCCTTTCTCGGCCGCAACGGGCTGATGAACTCGGCGCTGATCGGCATGGGCGCCATCAACAAGCCGCTGGAATTCCTGTTGTTCTCGGATTTCGCGGTCGTGCTGGCCTTCGTGCATCTCTACACGCTGTTCATGGTGGTGCCGGTCTTCAACACCATGCTGCGCATCGACCGCCGGCTGCTGGAGGCCGCGCGCGATGCCGGGGCCGGCTTCTGGCAGACGCTGTGGTGCGTCATCCTGCCGCTCACCAAGCCGGGCATCGGCATCGGCAGCATTTTTGTCGTCGTGCTGGTGATGGGCGACTTCGCGACCGTGCGGCTGATGAGCGGCGGGCAGAGTGCCTCGGTCGGGCTCATGATCAGCAACCAGATCGGGCTGATGCAGTATCCGGCGGCGGCGGCCAACGCGGTCGGCCTGCTGGCCATGGTGCTGCTGCTGATGGCCGCCATTCTGCGCGCCATCGACATCCGGCGGGAGCTGTAGGCCATGCCCGGGCGCCTCGCACGCTTCCTGCTGACCGGCCTTTTCGCCTTGTTCCTGCTGTTCCTCTATGGGCCGACACTGACCATCGCCGTGCTCTCCTTCCAGGGGCCGGATGGCGGGCTGACCTTTCCGATGAACGGCGTCTCGCTCCACTGGTTCGGCCAGCTCTTCGCGACCCAGGCGGTGGGCGATATCGGCGCCGCGCTCAAGCGCTCGCTCGCCCTGGCGGCGATGGTGACGGCCACCACGGTCGTCGTCTCGCTCGCCGCCGGCATGGCCTTCCGCCGGCGCTTTCCCGGCGCGACGGTGCTGTTCTACCTGACGCTCGCCAGCCTGATCGTGCCGTCCATCCTGGTGTCGCTCGGCATCGGGCTGCTGTTCAACCTCATGGAATGGGAGCCGGCCTGGTATTCCTCGGCCTATGGGGCACAGCTCACCTGGATCCTGCCTTTCGGCCTGCTGATCATGTTCGCGGTGTTCAACCGCTTCGACCGCGCCTGGGAGGAAGCGGCGCGCGACATGGGCGCCACGCCCTGGCAAGAATTCGTTCATGTCGTCCTGCCCATCATCGCCCCCAGCGTCGTGGGCATCGCCTTGTTCGGCTTCACCCTCTCCTTCGATGAATTCGCCCGCACGCTGATGACGGCCGGCAACGGCAACACCCTTCCCCTTGAGATCCTGGGAATGACCACTACCGTCACCACCCCGGTTCTCTACGCATTGGGCACCGCCTCGACGGCATTGTCTTTCGTGGTGATCGGCTGTGCTATCCTGGGTATGCGGGGCCTCCGGCCCGTGGGGCGGCTGAGGCCGCCCCACGGGCCGGAGGCGCAATGACGATCTCTGCCCACGCCGCCCCCACGGGGCCACGGGGCGGAAGGGCAGGAGGCGTGAACGCGATGCTGGCTCGGCTGCGATCCTTGATCGGCCGGTGGGGAGAACGGCCCGCCATGGCCGCGCCCGACAGCGAGAGCCTGTACCGGCTGCTGGCCGAGAACGCGACCGACATGATCATGCGGCTCGATCTGGACGGCACCCGCACCTATGTCTCGCCGGCCTGCCGCGCCTTGCTGGGCTATGAGGCGCACCAGCTCGTGGGGATCTCCACCTTCTCCTTCGTCTATCCCGAGGATCTCGGCGCGGTACGGGAGAGAATCCGGCTGGTGTCGGAAGGCCATGGCGACCAGCGCGGGCTGAACCGCGTCATCCGCGCCGATGGCCAGGTGGTCTGGTTGGAATCCAGCCTGCGCCTGGTGCGCGACGCGGCCGGGGCACCGCGCGCGATCGTCGCCGTCGTGCGGGACGTGCACGAGCAGAAACAGAGCGATGCGCGAATCGAGCAACTGGCCTCCACCGACTACCTGACCGGGTTGCCGAACCGCCGCGCCTTCCTGAAGGCGCTGGAGGCGATGCTGGACCAGGGGGCACGCTGCGCCCTGCTGTTCTTCGACCTGGATAACTTCAAGCCCATTAACGACATCCACGGCCATTCCGCCGGCGACGCCGTGCTGATCGAGGTCGCGTCGCGCCTGCTGGGGGAGGCACCGCCGGGTGCCTTCGTCGCACGGCTCGGCGGCGACGAATTCGCTGTCCTGCTGCCCGACAGCAGCATTGCCGCCGAACATGCGAAGCTGCTGCTACAGGTGGTGGCGGTGCCCATCGTGACCGGGGGCGTGGTCGCGGAAATGGGGGCCAGCATCGGCATCTCCCGCAGTCCACAGCAGGGGCATGACTCGGAAAGCCTGCTGCGCACCGCCGACATGGCCATGTACCACGCGAAGCGCGCCGGCGCCGGGCGCCACATGTTCTTCGCCAACGACATGGAAGAGGAACTGCGCGAGAAGGCCGTCTACAAGCTGCGGCTGCGGCAGGCGATCGCGGCGGGCGAGATCGTGCCCTATTACCAGCCGCTGGTGGACCTGCGCAGCCGGCGCCTGGTCGGCATGGAAGTGCTGGCCCGCTGGAACCACCCGGACCACGGCATCCTGCCGCCCTCGGAATTCATCGCGCATGCCGAGCATGGTGGCATGATCACCCCGCTGTTCAAGGACCTGCTGCGCCAGGCCTGCCGCGATGCATCGCTCTGGCCGGACGGGCTGAAGATCGCGGTGAACATGTCGCCGCTGCAGTTGCAGGATGCCTCACTGTCCCAGACGGTGCTGGATATCCTGGCGGAAAGCGGCTTCAGCCCGCTGCGGCTGGAACTGGAAGTGACGGAAACGGGCATCGTGCACGACCTGACCACCGCGAAGATGGTGCTGGGCATGTTGCGCAATGCCGGCATCCGGGTGGCGCTGGACGATTTCGGCACCGGTTATGCCAGCCTGCGCATGGTCAAGGAACTGGCGGTGGACCGGCTGAAGATCGACCGCAGCTTCGTCGCCGCCCTGGCCTCGGCGCCGGAGAGCGGCCGGTATGTCTCGGCCATCATCGGGCTGGCGCGGGCGCTCGGCCTCGGCACCACGGCCGAGGGAATCGAGGATGCCGCGACCATGCGGCGCATCGCGGCCATGGGATGCGACCTGGGCCAGGGTTATTACTTCGGCCGCCCGCGCCCGGCCGCCGAACTTGGCCCATGGCTGCGCGGGGTCGAGGATGGCGCCCCGGCGATACCGGAAGCCGAGTTCAACGCCGCCGCGTTGCGTACCGTCTGACCCGCCTGCGGGCGCCTTTTTACCCGGCATGAGACACGTCATGTCTGGCGGCCGGCCCGCAGGGCTGAAGCCCACGAGCCGGCACAGCTGGAGCAGGTTCCGTTCGCAGGGGCTCACTCCACCTGCTCCAGCCTGTTGTTTCTTAGCGTGATTCACGCCTTACGGTGATTCTACCTGAAGCGGTCACGCCCTAATACCAAGTCCCTCTGACTGAAAATGATCGGAGGCATGGGCGGCTCGATGCGAACCCGCTCTGGCCTTCGGCGGTGCCGCTTTACCGTATGGGTTCTGATCTGCGGGATTTGGTATAAGCGCTGCGCTGTTGCTGCAAGGGCGCCAACGGCCGCAGGCTTTCATAGACCCGCATCGGGTGGCCTTCATGCAGGTAGGCCCCGCATTCGCGCAGGCCCAGATCGGCCAGCACGGCGCGGGATGCCAGGTTGCTTTCCCGCGCCACCGCGATGATGCGGGGCAGCCCCGCCGCATGGCCGAAGGCCAGCGCGCCACGCGCCGCTTCCCGCGCATAGCCGCGGCCGCGCATCTGCGGCCAGAGCGCGAAGCGCAGCGCGATACCACGCCCGTCCGGCCGTTCCATCAGGCCGACGATGCCCAGGAAGGCCTCGTCCGCCGCCAGGTGCACGGCCCAGGTGCCGTAGCCGCGCACGGCCCAGAAGGCCATGTCGTCCTGCAGCTCCTCGGCCGCCCGCGCGGGCGTGCGCAACCCGTGCAGCATCAGGCCGAAGGCGGCTTCATCCCCCTTCAGGCGGATGAGGTCGTCCAGGTGGGCGGATGAGACGGGGCGCAGGACAAGCCGGTCCGTACGCACCGTATGGGGGCAATCCTCCCCCCAGGCGCCGCCGCTCACCGGGTCAGGGGACGGTACTTGATCCGGTGCGGCTGATCGGCAGCCGCACCCAGGCGGCGACGTCGGTCGGCTTCGTAAGCCTGGTAATTGCCTTCGAACCACTCGACATGGCTGTCGCCCTCAAAGGAGAGGATGTGGGTCGCGAGGCGGTCAAGGAACCAGCGGTCATGCGAGATGATCACGGCGCAGCCGGCGAAATCCTGCAAGGCTTCTTCCAGCGCGCGCAGGGTATCGACGTCCAGATCGTTGGTCGGCTCATCGAGCAGCAGGACGTTGTGCGGGTGGCGCAGCATCTTTGCCAGATGCACGCGGTTGCGCTCGCCACCGGAGAGGACGCCGACAGGCTTCTGCTGGTCGCCGCCCTTGAAGTTGAAGGCGGCGGCATAGGCGCGGGAGGGTACGGCCCGCTTGCCCATCATGATCAGGTCCTCGCCATCCGAGATTTCCTGCCAAACGGTGCGCTTGTCATCCAGCGTGTCGCGGCTCTGGTCGACATAGCCCAGGCTGACGGTATCGCCGACCTTCAGCGTGCCGCCATCGGGCTGGTCCATGCCAGTGATCATCTTGAACAGCGTGGACTTGCCGGCGCCATTCGGCCCGATGACGCCGACGATGCCACCCGGCGGCAGCTTGAAGGACAGCCCGTCGATCAGCAGGTTATTGCCGAAGCCCTTGCGCAGATCCTGCGCCTCGATGACCGTATTGCCCAGGCGGGGGGCCGGCGGAATCTGGATCTCGGTCGGGTCGGGCGCGCGGTCCTGGCTCTTGGCCAAGAGGTCCTCATAAGCCGAGATGCGGGCCTTGCTCTTGGACATGCGCGCGGCGGGGGAACGGCCGATCCATTCCTGCTCCTCGGCCAGTTGGCGCTGGCGGGTGCTCTCCTCGCGCTCCTCCTGCTTCAGGCGCTTGCGCTTCTGCTCCAGGTAGTCCGAGTAATTGCCCTGGTAGGGAATGCCGCGGCCGCGGTCGACTTCCAGGATCCAGTTGGTGACATTGTCCAGGAAGTAACGATCGTGGGTAACGATCAGCACCGCGCCCTCATAGTCGCGCAGCGTCTTTTCCAGCCAGGCGACGCTCTCGGCATCGAGGTGGTTGGTCGGCTCATCGAGCAGCAGCAGGTCGGGCTTTTCCAGCAGCAGCTTGCACAGCGCCACGCGCCGGCGCTCACCGCCCGAGAGCTGGGTCACCGGGCTCTCGGCCGTCGGCGCGCGCAGGGCATCGAGCGCGATGTCGATGGTGCGGTCCAGGTCCCAGCCGTCGCCGGCGTCGATTTTTTCCTGCAAGGCGGCCTGCTCGGCCAGCAGTTCGTTCATGCGGTCGTCGCTCATCTCCTCGCCGAACAGCATGGAGATCTCGTTGAACCGCTCGAGCTGCGCCTTCAGGTCGCCGAAGGCTTCCATGACGTTCTCGCCGACCGTCTTGTCGGGGTCCAGGTGCGGCTCCTGCGACAGATAGCCGACGCGCACGCCCTCGGCCGCCCAGGCCTCGCCACCGAATTCCTTGTCCTGGCCCGCCATGATGCGCATCAGGGTCGACTTGCCGGCACCGTTCGGACCCAGCACGCCGATTTTGGCGGTATTGATGAAGGAAAGGGTAATGCCTTTGAAGACCTCACGCCCGCCCGGATAGGACTTGGTGAGGTCTTTCATCACATAGACGTATTGAGGAGCCATGGCGGGGCAGTTCCGGCGAGATGTTCGCCCCGGTTCTAGCCACCGGGGCGCATTACGCCAAGCGGAAGCGGTTCAGACTTCCTCGATAGCCTCGCGCCCTGGGTCTCGCCCGGCATCCTGGCATTGTAGAGCGCACCGCCGGTATGCAGCAGCGGGCTGCCGAGGCCCTCCCCCGGCTGGCGGGTGGTGGTGGCGAAACTGGCGGCCAGATACCCGCCCGGCAGGAAGAAACCGGGCCGGACCGCGCGCAGCACCTGCCCCAGCTGCTCGGCCATGGAGAGGATGTCCTTGCGGCCAGCCCCGGCAGGGATGGTGAATTCCTTGCCGCCCAGCCAGGCAGCCACGGGTCCGCCGCTTCCGTGGGGCGGAACGGCTTGCCGTTGAGGTTCAGGGGTCTGGGTCTCAACCGTCTCCTGCGCCCGGCAGGACTTGAACCCGCAACCAAGCCGTTATGAGCGGCCCGCTCTAACCAGTTGAGCTACAGGCGCCAGGAGACGGATGACCTAGCTAGACCGGACGGCCCGGATTCGCCAGAGGCCGCACCGGCGAAGGCGCCATCAGGGGGCCAGAAAGGCCCGGATGGCATCGGATGCCTGCCCGATATTCGCGACCCCTTCCAGCTGCCCGAGCGAACCGGTGAGTTCGGCCAGTTGCACTGTCTTGCCCAGGGCGCGCAGCGCCGCTGCCAGTTCCCGCCCGTACTCCACCGGAAAGGTCCGGTCCCCCGCAGAGGGCAGCACCAGCCACGTGGCGTTGGCGCGCGCCAACGCCGCGTCCCGGCTGTCGTATTCGTTGAGGAAAAGCTGGTTGGCGCGGGTGAGATACAGGAAGGAATTGGCGTCTGAAAGGCGCGCCCATGCCAGGGCCGCCTCCTCCAGCCATTGCTCGACGGCGAAGCGGTCCTGGATGCGGCGGGCGGGGTCCTGGCCCTCGGCGGCGCGGCGGCCGAATTCCCGCGCCCAGCCGCGGTCGCGGGACTGGAAGGTGACGATGCGCAAGGCCTCGGCCAGCCCTTGCAGCGGGGGCGGCCGGCCCTGGGCGTAGTAATCGCCGCCGCGCCAGTTGGGGTCCAAGCGGATGGGGGCTTCCCATATGTCCATCCAGCCCAGCAGCCAGGCATCCATCTCGCCGGTGCCGATGGCGGGCATGACGCGCGCCACCCATTCCGGCCAGGCACAGGCCCATTCGATGGCCTGGAGCGCCCCCATGCTGCCGCCCGCGACGAGCGCCAGTTGCTTCACCCCCAGGCTTTCCAGCAGCAGCTTCTGCACTTCCACGAAATCGCGGATCGAGACGACCGGGAAGTCCATCCCATAGGGCCGGCCTGTCGCGGGGTTGACGGAGGCCGGCCCGGTGGTGGTGGTGCGGGCGTCCCGCGCATTCAGGTTGACCAGGCTGTCGGAGGCGACGACGAAGAAGCGGTCGGTGTCGATCGGCTTGCCGGGGCCGATGATGGAATCCCAGTAACCCGGCGCCTCCCCGGCGGCGAAGCGGCCGAAGGCGTGGCTGTTGCCGCTGAAGAAATGCTCGATCAGCACGGCATTGTCGCCCGCCGCATTCAGCGTGCCGGCGGTCTGGTAGCCGATGCGGCCGGCGGCCAGGGTGGCGCCGCCCCGGGTGCGGTAGTTCTGGAACTCGAACACCTTCTTCACCACCAGCAGGTCGGCAGGCGCGGGCGTATCCGCCGGCTGGGCCGCCACAAAGCGGGGCAGCAGAAGCGCGGAAGTCGTCATGGCCAGCAGGGCCCGGCGCGTGGTCATGCGGCTGTTCCTCATCTTTTCCCCACGGCGTCGGCGGCCCGCGGTCCTGTCGCGCATGGTGCCCCCACGGGCTTCGTTCCGGCAAGGGCGGCGCGGCTGAATTGCCGCCCGCCGCGCCCCCTGCTACAGCCGCCCCTGCCTTGCGCGACCCGCGCTTCAACGATGCAACGGATGGGGTCCCCCAGATGGATGTGACGAAGCTTTCCACCGGCAAGAACCCGCCGCACGACATCAATGTCGTCATCGAGATCCCCCAGGGGAGCCAGGTGAAGTACGAACTGGACAAGGACAGCGGCGCCATCATGGTCGACCGCTTCCTGTTCACGCCGATGGCCTATCCGGCGGCCTATGGCTTCATCCCTGGCACGCTGGCCGATGACGGCGACGCGACCGACGCGCTGGTGCTGGCCCCCGCCCCCGTCGTGCCGGGTGCCGTGATCCGCGCCCGCCCCATCGGCGTGCTGTTCATGGAAGACGAGAGCGGCCAGGACGAGAAGCTGATCTGCGTGCCGCACGACAAGATGCACACGGCCTATACCGACATCAAGGATATCGGCGACCTGCCCAAGATCACGCGGGACGCGATCGAGCATTTCTTCACCCGCTACAAGGACCTGGAGCCCGGCAAGTGGGTGAAGGTGCGCAACTGGGGCAATGCGGCCGAGGCCGCCGCGATCATCGAGAAGCAGATCGCCGCCGCCGCGAAGTGAGCCGCGCGGGCGGCACCCCCCCGCCGGGGGGTGCCGCCCGGGTTCAGCCGGCCAGCAGCCGCTCCGGCACCCGCAGGCCCAGGCGGGTGGGAACCGGCCAGATCTCCCGCACCCGGCGCAGTTCGACGAAGCCGGCGGCGCGGTAGTTCGGTAGCGCGCGGGGGTGGTCGGCGGTGCAGGTATTCACCGTCAGGGTCCGCGTGCCATGCGCCCAGCCGGTATCGACGGCATGGCGCAGGAAGGCGGCCCCCATGCCACGGCCCACCGCATGCGGCAGCAGCCCGAAATAGGCGATGTTGGTGTGGCCGCAAGCCCGCCGCTCCAGTTCATAGAACCCGGCCGGCGCGCCGCCCTGGTACAGCACATGCACCGTGACCGCCGGGTCGGCGAGCACCGCCGCGATCTCGGCATCGGCGGCGGTGCGGCGCAGCCACCAGAGGTAGTCCTGCCCCACCGTGTTGTAGAGGTAGCGGTAGAAGGGCACGGTGCAGGCCGCCGCCACCGCCACGCCGGCATCGGCCGGCAGGCCGGGCGCGGGGGTAATGGGCGGTGCCGCCATCCGCAGGAAGGTGACATCCACCGCGACGCGGATCGCGGGTTCGACGAGGGAAAGCTTGACCACGGTCAGGGCCTCAACTGTCCAGGAAGCTGCGCAGCTTGCGGCTGCGGCTCGGGTGCTTCAGCTTGCGCAGCGCCTTGGCCTCGATCTGCCGGATGCGTTCGCGCGTCACATTGAACTGTTGGCCGACCTCTTCCAAGGTGTGGTCGGTATTCATGCCGATGCCGAAGCGCATCCGCAGCACCCGCTCCTCGCGTGGCGTGAGGGAGGAGAGGACGCGGGTGGTGGCCTCGCGCAGGTTGGACTGGATGGCGGCGTCGAGCGGAATGACCGCCGCCTTGTCCTCGATGAAGTCGCCGAGGTGGCTGTCCTCCTCGTCACCGATCGGCGTCTCGAGGCTGATCGGCTCCTTGGCGATCTTCAGGACCTTCTTGACCTTCTCCAGTGGCATGCCGAGCTTCTCGGCCAGTTCCTCCGGCTGCGGCTCACGCCCGATCTCGTGCAGCATCTGGCGCGAGGTGCGCACCAGCTTATTGATCGTCTCGATCATGTGCACGGGAATGCGGATGGTCCGCGCCTGGTCCGCGATGCTGCGCGTGATGGCCTGGCGGATCCACCAGGTGGCGTAGGTGGAGAACTTGTAGCCGCGGCGATACTCGAACTTATCGACCGCCTTCATCAGCCCGATATTGCCTTCCTGGATCAGGTCCAGGAACTGCAGGCCGCGATTGGTGTATTTCTTGGCGATGGAGATCACGAGGCGCAGGTTGGCCTCAATCATCTCCTTCTTCGCCTGTGTCATGTCGCGCTCGCCCCGCGACACGGCGGCATAGACCCGCTTGAATTCCGCGACCGGCAGGCCGGTGACGCCGGCGGTGGCCGCGATCTGGGCGCGGATGGCCTCGACATCGTCGCGGGAGCGCTCGACGAAGGTCTTCCATGCCTTGCCCGGCAGGGTGGCGACACGGTCTATCCAGCCCGGGTCGATCTCGGCCCCGCGCCAGTGGGCCACGAAATCGTCGCGCTTGACCTTGCTGGCCTCGGCCAGCCGCAGCACCTGCCCCTCGAACCCCGTGATGCGGCGGTTCAGGCCCTTGAGCTGGTCGACCAGTTCCTCGATGCGGTTGTTGTGGAGGTGGACCTTCTCGACCAGCACCACCAGTTCCTGGCGCTGCTTCTCGTAGGTTTTCTCGCTCTTGCCGCCCAGTTCCTCGCCGGAGGTATAGGCCTCCATGCGCTTCAACTGCAGCTTGCGCAGCTTGCCGTAGAGATCCTCGATCTCCTCGAAGGCCGCCAGCGCCTCGGGCTTCAGCTTTTCCTCAAGCGCGGAGAGGGAGAGGCCTATGCTCTCGCCCTCGTCGCCTTCCTCGAACTCCTCCGTCTCGGCGGGGGTCGGGACATCCGGGCTGTCGGCGGCGGCGGTGGCCTCGAGGTCGATGACGTCGCGCAGCAGCATGCGGCCGTCCTTGACGGCCTCGTGCCAGGTCAGGATGGCCTGGAGCGTCATCGGGCTCTCGCAGAGCCCGCCGATCATGGCGTCCCGGCCGGCCTCGATCCGCTTGGCGATGGCGATCTCGCCCTCGCGGGAGAGCAGCTCGACCGACCCCATCTCGCGCAGGTACATGCGCACGGGGTCGTCGGTCCGGCCAAGATTTTCCTCGTTGACGTTGCCGCCGCCCTCGTCCTCGTCTTCCTCGGCGCCTTCCTTGGCGGCGGCGGGCTTGGTGGCGACCTCGCCATCCTCGGCTTCCTCGTTCTCCACCACGTTGATGCCGATGTCGCTCAGCATCGCCATGGTGGCCTCGATCAGCTCGGAGGACACCTGTTCGGTGGGCAGCGCGGCGTTGAGTTCGTCGTAGGTGACGTAACCGCGTTCGCGCCCGCGGGCGACCAGCTTCTTGACGGCGGCCGAGAGGTTATCGAGAAGGGCACCTTCCACCGCTTCGTCACGGTTCTCGACTGTCTCGGTGCTGCCCGCCGCCTTGCTTGCCATGCCGTCGCTCCGTCAGATGCCGCCGTACATGCCGCCCGCCGCATCGCCGGAACGCGGCGAGGAGGGCACCGTCCTGCTATGGCCAGCCCCCAAAGCACCGGGGCTCCACGCGCCACTGTCCCGGCCATAACCGCCCGCCCACCCGCAGCACAAGAGCCGCCGGGGACAGCGGGCGGAAAGCGCGGCCGCTACAGGCCGCCGTCCGAGTCGCCGTCGCCCTCCTCCAGATCGCCGCGCTGCTGCGCCGCGAGGGCTTCGGTCAGCCGCACCAGCCGCGTCAGCGCGGCCTCGTCATTACTGGCGATCCAGTCCCGCTCGGCCGCCTGCCGGTCTTCCATCAGGGCGGCCTGCCCGCGCAGCAGGCCGAAGAAGTGCCACCAGCCGATCGCGACCGACCGGGGCTGCGTCTCCGCCGCCGCCACCTGCGCCAAGCGGTTATGGCGGACCACCCAGGCAAGGTCCTCGGGGCCCAGCGCCTGCAGATGGGCGTGCAGCGCCTCCGGGTCCAGCGCCTCCGCCTGCGCGTGCCAGGCAAGGATGGCGGACCGCACCCGCCCCTCGGGGGTGGCGGCGTCCAGGTCGAGCTGGTCCAGCGCCTCCTCCACCTCGGGCAGCAGCCAGGGATGCGCGATGGTGATGGCCAGCAGGCACGCGGCGCGTTCCCGCCCCGTATGGACGCCGTCGATCTCGGGGCGGGGAATGTTCAGGATGGGCGGCGCGTTGCGGCCCTTCTTCCAGTCCCCCTTGCCGGCGAAGCGGGGCGCCGGGGCGCGGCGGCCGGACTGGAAGAAACGGTCCAGCAGCAGCCGGCGGTACTCGCTGCCCAGCGTCTTGTCGGGAATGGCCTCGCAGGCCGCGACCAGCCGGTGGCGCAGCGTGGCGCGGGCCTCGGGCGTGTCGCCCGGCACCTGGGCGGCCAGCATGTCGTACAGCACGTCGCTCAGCGGCTTCGCGGCATCGAGGATCGGGCGGAAGGCACCGGCGCCACCCTTGCGGGTCAGGGAATCCGGGTCCTCGCCGGCAGGCAGGGTGATGAAGCGCAGCGTCCGCTCGGTGGAAAGCAGCGGCAGGGCGATCTCGGCGGCGCGCGAGGCGGCGCGGGCGCCGGCGGCGTCGCCATCGAAGCAGAGCACCGGGTCCGGCACCATGCGCCAGAGTTCCGCGAGCTGGTCCTCCGTCAGGGCGGTGCCGAGCGGGGCCACGGGGGCGCCGAAGCCGGCCTGGTGCAGGGCGATGACATCCGTATAGCCCTCCACCACCACGACCCTGGCTCCACGGAAGGCGGCCTCGCGCGCCAGTTCGATGCCGTACAGGTTGCGGCGCTTGGAGAAGAGCGCGGTTTCCGGCCCGTTGACGTATTTCGGCTGCCCGTCGCCCAGGATGCGCCCGCCGAAGGAGACCAGCTTGCCGCGCCGGTCGCGGATCGGGAACATGACGCGGTTGTAGAACAGGTCCACGGGGGGCTCGTTGCCCTCCCCTGCCCGCATCAGCCCCGCCTCGGCCAGTTGCGCGACGTCGATGCCCAGGGGCTTCAGGTCGGCGGCCAGCGCGCCGCGCCCGCCGCCGGACCAGCCGAGGCCGAACTTCCGGATGGTTTCCTCGCTCAAGCCCCGGCGCAGCAGGTAGTCCAGCCCGGCACGGCCTTCCGGCAGGCGAAGGCGGCGCTGGAAGGCTTCCGACGCGGCTTCCAGCACGGCGTTCAGGTCGCGCGCCTGGGCCTCGCGCCTGGCCTGCTGCGGCGTGGCCTTGGGCACTTCCAGCCCGGCTTCGTTCGCCAGCCGCTCCACCGCCTCGGGGAAGCTGGCGCCGTCGCTCTGCATGACAAAGGCAATGGCGTCGCCATGCGCGCCGCAGCCGAAGCAATGGTAATGGTCGTCATAGACATAGAAGGACGGCGTCTTCTCGCCATGGAAGGGGCAGCAGGCCTTCCAATGGCGGCCGACGCGCGTGACCTTGGTCTTGCGCCCGATCAGCGACGCCAGCGGCGTGCGGAGACGAAGCTCGTCCAGGAAATTGGGGGGCAGCGCCATGGCCGTGTCTTAGCGCGGACGCGCCCCTCCCGTTAAGCGCCCAGCTTCGCCTTCACCATCGGGCCGGCCTTGCCCATATCCAGCGTGGCGGCATGCTTCGCCCGCAGCGCGGCCATCACCTTGCCCATGTCCTTGATCGAGGTGGCGCCCGTCTCTGCCACCGCCTCCGCCACGGCGGCTTCCGTCGCGGCGTCGTCGAGCTGCTGCGGCAGGAAGGCCTCGATCACGGCGATCTCGGCCTCTTCCTTCGCGGCGAGCTCCGGGCGGTTGCCCTGGGTGTACATCTCGACGCTCTCGCGCCGGCTCTTCACCATGCCGCGCAGCATGGAGACGATCTGCTCCTCCGGCACTTCCGGCACGCCGCTGGGGCGGGAGGCGATGTCCGCATCCTTCAGCTTCGCCATGATCATGCGGATGGCGGAGGTGCGCTCCGCCGTGCCGGCCTTCATCGAGGCCTTCATTTCGTCCAGAAAGCGGGCGCGAAGGGTCATGGTCGGTTTCCTCGAATAGCTGGCCTGCCGGAAACAGGCGGCGCAGCCCTGGTCCGCGCCGTATAGAGCGGCACGGCGGGCCAGGGCCAGAGCGCAGCTTGGGAAGAATTTTCCCAATCTCTTCCGCGATGCCCTGTTGCTCTGGGAAAGGAATTCCCAGATAAGGCGCATCATGCGGTCAGTCGAAGATATCCTTGCCCTGATTGGCGGCGCCGACGCCGCCGCCCAGCGTTGCGGCATCGGCACCGAGGCCGTGCGCAAGTGGCGCCAGTCCCGGGCCATCCCGCCCAAGCACTGGCCCGCCATCATCGCCGCCACCGGCCTGACCCTGGCCGACATGCCCCAAATCGCCACCACACCCGACGCGGAGACTTCCATGGCCCCGGAGACCCAGACCCCCGCCGAGCAGCCGCCCACCGGCGCCACCGCCGTGCTGGTGCTGGCCGACGGGACGGTCTTCTGGGGCATGGGCTTCGGCGCCCGCACCGCGCAGGTGGGCGAGATCTGCTTCAACACCGGCATGACGGGCTACCAGGAAACCCTGACAGACCTGTCCTATGCCGGGCAGATCATCACCTTCACCTTCCCTCATATCGGCAATGTCGGCGCCAATGCCGAGGATGTGGAAAGCATCACCCCCGCCGCCCGCGGCCTGGTGGTGAAGCTGGACCTGACCGAGCCCGCCAATTACCGCGCCACCCGCCACCTGGACGACTGGCTGAAGAGCCACGGCATTCCCGGCATCGCCGGCGTGGACACGCGCGCCCTGACGCTGCGCATCCGTGACAACGGCGCCCCCAACGGCGTGCTGGCCTATCCCGCCGACGGCCGCTTCGACATCCCCGCCCTGCGCGCCCAGGCCGCCGGCTGGCCCGGGCTGGAGGGCATGGACCTCGCCAGGGACGTCTCCTGCCGCCAGTCCTATGCCTGGAGCGAGGGCCTGTGGTCCTGGGGCCAGGGCTACGACAAGAACCCGGCCAGGAAGCACAAGGTCGTGGCCGTCGATTACGGCGCCAAGCGCAATATCCTGCGCTGCCTGGCCGATGCCGGCTGCGACGTGACCGTGGTGCCCGCCACCGCCACCGCCGAGGATATTCTCTCCCACAACCCGGACGGCGTCTTCCTCTCCAACGGCCCCGGCGATCCGGCGGCGACGGGCGTCTATGCCGTGCCCGCCATCCAGGGCGTGCTGGCCACCGGCAAGCCGGTCTTCGGCATCTGCCTGGGCCACCAGTTGCTGGCCCTGGCCCTGGGCGCCAAGACCTACAAGCTGGACCGCGGCCATCGCGGCGCCAACCAGCCGGTGCAGGACCTCGCCACCGGCCGGGTGGAGATCACCAGCCAGAACCACGGCTTCGCGGTGGATGACACCTCCCTGCCCGAGGGCGTGACCGTGACGCACAGGTCGCTGTTCGACGGTTCCAACGAAGGCATCGCCGCGACCGGGCGCCCCGCCTTCTCCGTGCAGTATCACCCGGAGGCGAGCCCGGGCCCGAGCGACAGCCACTATCTCTTCCACCGCTTTGTCGGGATGATCGAAGCCCAAAAGGGCTGATCACCGGCCCGATAGAAGGGGAAGCGGAAATGTTCGATCTGAGTGGACGCGTGGCCGTGGTCACGGGCGGCAATGGCGGCATCGGCCTCGGCATGGCGCGCGGGCTGGCCGCCAGTGGCGCCTGGGTCGCCGTGGTCGGCCGAAATGCCGCGAAGAACAAGGCCGCCGTCGCCGAGCTGGGCGAAGGCGCCTTCGCCATCCAGGCCGATCTCGCGGAGGCCGGCAGCGCCGGCCGCGTGATCGCGCAGGTGGTGGAGCAGGCCGGCGGCATCGACATCCTGGTCAACAATGCCGGCACCAACATCCGCCGCCTGCCGCAGGACGTGACGGACGAGGACTGGTACGCCGTCATGGATGCCAACCTCACCAGCGCCATGCGCATGAGCCGCGCGGCCTATCCGCACCTCAAGGCCTCCGGCCATGGGCGGGTGATCTCCATCGGCTCCATGATGTCGATTTTCGGCCTGCCGCTCTCGCCCGCCTATGGCGCCAGCAAGGGCGGCATCGTGCAGTATACGCGCTCCCTCGCCGTGGCCTGGGGGCCGGACGGCATCACCGCCAACGCCATCCTGCCCGGCTGGATCGAGACCGATCTGACAGCCGGCGCCAAGATCGACATTCCCGACCTGAACGACCGCGTGCTGGCACGCACCCCGCAAAAGCGGTGGGGCCTGCCCGCCGACTTCGCCGGCATCGCCGCCTTCCTGGCCAGCGATGCCGCGGCCTTCGTCACCGGCACCGCCATCCCCGTCGATGGTGGCCTGTCGGTGCACGGCTGACCTTTCGAATTATCCAGTAGAAGACAGGGCCTCCCCGATGCCGAAGCGCACCGACATCAAGTCCATCCTGATCATCGGGGCCGGCCCCATCGTCATCGGGCAGGCCTGCGAATTCGACTATTCCGGCGCCCAGGCCTGCAAGGCGCTGCGGGCGGAGGGCTACCGGGTCATCCTGGTGAATTCCAATCCCGCCACCATCATGACCGACCCGGGCCTGGCGGACGCGACCTATATTGAGCCGATCACGGTGGAGATGGTCGAGAAGATCATCGCCAAGGAACGCCCGGACGCGTTGCTGCCGACCATGGGCGGCCAGACCGCGCTGAATACTTCTCTCAAATTGGCCGAGGCCGGTGTGCTGGCGAAGTACGGTTGCGAGTTGATCGGCGCGAAGGCGGAAGTGATCGACAAGGCCGAGGACCGGCTGAAATTCCGCGATGCCATGACCAAGATCGGCATCGAAAGTCCGCGCAGCCACATCGCCCACACGATGGAGGAAGCCCGCGCCGGCATGGAACTGGTAAAACTGCCCTGCGTCATCCGGCCGAGCTTCACGCTGGGCGGCACCGGCGGCGGCATCGCCTATAACCGCGACGAGTTCGAGCAGATCGTCGCCGCCGGCCTCTCCGCTTCCATGACCAAGGAAGTGCTGATCGAAGAGAGCGTGCTGGGCTGGAAAGAATACGAGATGGAGGTTGTCCGCGACACCAAGGACAATTGTATCATCGTCTGCTCCATCGAGAATCTGGACCCGATGGGCGTGCATACCGGCGACAGCGTCACCGTGGCCCCGGCCATGACGCTGACGGATAAAGAATACCAGCGGATGCGTGATGCCAGCATCGCCTGCCTGCGGGAGATCGGCGTCGATACCGGCGGGTCGAACGTGCAGTTCGGCATCAACCCTGTGGATGGCCGCATGGTGGTCATCGAGATGAACCCGCGCGTCTCGCGTTCCTCCGCGCTGGCCTCGAAGGCGACGGGCTTACCGATCGCCAAGATCGCCGCCAAGCTCGCCGTCGGGTACACGCTGGACGAGTTGAAGAACGACATCACCATGGTGACGCCGGCTGCTTTCGAGCCGACCATCGACTACGTGGTGGTGAAGATCCCGCGCTTCACCTTCGAGAAGTTCCCGGGCACGCCTGCGACGCTGACCACCAGCATGAAGTCGGTGGGCGAGGCCATGGCCATCGGCCGCAGCTTCGGCGAGGCGCTGCAGAAGGGCCTGCGCAGCCTGGAGACCGGCTTCACCGGCCTCGACGATATCGGCCAGCCCGGTGACGGCTCGAAGGAGGCGCATATCGCCTCGCTCGCGACGCCCAAGCCGGACCGCGTGCTGGACGTGGCCCAGGCCTTCCGCGCCGGGCTGACGGTGGACGAGATCCACGCCGCCTGCCGCTTCGACCCCTGGTTCCTGCGCGAGATCGAGAAGATCGTGCTGGCCGAGAATGCCGTGCGCAAGGACGGCCTGCCCGCTGACGTCACGGGTATGCGCCGCCTGAAGGCGATGGGCTTCTCCGACAAGCGGCTGTCCGTTCTGGCCGGCAAGGGCGAGGCCGAGGTGTGCGCGTCGCGCCAGAAGCTGGGCGTGGTGCCGGTGTTCAAGCGCATCGACACCTGCGCGGGCGAGTTCGCCTCCGACACGCCCTACATGTACTCGACTTACGAGGGCGGCTTCGGCACGCCCGAATGCGAGAGCCGGCCGACCGACAAGAAGAAGATCATCATCCTGGGCGGCGGGCCGAACCGCATCGGCCAGGGCATCGAGTTCGACTACTGCTGCGTCCATGCCTGCTACGCGCTGCGCGAGGCCGGGTTCGAGACCATCATGGTCAATTGCAACCCCGAGACCGTCTCCACCGACTACGACACCTCGGACCGTCTCTACTTTGAGCCGCTGACGGCCGAGGACGTGATCAGCCTGATCCGCAAGGAGCAGGAGAATGGCGAGGTGCTGGGCTGCATCGTGCAGTATGGCGGCCAGACGCCGCTGAAGCTGAGCCAGGCGCTGCACAAGGCCGGCATTCCCATCCTCGGCACCAGCGCCGAGGCGATCGACATCGCTGAGGACCGCGAGCGCTTCCAGCAATTGCTGCATGGCCTGGGCCTGAAGCAGCCGCAGAACGGCATCGTCCGCACGCTGGACGAGGCGTTGGTGGAGGCCGACCGCATCGGCTACCCGGTGGTGGTGCGGCCCAGCTACGTGCTGGGCGGCCGCGCCATGGAGATCGCCTATAACCGCGAGCAGTTGCTGCGCTTCGGCAAGGAGGCCGTGAAGGTCTCGGGCGAGAACCCGATCCTGATCGACCAGTATTTGCAGGATGCCATCGAGGTGGATGTGGACTGCATCGCCGATGGCGATGGCCGCGTCTATGTCGCGGGCGTCATGGAGCATATCGAGGAAGCCGGCATCCATTCCGGCGACAGCGCCTGCTCTCTGCCGCCCTATTCGCTCTCCCCCGCCATCATCACGGAGTTGAAGGCGGAGACGGAGGCGATGGCCAAGGCCCTGAAGGTCAAGGGCCTGATGAACGTGCAGTACGCGGTCAAGGATGGCGAGATCTTTGTCCTCGAGGTGAACCCGCGCGCCTCCCGCACGGTGCCCTTCGTCGCCAAGGCGACCGGGGTGGCCGTGGCGAAGATCGGCGCGCGTGTCATGGCGGGAGCAAAACTGTCGGAATTCAAGTTGGATGACGAGGCGATCAGCCGCCACGTCGCGGTCAAGGAAGCGGTCTTCCCCTTCAACCGCTTCCCCAATGTCGACGTGATCCTGGGCCCGGAGATGAAGTCCACCGGCGAGGTGATGGGCCTGGATGCGAGCTTCGAACGCGCTTTCGCCAAGGCACAGCTTGGCGCCGGCGTGAAGCTGCCGGAAGCGGGCGGGGCCTTTATCTCGGTGAAGGATGGCGACAAGAACACCGCCGTCCAGCTTGCCCGCAGGCTGAACGACATGGGCTTCACGGTGCTCGCCACCCGTGGCACCGCCGCGAAGCTGCGCGAGGCCGGGCTGCCGGTGACGGTGGTCAACAAGGTGATGGAAGGCCGCCCGCATTGCGTGGACGCCATCCGCAACGGCGAGATCCAACTGGTGATCAACACCACAGGCAGCGGCCGCGCCGTGACGGACAGTTTCGACATCCGCCGGGGTGCCCTCACCACGGGCGTTCCGCACTACACCACCATGGCCGGGGCGCGTGCCGCCGTGCATGCCATCGCGGCCCTGAAGGCCGGAACACTTGATGTGGCGCCCTTACAGTCCTACTTTCCCCCTTCGTTCTGAACGGGTGGGGCCGCTTTACTAAGGAAAGCGGCCCCTCTCCGCCTCTCTATCCATCCCACCAGGGCCACCCGCAGGGCTATGATCGCCGTGCGGGGCGCCGCGAGTGGGCCGCTGCGTATGACGGAAAGGGTTAGCCGTGCAGAAGTTCCCGATGACTGCCGAAGGCCACGCCCGGCTCGAAGAAGAGCTGCGCCAGCTGAGGGCCGAGGAACGCCCGGCCGTGATCCGGGCGATCGCGGAGGCGCGCGCCCATGGCGATCTTTCCGAGAACGCCGAATACCACGCCGCGCGTGAGCGCCAGTCTTTCATCGAAGGTCGCATCGGCGAGCTGGAGACCATCCTTCCCGCCGCCGAGATCATCGATATCAGCAAGTTCAGCGGCGACCAGGTCAAGTTCGGCGCCTATGTCACCATCATCGACGAGGAATCCGAGGAGGAGAAATCCTACCGGATCATCGGCGCCTATGAGGCGGACATGAAGAACGGCTCCGTCTCCATCTCCTCCCCGCTGGCGCGCGCGCTGCTGGGCAAGAAGGTGGGCGACTTGGTCGAGGTGCCGGCGCCGGGCGGCGCCAGGGCCTACGAGATCGCCAAGGTCCGCTTCGTCTGATGGGCGCACCGGTGGTGGATCAGCTCAACCTGCCCCCCATCGGGCTGGCCGAGGTGCGGGCGGCCGCCGCCCGCATCCAGGGCGCCGTATTGCGGACGCCCACCCTACCCTCCCATGCCGTGGGTAGGGCGGCGGGCTGCGATGTCTGGCTGAAGCTGGACAATCTGCAGGCCACCGGCGCCTTCAAGGAACGCGGCGCGGCCAACCGCCTGGCACTGCTGACGGCGCGGGAAAGGGTGGCGGGCGTCATCGCCATGTCTGCCGGCAACCATGCCCAGGCGGTCGCCCGCCATGCCAGCCTGCTGGGCATCGCCGCCACCATCGTCATGCCGAAATTCACCCCCACCACCAAAATCGTCCGTACCGAGGGCTGGGGCGCGCGCGTGGTGCTGCACGGGGAAACATTGGCCGAGGCGGCCGCCCATGCCCACGAATTGTCGCTGCGGGACGGCCTGACCTTCATCCACCCCTATGATGATGCGGGCGTCATCGCAGGCCAGGGCACCATGGCCCTGGAAATGATCGAGGACGTGCCGGAACTCGACACGCTGGTCTTTCCCGTGGGCGGCGGCGGGCTGCTGGCCGGCTGCGCCGCGGCGCTGGCGGAGCTGAACCCCAGGCTGCGCGTCTATGGCGTGGAGGTCGAGGGCTACCCGGCCATGGCGCAGCGCCTGGCGGGGCAGCCGGTATCCGTGGGCGGGCCGACGATCGCCGAGGGAATCGCCGTGCGCGACGTGGGCGAGACACCACATGCCATGCTGAAGCGCCTGGGCATCGAGGTTCTGGTGGTGCCGGAACGCGCGGTGGAACAAGGCATCGCCCTGCTGGCGGAGGGTGCCAAGGTGGTGGCAGAGGGCGCCGGCGCCGCCGGTGTGGCCGCGCTGCTGTCCTTCCCGGAGCGGTTCGCCGGCAAGCGGGTCGGCACCGTCGTCTGCGGCGGCAATATCGACGCGCGCATCCTGGCCAATGTGCTGCTGCGCAACCTGCTGCGCGACGGCCGCCTGCTGCGCGTGCACCTGGATATCCCGGACCGCCCCGGTGTCCTGGCCGATATCGCGACGCGCGTCTCGGCGGCGGGCGGCAATATCATCGAGGTGTCGCACCAGCGGCTCTTCGCCTCTCCCTCCGTGCAGACGGCGGAGCTTGAGCTGATGATCGAGGTCAGGGACTCCGCCCAGGGCAATGCCATCGTCGCGGCACTGGAAGCCGGGCAGTACGTGGTCCGGCGCGGGTAAGCTTCCGCGCCTCAGGACGCCCCGGAAAGCGGCCGCGGCGGCCCCGCGCTCAGTTGATAACCGGCGTCGGCTTCGCGTAGAGCGGGACAGACACGTCCAGAGGATTGCGGATCACCAGCCCCGGGTCTGGGTAATAATCGACGAACAGGTTGATCCGGGCGCGCTTGCCGTTGTTCTTCACGGAATGGCGGACCCGGTTGTTGAAGTCGTAAGCGTGGCCCTTCAGCATGGTGAACTTGCGGCCGTCGATCTTGTACTCGACCGATGGCGTGCTGCTGAGCGAGACGTGGATGCGGTGCGCCTTGGTCGCCATCAGGTGGCCGTCGATATGCGGCGCGATATGCGCGCCCGCCGGAAGCCGCACCAGCGCCAACCTGCTGACGACGCCACGCGGCTTCTTCAGCGGCGCGATGACCTGCTCGACCAGGGGCCCCAGGATATCCTTGTAGGCCAGCCATTCGGGCATGGTGAAGACCGGCCAGAGATCGGTGTTCTCGCGCGCGATCGGCAGGACCTTTTCCGGGTCCACACCGCGCGCACGGGCCCAGACGACGACCAGATCCTCGAAATGCTGTAGGCCGCTGGTGGAGACCGAAGGGTGCCACTCGGTCTTCATCAGGATGTTGTCGGTCGTCGCATGCGCCCCCGAGGCCAGCGCATCCTGCCGGAAGGTATTGCCGGTCCAGTCGGCCTCGGTCAGTGATTCCACGACATTGATAAGGCCCGACACATCAACGGGGCCCATGTCTTTCAACGGTACACCGATGTCCATCGCTCATCCCCTGCACGCCTGCGGAAGCTGCTCCGCTGCCCGCGCCAAGTCAACTCTAAGCAGCGGGGAGGCGGGCGTGGCGGCGGTCACTTACAGCGGCACCCCCGGAACCTGCTTGGCGGTGTGCATCGTCTGCAGCGTCTGGACGCGGGAGACGGTGCCGGCGGAGGTCAGCCGGTTCGTCAGCGCGTTCTCATGCGCCGTGTCGCGGGCCACCAGCCGGAGCAGGAAATCGCCGCCACCGCGGATCATGTGGCATTCCCGCACCTCCGGCCAGCTTTTCACGTCATTCTCGAAAGCGTCGAGGATGCTCTGCTTCTGGCTCTCCAGCCCCACCAGGGCGAAGAAGGTGATCTCCCAGCCGAGGGAGACCGGGTCCACCTCGGCATGGTAGCCCCGGATGATGCCGGCTTCCTCCAGGCGGCGCACCCGCCGCAGGCAGGGCGGCGCGGAGAGTTCCACGCGCCGCGCGAGTTCGACATTCGTCATGCGGCCGTCGTTTTGCAGTTCGGCCAGAATCTGGCGGTCGACCGCGTCAAGGTTATCTATGGATTCGGGCATCAATTGAACCGTTCATTGCTCGCGCGGCTATTCATGCGCAATATCCTTGCATAGCTACCCGTATTCAAGGCACCCGGGTTGCGGTGTTCGCAGAACTTGCCGATATCCTGCATTCTAGAGAGCGATTTCAGGACCAGAACCTTGCCCGAACTGCACCGTACCCGCCTGTTGATCCTTGGCGCCGGCCCCGCAGGGTACACGGCGGCCATCTACGCCGCGCGCGCCGGGTTGCAACCCTTGATCGTCGCCGGCATGCAGCCAGGCGGGCAATTGACCATCACCACCGAGGTCGAGAACTTCCCCGGCTTCGCCGCGCCGGTGCAGGGCCCCTGGCTGATGGAGCAGATGCGCGAGCAGGCCGAGCATGTCGGCGCCCGCCTCCAGCATGACCTGATCACCTCGATCGACCTCTCCCGCCGGCCGTTCCGCGCCGTGGGCGACTCGGGCGACACCTTTGAGGCCGAGGCGGTGGTCATCGCCACCGGCGCGCAGGCCCGCTGGCTGGGCATCCCGGGCGAGATGGAACTCTCGGGCTTCGGCGTTTCCGCCTGCGCCACCTGCGATGGCTTCTTCTACCGTGGCAAGGACGTGGCGGTCATCGGCGGCGGCAACTCGGCGGTGGAGGAAGCCCTCTACCTCGCCAACCTCGCCAAAAGCGTGACCCTCATTCACCGCCGCGACACGCTACGGGCGGAGCGCATCCTGCAGCAGCGGCTGCTGGCCAAGCCAAATGTGAGCGTGCGCTGGAACACCGTGCCCGAGGAAGTGCTGGCCGCGACCGGTGGCCGTACCCCTGTGGCGCGCGGCCTGATGCTGCGCGACGCGCGGACGGGCGAGAAATCGGAGCTGGCCGTGGATGGCGTCTTCGTCGCCATCGGCCACTCCCCTGCGACCAGCCTGTTCGCGGGGCAGCTGGAGATGGATGCGGAGGGCTACCTGGTGACCGAAGCCAATTCGACGCGCACCAGCCGGGAGGGCGTCTTCGCCGCCGGCGACGTGCAGGACCGCGTGTTCCGCCAGGCGGTCACCGCCGCCGGGACAGGCTGCATGGCGGCACTGGAGGCCGAGAAGTTCCTGGCCGCCGGCGAAGACCAAGCGCAAGCCCAGGCCGCCTGAACCGCCATGCCATTAGATTGGGACAAGCTCCGGGTTTTCCATGCCGTGGCCGAGGCCGGCAGCTTCACCCATGCGGGTGAATCGCTGAACCTCAGCCAATCGGCCGTCTCCCGCCAGATCCAGGCGCTGGAGGAGGCCCTTCAGGTGCCGCTCTTCCACCGCCATGCGCGCGGGCTGATCCTGACGGAACAGGGCGAATCCCTGAACCGCACGGTCCGCGAGGTCTTCGCCAAGCTGGCGATGACCGAGGCGCTGCTGACCGAAAGCCGCGAGCGCGCGGCCGGGCGGCTGAAGGTGACCACCACCACCGGCTTCGGCGCCACCTGGCTGGCGCCGCGGCTGCGGAAGTTCATGAACCAGCACCCGGACGTGACCGTCACGCTGCTGCTGGACGATTCCGACCTGGACCTGGCGATGCGGGAGGCTGATGTCGCCATCCGCATGCATCCGCCCAAGCAGCCGGACCTGATCCAGCGGCATATCGCGACCTTCAATTACAGGATCGTCGGCTCGCCGGACTACCTGAAGCAGGCCGGCATGCCGCAGCGGCCGGAGGACCTCGATAGCCATCGGCTGATCGTCTATGGCGACTACCGCCCGCCGGTGGACAGCATCAACTGGCTGGTCGAGGCCGGCCGCCGCGCCGGCAGCCCCCGCCGCGCCGCGGTGGAGGTAAACAGCCTGCCGGCCATCCTGTATGCGGTGCGCGCGGGCCTCGGGCTCGCGGCCCTGCCCGACTACATGGGCGAGGAACTGGCCGGCCTGACGACCGTGCTGCCGGACCTCAAATCGCCACGCATCGATTCCTACTTCGTCTATCCGGAGGAAATGCGCCATTCGAAGCGGGTGGGGGTCTTCCGCGACTTCCTGATCTCGGAACTCGCAGCACTACACGCATCGTAGATGCTTCATCATGCATCCAGCGCGTAGCCGGATGTTGATAATCGCCCTGGGGGCAAGCGCGGCCTGGGCTTATCTTGCGGGCATCCGGCGTCGAGCCGGACAGGGTCCATGACCCTGCGTCTCCCGGACGTGAATCCCCCCTAAACGACTGGCCCGGAGAACCTTGGTTTTCCGGGCTTCTTTTTGCCTGCGCCCCGTGTTGCCGCTTTGCAACATCCTGCCTTGCGTATGATTTCGGACGGAACTCCCGCCCCTTTGCCGTGTTGCAACATCAGAGCACGGAGGAGCGCCACGGCGCGGTGGCGACATGCAGGTTCAAGCCAGGAAAGACCTTAAGACTATGACACGCTACGGGCGGCCGGCTTCGGTCGAGGAACAGGCTTTGGACCAGTGGGCGCAGCGCATGCTCAAGGGACAGTACGACCGGGCGGCAAACGAGCCCGTGCCGGAGGACCTTCTCGCCCTGGTCCGGCAGTTCCCGGACCACTGAGAGGTTCAGGCCAGGCGCGGCCTTCCGGTCGCGCCTGGCGGCGGCGCCGCTGATGCCTAATCAACCACCGAGGTTTCCGGACGATCATCGCCCCTGGCGGTTTCCGTATGCCACTCGCCTTTGCCATCCTGATATTCGATGACTTCAGTCTCGTCGCCCAGTTGCTGCTTGGCCGCCGCCGAGTGCGCCGCGGCCGCCGCCTGATCGTGGGTCCGATAGGCCTCGGAGAAAACATCCCCTACCTTGTAAGCCCAGCCGCCGTCATGCTGGATGACTTCATAGACAAGCTTGGTCATGGCTTCCTCCTTGTACGGGCATGACTCTGGAACGGTCCTGGCCACGCTCCGGTTTCGGGGCACGGGCTTGGCAAAACCGCCCCAACCGCGCTACCGCGAAGAGCATGGACACCTTTCTTCCCGCTCTTCTACTGCTTTCCGGCGCGTCCTTCATCCATTCCCGTTCCAACGTGCCGGAACTCCGCCCCGGGTCCGAAGGCGCCGACCTGGCCTGGAAATGGCTGTCGCAACTGGCCTTCTTCCTCTGGGTCGGACTGCTGATCTGGGGCTGCTTCATGCGCCCCTGGACCACCGTCGCCGTCGGGCTCGGCCTGTCGTTGCTCTTCAACGTCTTCCTGGCCATTCGCGGCCCCCGGCCGGTCTGGCCCGGACTATCGATGGCCATGGGCGCGGCGGGCATCGGGCTCGGCGTCTTCACGCTGCTGGGATAGGACAAGGCGCATGCTGTTCCCGGATTTCGTGCTGGAAGAACGCAGGGTGGAAGGCCAGACCCTGCGCCTGCGCCGGGGCGGCCATGGCCCGCCGCTGCTGCTGCTGCACGGCAACCCGCAGACGCATATGATGTGGCACAAGGTGGCGCCGGTTCTGGCCCGCCGTTTCACCGTGGTCTGCCCGGATCTGCGTGGCTATGGGTTTTCGGCCAAGCCGGGACCCAGCGACGACCACGCCGCCTATTCCAAGCGCGCCATGGCGGCGGATATGGTGGGGTTGATGCGGGGGCTGGGCTTCGGACGCTTCGGCATCGTCAGCCACGATCGCGGGGCGCGCGTGGCGCACCGGCTGGCCCTCGACATGCCCGGCGCGGTGGACCGGCTGGCGGTCATGGACATCGTGCCCACGCTGGAGCATTTCGAACGGACCGACATGGCCTTCGCCATGGGCTACTATCACTGGTTCTTCCTGGCGCAGCGCCACGACCTGCCTGAACGCATGATCCTGCGGGACGTGGAGGACTGGTTCGACCTGCATACCGCCCGCGAGCCGAAGGGCAGCGGCTTCTTCCACCCGGAGGCACGGGCGGATTACCTCGCGGCACTGAAGCAGCCCGGCACCGTCACCGCCATCTGCGAGGATTACCGCGCCGCCGCCACCATCGACCTCGACCATGACCGTGCCAGCCGCGCCGCCGGTGAAGTCGTGCAATGTCCCGTGCTGGCGCTGTGGGGGGGCAGGGGAAAGATCGGCCAGTGGTACGAACCCCTCTCGCTCTGGAGGAAATACGCCGCCGGCCCGGTCAGCGGCCACGCGGTGCCGAGCGGCCATTATCTGGCGGAAGAAGCGCCGGAAGCCGTGCTGGCGGCGCTGGAACCGTTCCTGGCAGGGATGCCCGGGGCCTGACCGGGAAAGCCTGACAGATCTCGCGATGGCAGGGCCTCAGGCGGCCCGGCGGTCGCCGTGGCTGCCCTCGCCCACCTCTTCCACGATCTTGGCCACGAAGGCGTCGAGATCCTTGGGCGAGCGGCTGGTGACGATGCCGTGGTCGGTCACCACCTGCTCATCCAGCCAGGTCGCGCCGGCATTCTCCACGTCGGTCTTGATCGAGGCGAAGGAGGTCATGCGGCGACCTTTCGCGAGGCCCGCCTCCACCAGCAACCAGGGCGCGTGGCAGATGGCGGCGACCACCTTGCCGGATGCGGCGAAGCTCTGGATCAAGGCAATGGCCTGGGGTTCCAGCCGCAGCTTGTCCGGGTTGATCTGGCCGCCGGGCAGCACGATGGCGTCGTAATCCTCAGCCTTGGCCTCGGCCAGCTTACGGTCGACCTTCACCTTCTCGCCCCAGTCCTCGGGCTGCGCCTCGCCGTTCCAGGCGGTGATATGGCCGGGCTCACGGGTTTTCTCCGGCGCCGCCACATGCACGGTGGCGCCTTTCGCCCGTAGCTGTTCCACCGGCACAAGAAGCTCGGACTGCTCGAAGCCATCGGTGGCCAGGACCAGGATGCGGGCCTGTCGGATATCCGTCATGTCGCTCTCCATCTGTGGGACAGAAGGAAAAAACAGGCGCACTTCCGGGAGGTTGCCGCGGATCAGACCAGCACGAAAGGCAGGTCCGCGGCGCGGACATCCAGGCCGACCGGGGGTGGCCCGCCGCCATCCAGCCGGGCCATCCAGGCGATATCGGCTCAGAGCAGATGACAGAGCGTGCCGTGCAGAGACCCGAAGAACACCCCCGCCGGCGCGTGGCGCAACTCATCCGGCAGGCGCGCCGCGGCGCCGTAGAAGCGGCGGTTCATCTCGGTATTGTAGGCCGCCATCATGCGGCACCATTCCGCGCCTGCCATGGCCGGCTAAAGCGGCTTGTAGAAGAACAACGTGTCGTGCAGCGCGCCCTTGGAATCGGTGGCGTATCCGGGGATGCGCCCGCCCTCCTGCCAGCCCAGGCTGCGGTAGAGCGCCTCGCCATCATCGCCGGCGCGGGTGTCGAGCGTCAGCAGGGTGCGGCCCATGCCACGCGCCGCCTGTTCCGCCCGCTGCATCAGGGCGCGCCCGGTGCCGGCACGGCGGAAATCCGGGTGCACCAGCAGCTTCCCCAGTTCCGCGCGGTGCCGCTGGTTGCCAGGGGTGGCGAGGTCGATCTGCACCGTGCCGGCCATGCGCCCGTCCACCCAGGCCACCAGCAGCAGGCGGTTGCCCATGGCGACGTCGCCCGAGACCCTGCGCCAGAAGGTCCGCGCCGTCTCGACGGCCAGCGGCGGCAGGTAGGATACGCTGGCCCCCGCATCGACGCAGGCCACCAGGATGGCCGCCAGGCGGCGCTCGGCGCTCGCGGCCGCGGCGGCATCCAGCGCCTCGACCACCACGCCCACCACGGGCTTGGCGTAGCGGAACTCAAGCGACTTCGAAATATCGTCGAGGATGCGGATGGAGCCGGCCCGCACGAAGCCGAGCTTCTCGTAGAAGCGGTGCGCGGCATCGAAGCGGGTATCGGTCCAGAGCACCAGCCGCTCGGCGCCCGCGCGCATGGCATGGGCCTCGGCGCCACCCAGCAGGGTATGGGCCAGGCCGGTGCCGCGCTGGGCCTTCTCCACATACATCTTGCAGATTTCCCAGGCGCGGTCGGAGCCCAGCGGGCGGGTGGCGACCATGCCGACCACCCTGCCCGCTTCCTCCGCCACCCAGACCGCGCCGCCGGTCCTGGCGAAATACGTGCCCAGCGCGCGCAGTTCCGGCACTTCGCCATCCACGTCCAGAATGCAATTGGGAAACTCGCTCCACGCATCACCGATCAGGCGAATATAGGAAGCCTCGTCGCTGTCGAGGCCGGGCCGGATCGTGGCGGTCACGACAGCGCCCTGCAGAAATCCTGGATGCGCGTGCACGCCTCGCGCAGGCTGTCCGTGTCGGTGGCGTAGGAAATCCGCAGGTAGGGGCTCATGCCATAGGCACTGCCCTGCACGGTGGCGACCAGCTTCTCCTCCAGCAGCGCCATCGCGAAATCGGCGTCGGTGTCTATCCTGCGACCACCGGGGCTGGTCTTGCCCAGGCAACCGGCGAGGTTGGGGTAGACGTAGAAGGCGCCTTCCGGCCGGGCGCAGGTGATGCCGGGGGCCTGGTTCAGCATCTCCACCACCAGGTCGCGGCGCTGGCGGTAGATTCCGGCGCGCTCGGCCACCATGTCCTGCGGGCCTTCCAGCGCGGCGATGGCGGCGGCCTGGCTGATGGTGCTGACGCCGCTGGTGATCTGCCCCTGCATGTTCACCATGGCCTTGATCAGCGCCTTCGGCCCGCCGGCGAAGCCCAGCCGCCAGCCCGTCATGGCATATGTCTTGGAGACGCCGTTGACGGTGATGACGCGGCCCTTCAGGCGCGGCTCGACCTCGGCGATGGTGCAGAATTCGAAATTGTCGAAGACCAGGTGCTCGTACATGTCATCCGTCAGGATCCAGACATGCGGGTGCTTCAGCATCACCTCGGCCAGTGCCTGCATTTCCTCCCGCGTGCAGGCGGCGCCTGTCGGGTTGTTCGGGAAGTTCAGCATCAGCATCTTGGTCTTCGGCGTGATGGCGGCGTCCAGATCCTCCGGGCGCAGCTTGAAGCCGTTATTCTGCGGGCAAGTAACGAAGACCGGCTTGCCGCTGGCGAGCTTCACCATCTCGCCATAGCTGGCCCAGTAGGGCGTCGGGATCAGCACCTCGTCGCCCGGGCTGATGGTGGCGAACAGGGCGTTCATCAGCACCTGCTTGCCGCCGTTGCAGACGCAGATCTCGTCCAGCGCGTAGTCCAGGTTGTTGTCGCGCCTGAACTTGGCCTGGATGGCCTTCTTCAGCGCCGGGCTGCCATCCTGGGCCGGGTACTTGGTATCGCCGCGCAGCGCCGCCTGGTGGGCCGCCTCCACCGCATGCGGCGGCGTCGGGAAATCGGGCTCGCCCACCGCCAGGCTGATCACCTGGTGGCCCTCGGCCTTCAGGGCGCGGGCGCGGGTACTCATCGCCACGATGGGCGAGACGGAGACTTCGGACAGGCGTTCGGCAAGGGCGGGCATGGGGGGGTCGCGTCTCCGGTCAGGCAGCGGGCAAAATGTAGAGCCAGTCATAAGCCTGCTCCGCCATCCGCACAAAGCCGGCGCGCTCGTAGAAGCGCGCGGCGGGGCTGTGCTTCAGGACCTCCAGGTGCACGGGCAGGCCGCCGGCCTCGGCCAGCAGGCTGGCCAGCACGGCGGCGCCCAGCCCCTGATTCTGCAAGGCGGGCTCGATGAAAAAACCGTTGATCTCGACATGGCCGGCATGGCGCTGGACGCCGACGCAGCCCGCCATGGCGCCATCCTGCATGATGACGCGGAAGCCGCCCTGGCCGAAGGCGGCGCGCGCCCGGGCGCGCCGACGCTCCGGGTCCCACCGCCCCACTCGTTCCAGGTGGGGCCGCAGGGTCCGGATGGAGAGGTCGAGCACAGCCTCGAAATCCGCCTCCGCCGCGGGGCGGAAGCGGAAGACGGGACCGCTCACCTCACTTCAGGCCGGCGCAGAAGCGCTGGATGCGCGTGCAGGCCTCGATCAGGGAAGCGTCGTCGGTGGCGTAGCTGATGCGGAAATGGCCGGGGAACATGAAGGCCGAGCCATGCACGGCGGCCACGCCCTCGTCCTCCAGCAGCGCCGTGACGAAATCCTCGTCGGAATTGATCGTCTTGCCGCTGGCGGCGGTCTTGCCGAGGCAGCCATGAACCGAGGGGAAGACGTAGAAGGCGCCCTCGGGCACCAGGCAGTGGATGCCGGAGGCCTTGTTCAGCATGCCGACCACCAGGTCGCGCCGCTTCTCGTAGACCACGCGCATCGCCTCGACCGAGTCCTGCGGGCCGTTCAGGGCCTCGACGGCGGCGGCCTGGGAGATGCTGCTGGTGTTGGAGGTGGACTGGCCCTGCAGCTTGTCCATCGCCTTGATCAGCTTCAGTGGCGCACCGGCGAAACCGATGCGCCAGCCCGTCATGGCCCAGGCCTTGGAGCAGCCGTTCATGGTAACGGTGCGGTCCTTGAGGCGCGGCTCCACCGCCACAATCGTCTTGGACTTGAAGCCGCCATAGACCAGCTTCTCATAGATGTCGTCGGTGAAGACCCAGACATCCGGGTGGCGCAGCAGGACTTCCGCCAGCGCCTTCAGCTCGGACTCGCTATAGGCCGCGCCCGTGGGGTTGGACGGGTTGTTCAGGATGAACCATTTTGTCCGTGGCGTGATCGCGGCCTCAAGCTGCTCCGGGGTGATTTTGAAACCCTGGTTCTGCCCGGCCGGCACGATGACGGACTTGCCCTCGGCCAGCGCCACGATATCGGGGTAGGACACCCAGCACGGCGCCGGGATGACAGCCTCGTCGCCCTCGCCCATCGTGGCGAGCATGGCGTTGAAGATCACCTGCTTGCCGCCGGTGGAGACCACGATCTCCTCCGGCTTGTACTCCACGCCGTGCTCGCGCTGGAAGTAATTGGCGGCGGCCTCGCGCAGCGCCTTGGTGCCGGCGACGTCGGTATACTTCGTCTCGCCCGCCTGGATCGCGCGGATCGCGGCGTCCTTGACGTTCTGGGGAGTGTCGAAATCGGGCTCTCCGGCGGAGAGGCTGATAACGTTCTTCCCCGCCGCCTTCAAGGCGCGCGCCTTCGCCGTGATGGCGATGGTCTGCGAGGGAGAGATGCGGTCGAGCCGCTCGGCGATCAGGTTCATTTGTCAGGGCGATCCGGAACGTAAAGACGGGCGGACCCTACCCCCCCCTTCCTGGCGCGACAAGCCGCTGGACTCCCTCGCAGCCATATCCGGCGCGGGCCTATATTCCGGGCCGGGGGCGCCGGGCGGCGCAGACCCGGCGCGGAGAGGCTGCCGCTAGCCCTGGCGCGGCACCACGGCGCGGTAGAGGTGCCAGGTCGCATGGCCCAGCACCGGCACCGCCACGGCGAGGCCGACGAAAAGCGGGATGCTGGCGATGGCCAGGATCACGGCCACCATCAGGCCCCAGAGCGCCATCGGGCCCGGGTTCAGCACCACGGCCCGCAGCGAGGTGCGCATCGCCACGCCCGCCCCGACCGGCCTGTCCAGCAGCAGCGGGAAGGATATGACCGTGAGCGCCAGGACCACGATGGCGAAGAGCAGCCCGACGCCATTGCCCAGCAACATCAGCCGCCAGCCGGCCTCGGTGCCCAGCACCTGCCGGACGAAATCGGGGCCCGAGGCTGGGGCCACGCCCGCGAAGGTGGTGTCGTAGATGGCCTGCGCCGTGAACAGCCAGACCACGAAAATGGCCAGCAACAGCACGCCCAGCGCCAGGATGGAGGAGATGGAGGGCGAGCGCAGCACGCCGAACGCATGCACCCAGGTCACGGGCAGCCCCTGCTCCCGCCGCCGGCTGAGTTCGTAGATGCCAAGTGCCGCCACCGGCCCCACCAGCGCGAAGCCGGAGAGCAGCGGCCAGATCAGCGGCATCATGTCCCGCCCGGCCGCCGCCGCCGCGGCCACCACGCCGATGACGGGATAGATGATGGCCAGGAAGACCAGTTGCGTCGGGTTCGCGCTGAAATCCTCCCAGCCGAGCCGCAGGGCCCGCCAGAGCGCCGCGGTGCCGATGCGGCGGATGGCCGGCAGGTCGTCCACGGCTGGCCCAAGCGGCAGGCTGTCATAGGGTGAAGGTAGTGGAGCCATGTCGTTCCTCCCTTCGGCCCGACCCGCGGAGGCGGTGGGGCCGCGATGATCGCGGAAGGCCCGGGGAAAGCGCCGGCGTCGCCAGGACGGAGGACAGACCACCACGCCAGAAGCCGGGTCGGCCACGGCTGGAATACTGCGCGGATCGCCAGGCCGGTTCCAGCATTTTCGGGTTTCGCCACCGAAGCAGGCAGAACGGCCGGCGGTTGCCGCCCGGACAGGCAGCAGCCACCGCTCCGGCCGCTTTAGGCGGGACGGGCTACTTGTAAGCCGGCCATCCAACAGGCATCGTTTGCTGAATTCGGAACTCCGGTTCCATTTTTCGGGACTGCCATGTCAATCCTGACCAACGCCGCCGATGTGTTGCGCTGCTTCACGCCCCAGCGGCTGGAACTGACCCTGACCGACACGGTCTCGCTCCTGGGGGCGCCCAAGAGCAGCACCTCGCGCCTGCTGCGGGCGATGCGCGACGCGGGTTTCCTGGAACTCGCCCCCGGCACGCGCCGCTACCGGCCCGGCATCCTGCTGTTCGAGCTGGGGCAGACCTACCGCCGCGCCTCCACCCTGCTGGCCCGCGCGGATGAAGCCGTCGGGCGGCTGTCCCGCCGGTTCGGCCATACCGGCTACGTCTCGGTGCTGGACGGGGCGGATGTGGTGGGCGTCGCGCATCACGAGGGCAGCAGCACGCTGCGTGTCGGCACGCCCATCGGCCGCCGGCTGGCCGCCTTCGCCAGTTCCACCGGCCGCTCCCTGCTCGCCCGCCGCACCGATGCCGAGGTGCGCGCCCTGCACCCCGAGCCGCTGCGCCCGGCCAGCCCGCATTCGCCGCCCGATATCGCCGCCCTGATCGCCATGCTGGCCGAGGTGCGGCGGCAGGGCTTTGCCACCTCGCTGGAGGAAGCCAACCCCGGCGTCGGCGGCATCGCCGTCGCCGTGGGCGAAGCCGGGACCGGCGAGGAAGTCAGCCTCAACCTTGTCTACCCCGTGGCCACCGTCTCCATCACGGAGCGGCAGGCCATGCTCAATGCCTTGCAGGCGGAAGCCCTGGAGATCGCCACCCTGGTGGGCGACCCCTGGCACGCTGCCCGTAAAGCCGCCTGAAGGATCTTTTCGCATGACCCCGTCTTCTCCCCTCCCGGCTGCTTCCCGCTGGCGGATCGGTTTCGATATCGGCGGCACCTTCACCGATTTCATTCTCTATGACGGCGTGGAGGGCAGCGTGCGGCTGCACAAGCGCCTGACCACACCGCACGACCCCTCCGCCGCCGCCCTGCTCGGGCTGGAGGAGCTGGTGGAGATGCGTGGCATCCGCCTGGCCGATGTCGGCGAGATCATCCATGGCACGACGCTGGTCACCAATGCGGTGATCGAGCGCAAGGGCGCCAGGATCGGCCTGATCACCACCCAGGGTTTCCGCGATATCCTGGAGATGGGCACCGAGCAACGCTACGACATCTATGACCTGTTCCTCGGCTTCCCGGCGCCCCTGGTCTCGCGCGACCTGCGGCTGGAAGTGCCGGAACGGATGGACCGTGACGGCAACGCCATCGTCGCACTCGACGAGGACGCGGTGCGCGCTGCCCTGCGCCAGTTGCTGGACGCAGGCGCCGAGGCTGTGGGCGTCTGCCTGATCAACGCATACCGCAACCCGGCGCATGAGCAGGCCATCGGCCGCATCGCCCGCGCCGAGTTCCCGGAACTGGCGGTGTCGCTCTCCGCCGAGGTCGTCGCGGAACTGTGGGAATACCAGCGCGCCGTCACGACCTGCGCCAATGCCTATGTGCAGCCGTTGATGGACCGCTACCTGAAGCGGCTGGAGCGCGAGCTGGGGGCGCGCGGCTTCACCGGCGCGCTGCGGCTGATGCATTCCGCCGGCGGGCTGGTCTCGCCCGAGACGGCGCGCGCCTTCCCGATCCGCCTGCTGGAATCCGGCCCCGCCGGTGGCGCCCTGGCCACCGCGCTGTTCGGCGACCTGGCGGGCAAAAAGGATGTGATTTCCTTCGACATGGGCGGCACCACCGCCAAGGCCTGCATGGTCGAGGACGGGCGGGTCGAGATCGCGCCCATGCTGGAAGCGGGCCGCGTGCACCGCTTCAGCAAGGGTTCCGGCCTGCCGATCAAGGCGCCGGTCATCGACATGATCGAGATCGGGGCGGGTGGCGGTTCCATCGCCGCCATCGACGAGGTGGGGCTGCTGAAGGTGGGCCCGCATTCCGCCGGTTCCGACCCCGGCCCGGCCTGCTACGGCATGGGCGGCACCAGGCCGACCGTGACGGATGCCAACCTGATCCTCGGCTACTACGACCCCGCCTTCTTCCTCGGCGGCCGCATGACGCTGGACATGCCGGCCTGCGAGGCCGCGATGGAAAGCGTCGCCAGGCCGCTGGGCCTGTCCATCCAGGAAGCAGCCTGGGGCATCCATAAGGTTGTGACGGAAAGCATGGCCGCCGCTGCCCGCGTGCATCTGGTGGAGAAGGGCAAGGACCCCCGCCGCTACGCTATGGTTGGCTTCGGCGGCGCTGGCCCCGCCCATGCCGCCGACGTGGCGCGCGTGCTGGGCGTGAAGGAGGTCATCATCCCGCCGGCGTCCGGCGCGGCCTCCGCGCTCGGTTTCCTCGCGGCGCCGCTGTCCTTCGAATCCGTCCGCTCGCTGCCGGTGGAATTCTCGCCGGGCTTCGATGCCGGGCGTGTCAATGCCGTGCTGGACGAGTTGGAGGCGGAAGGCCGCAAGCACCTGCTCTCCGCCGGCGTGAAGCCCGCCGATATCCGGGTGGAGCGCAGCGCCGACATGCGGCTGGTCGGGCAGATGCACGATATCAGCGTGGCGCTGCCGGGCGGCGTCATCGGCCAGAACAGCCTGGAGGCCATCCACAGCGCCTTCGTCGCGATCTATGCCAAGCGCTACACCTCGGTCTACGAGGGCGCCCGGATCGAGGCGATCAACTTCCGCCTGCGCGTGGTCGGCCCGGTGCCGCGGCTTTCGCTGACCGGCGCCACGGGCGGCTCCGAAGCGGGTTCCGCCGTGAAGGGCACCCGCCGTGCCTGGTTCGAGGGCGGCTGGTTCGACGCCACGGTCTATGACCGCTACGCGCTGGCCACCGGCGACAGGCTGGCCGGCCCCGCGATCATCGAGGAGCGGGAATCCACCACCATCATCGCCCCCGGCGACAGCGTGGAGGTGGATGCCAGCCTGAACCTGCGCATCGCCATCGCCGCCACGGTGCGGGCGGCGGACGGCATCACCGCCGACATGCCGCTGGACCAGGCCATCGCCCGCATCGAGGCCGACCCGATCGCGCTGGAGATCATGTGGTCCCGCCTGATCACGGTGGTGGAGGAAATGTGGCTGACCATCTGCCGCACCGCCTTCTCCCTCGTCATCTCGGAAAGCCAGGACTTCGCCACTGAGCTGCTGGACCCGGAGGGCGAGACCCTGGCGCATTCGCCGCGCGCCATGCCGGTCTTCAACCTGACGCTGCCGCTGGCGGTGAAGGCGCTGCTGGAACGCTACCCGGCCGAGACCCTTGCCCCCGGCGACGTGCTGATCACCAACGACCCCTGGCTCTGCGCCGGCCACCTGTTCGACATCGCGGTCGTCACACCCGTCTTCCTGGATGGCAAGGTCGTCGGCATCATGGGCACGGTGGGCCATGTCTCCGATATCGGCGGCACCAAGGATTCCCTGCGGGCGCGCGAGATTTTCGAGGAAGGCTTCCAGATCCCGCCGATGAAGCTGGTGGAAGCCGGTAAGCCCAATGAAAGCCTGTTCCGCCTGCTGGCCGAGAACGTGCGCAACCCGGAGCAGGTGCTGGGCGACCTGCATTCCTTCGTCGCCGCCAATGCGCTGGGTGCCGAGCGGCTGCTGTCCTTCATGGGCGATTACGGCATGCGCGACCTGCGCGCGCTGGCGGCCGTCGTGCAGGGACGTTCGGAAAAGGCAATGCGCGACGCCATCGCCGCGCTGCCGGATGGCGAATACAACTCCACCATCTGGAACAACCCGCTGGGCAAGCGGCTGGACTACCCGCTGAAGCTGACGGTGGCAGGCGACGAGATCGAGCTGGATTTCGCCGGCGCGCCGCCGCAACTGCCGCAGGGCGGGCTGAACTCCACGCTGAACTACACCGCCGCCCACGCCACCTACCCGCTGAAATGCATGCTGACGCCAGGCGTGCGCGGCAATGCGGGCTGCTACCGCCCCTTCAGCGTGAAGGCGCCGGAAGGGTCCATCCTGAATCCGAAGCGCCCGGCCTCGGTCAATATGCGCACGCGCACGGGCTGGTACCTGGCGCCGAACATCTTCCGCGCGCTGGCGGACGCGGCGCCGAAGCAGGTGCAGGCGAATACCGGCCTGCCCATGGCGGCCTACATGTACGGGCAGGACGCGCAGGGGCGCACTTATTCGGACATGCTGTTCATCGGCGGCGGCCAGGGCGCCTCGGCGCGGGGGGATGGCAAGTCCGGCCTGCTCTGGCCGACCTCGGCCGCCAATACCTCGATCGAGCTGTTCGAGGCCCGCGTGCCGGTTCTGGTGATCGAGAAGACCTACATCACCGATTCCGGCGGCGCCGGCCGCCATCGTGGCGGGCTGGGCCAGCGGGTGAAGGTGCGCAAGCTGCATGACGATGGGCTGAGCACGCTCATCACGGTCTATCCGGAAGGCGTCGGCAATCCGATCGCTGGCCTGTTCGGTGGCAAGGCGGGCGGCGGGGCCCATGGCCGCGTGCTGGACGAAGCGGGCAATGAGACGCTTGACTGCGGCACCGGGATGCTGGTGCAGATCGACAGCCCGGCGCAGATCGTGGAAATCGTCCTGGCCGGCGGTTCCGGCTACGGCGACCCGGCGGAGCGCGATGCCGGCGCCCTGGCACAGGATGTGCGGAACGGCCTGGTCTCGGCGCAGGGCGCTGCCCGCGACTACGCCGCCGCGCGCGTGCCCGCCACGACAGCCTGAGCACCCGAAGCACAGACGGAGAGAGCATGATGCTGATGACGACACGACGTGGCGCGATGGCGGGCGGTGCCGCTGTCCTCGCCGGGCTGGCGGTGGGGCATGACGTGCGGGCCCAGGGCCGCCGTATCCTGGTGATTTCGAGCAACCAGGACATCCCGAATTTCGACCCGCATGTGGCGAACGGCTATTCCGCCGCCATGGCGCTGCGGAACACCTATGACTCGCTGGTGCGGGTCGAGGGCAACCCACCGAAGCCGGTGCCGCATCTGGCGCAGTCCTGGACGGTGTCCGATGACGGCCGCGAGTACATCTTCAAGCTGGACCCGCTCGCGAAGTTCCACGACGGCTCGCCGGTGACGGCGGAGGCGGTGAAGTATTCCTTCAACCGCCTGCTGCGCCTGAACCGCGGCAATGCCTGGATGATCGCGGGCGTGGTGGACCTGAACAGTGTCGAGGCGGTGGACGCCACCACCGTGCGCGTGAAGCTGGCCACCCCCTTCGTGCCCTTCCTCTCCGTGCTGCCCTGGGTCTGGATCGTCAACCCGGCGCAGGTCGAGGCGAACAAGGGCGAGGATGACGGCCAGAACTGGCTGCGTTCGAACCTCGCGGGCTCCGGCGCCTTCCGCCTGCGCCGCGCCGAGGCCGGCAACCTGTACGAGTTCGAGCGGGTGGCCGATGGCTGGAAGAAGGGCGGCGGCAACCTGACCGGCGCCATCTGGAAGATCACGCGCGAGACCGCGACGCAGCGCCTGATGGTGCAGCGTGGCGAGGCGCAGATCGCGGTGGACCTGACCAGCGAAGACATGGACGCACTGAAGGACCGCCCCGGCGTCACGCTGGTGCTGGAACCCGAGTACCGCACCTTCTCGATCAAGATGAACACGCGGCACGGCCCGCTGGCCGACGCGAACCTGCGCCGCGCCATCGCCTGCGCCTTCAACTACCAGGGCATGCTGGACGTCGCGGGTTATGCCGAGCTGATGAAGGGTCCCCTGCCCGACAGCATCGACGGTTTTGACCGCGACCTGCCGCTCTACCGGACCGACATGGCGCGCGCGAAGGAATACCTCGCCAAGTCCAGCACGCCGAACGGCGGCATCAAGCTGACGCTCGCGCATGTCTCGGGGCTGGAGCAGCAGCGGCGCTGGGCGCTGGTGATGCTGGACAGCCTGCGCGCGCTGAATATCGAGCTGGACATCAAGCCGATGATCTGGCCGGACATGGTGTCCTCCGCCCGCTCGCCCGAGACGACGGCGGATTTCTTCTGCGTCTACCAGACGGCCAATTACGGCGATGCCGACAATCTGGCCTTCGCAGGCTATCACTCCTCCCGCAACGGCGGCTGGCAGAACCCGGTCTATTCCAACCCCGAGGTCGACGCGGTGCTGACCCAGGCGCGCGGCGAGACCGACCCCGAGAAGCGCCGCGCCCTGTATGTGCGCTTCCAGCGGATGGTGATGGACGACAGCCCGGACATCTTCGGCGTGCTGGAAAAGCGCAAGATGGCGATGCGGACCAACGTGAAGGGCTTCGTCTTTACCCCGGTGGCCTCCAACGCCATCGAGCTTTTCCCGCTGTCGCTGGGCTGACCCCACGCCATGCTGGGCTACATCCTGCGTCGCATCCTGCTGCTGGTGCCGGTGCTGCTGGGGCTTTCCATCCTGGTCTTCGCCATCGCCCGGCTGCTGCCGGGCGACCCGGTGACGCTGGCGGCGGGGCCGAATGCGACGGCCGCGGATGTGGCCTCGGTGGCGCGTGAATTCGGCTTGGACCGGCCGCTGCCGGTCCAGTACTGGAACTACCTGACCGGCGTGCTGCGGGGGGATTGGGGCGTCTCGATCTTCACGCGGCGGCCGGTCGCGGAAGACCTGAAGGCCTATCTGCCCGCCACGCTGGAACTGGTGCTGGCGGCCATGGGACTCGCCATCGTCATTGGCATTCCCGCCGGGCTGATGGCGGCCGTCTGGCGCAACAAGTGGCCGGATTTCCTCTCGCGCGCCGTGTCGCTCGGCGCCATCTCGATGCCGCGCTTCTTCCTGGGGCTGGTCTTCCAGTTGCTCTTCGCGATGTGGCTGGGCTGGCTGCCGCTCTCCGGGCGCTTCCCACTGACGGAAGACCCGCCCCCCTTTCTCACCGGCCTGCTGACGGTCGATGCGCTGGCCGCCGGGCAGTTCCATGCCTTCGGCGTGGCGCTGTCGCATCTCGCGCTGCCCGCCATCGCCATGTGCCTCTCGCCACTCGCGACCATCATGCGCATGATGCGTTCCTCGACGATCGAGGTGCTGCAACAGGATTACGTGCTGACGGAACGCGCGCTGGGCCTGTCGCAGCGGCTGATCCTGTTCAAGTACGTGCTGAAGAACGCCATTTCCTCCACGCTGACCGTCATCGGCCTTTATGTCGGCTGGCTGCTGGGCGGCACGGTGCTGGTGGAGACGGTGTTCGACTGGCCGGGCATCGGCCTCTACGCCACCCAGGCCGTGCTGACGCAGGACTTCATGCCGATCATCGGCGTCACGCTGTGCATCGGCGCCATCTTCGTGACCGTCAATCTGGTGGTGGATATGCTCTACGGCCTGCTGAACCCGAAGGTGCGCTACCAGTGAGCGGCACCACCGCGCACCCGCGCCTCGAATCCTGGCGGCGCGGCCTCTATCGTTTCCGCCAGAGCTGGGTTTCCGTGCTTGGCCTCGTCATCGTCATGGTGCTGCTGGTGCTGGCGGTGGGTGGCGATGCCCTGGCACCCTACCCGCAGCATGTGGCCGGCATGGTGGATACCAAGGCACGGCTGCTCGCGCCCTCCGCCACCTACTGGTTCGGCACCAACGAACTGGGGCAGGACGTGCTCTCGCTGGTCATCGCCGGCAGCCGCATCTCTATGCTGGCGGGCGTCGCGGTGGTGGTGGCGGGTGCCGCCTTTGGCGTCTTCGTCGGCGCCATCGCGGGCTTCTTCGGCGGCTGGCTGGACGAGGCGCTGATGCGCATCGCCGATCTCAAGCTGACCGTGCCGGGGCTGATCCTGGCCATGGCCGTCGCGGCGGCGCTGGGCCCCGGCATCGGCAACATGATCTTCGCAATCGCCCTGTCCTGGTGGCCCGGATACGCCCGCCTGGTGCGCGGCGAGGTGATGGCCAAGCGGGAGGAGACCTTCGTCGTCGCCGCCCGCGCCATGGGGGCCGGCAACGCGCGGCTGCTGTGGCGACACATCCTGCCCAATATTCTCTCGCCGATCATCGTGAAGATGTCGCTGGACATGGGCTTCGCCATCCTGACCGTGGCGTCCCTCGGCTTCATCGGCATCGGTGTGAAGCCGCCGACGCCGGAATGGGGCTCCCTGCTTTCCGTCGCCCGCACCAACATGCCGGACTACTGGTGGACGGCCATCTTCCCGGGCCTCGCCATCTTCCTCGCCGTGTTCGGCTTCAACCTGCTGGGCGATGGCCTGCGCGACCTGCTCGACCCAAAGGCCCGTCGCTGATGCCCGCTCCGTTGACCAATGACGAGATCCTGCTGGAGATCGACGATCTCAACCTCACGATGCGCAGCTTCGAGGGTGAGATCCAGGTGCTCAACGGCGTCACCTTCTCGGTCAGGCGCGGCGAGATCTGGGGCATCGTGGGCGAGACGGGGTCGGGCAAGTCGCTGACCGGCCTGTCCGTCTCCCGCCTGGTGCCGACGCCGCCCGGCCGCTACCTGCGCGGCGCGGTGCGCTTCCAGGGCCGCGACATGCTGGCGCAGACGGAAGAGACGATGCGGACCCTGCGGGGCCGGCGCATCGGCATGATCTTCCAGGACCCGACCACCAACCTGAATCCCGCCTTCCGCATCGGCACCCAGCTGGTGGACGTGGCGCTGCACGCGGCGCGGCTGGAGCCTTCCCTGCTGGGCCTGGAGGCCGGGGCGTCGCGGCGCGCCCGCCGCAAGGCCGCCGAGAAGCACGCGGTCGCCATGCTGGAGAAGGTCGGCATCCCGAATGCCGCCGCCCGGCTGCGGGATTACCCGCACCAGTTCTCCGGCGGCATGAAGCAGCGCGTGCTGATCGCGATGGCGCTGATCGGCCGGCCCGACCTGCTGGTGGCGGATGAGCCGACGACGGCGCTGGATGTTTCCGTGCAGGCGCAGATCCTGCGGCTGATCCATGGGCTGGTGGGGGAGCACAATCTCGGCGTGCTGTTCATCACGCATAACCTGGGCGTCGTGGCGCAGCTCTGCACGCATGTGGCGGTGATGTATGCCGGTGCCATCGTGGAATCCGGCACGGTGCGGGAGGTGCTGAAAAACCCGCGGCACGATTATACCCGTGGCCTGCTGGCCTCGGTCCCCACGCCCAGCATGAAGCGGGGCGAGTTGCGCGGCCTGGCCGGCGGTGCCCTGGCGGCCGAGCCCCTGGCCCCGCCACCGCCGCGCGCCGAGCCCGGGCCGGTCGTGCTGTCCGTCGAGAATGTGGAAAAGCACTTCGCCGGTGCGCGGCGGGGCCTGTTCGGCCGCGAGGCGCCGGTGGTGGCCTTGCAGGATGTCAGCCTGTCCATCCGCCGGGGCGAGAGCTTCGGCCTTGTCGGCGAATCGGGTTCGGGCAAGACCACCCTCACCCGCTGCATCCTGCAACTGGAAAAGATCAGCGCCGGGCGCATCGTCTTCGACGGCATCGACCTGACCAGCCATTCCGCGCGCGAGATGCAGGCGTTGCGCTCGCGTATCCAGATCGTGTTCCAGGACCCCTATGCGTCGCTGAACCCGCGCATGACCATCCGCGACATTATCGCGGAGCCGCTGGACATCCACCACGGCAAGATCGGCCTCACGCCGCGCCAGCGGACCGACCGCGCGGCGGAACTGCTGGAACAGGTGGGGCTCGGCCCGCAGCACCTGAACCGCTTCCCGCATGAATTCTCCGGTGGGCAGCGGCAGCGCATCGGTATCGCGCGCGCCCTGGCGCCGAAGCCGGATTTCCTCATCCTGGACGAGCCCACTTCGGCGCTGGATGTCTCCGTGCAGGCGCAGGTGCTGAACCTGCTGCACGACCTGCAATCAAGGCTGGGGCTGACCTATTTCTTTATCAGCCACGATTTGGGCGTCATCCGCTACATCTGCGACCGCGTGGCCTTGATCCATCGCGGCAAGCTGGTGGAGCAGGGCGAGACTGAAGCCGTCTTCACCAACCCCCGGAGCGACTACGCGAAGATGCTGCTGGCGGCGATGCCGGACCCCGACCCGGACCGTTCGCCGCTGCTGCGGGCCTGATACCGGGCCGGCCCCCTCGGCGCCGCTGTGCCTTACTGCAAGGCGCCCCAGCGTTCCACCGCCGGCTCGGCACTGGCCCATTTCCAGCCGGAAGCCTGCCGGCAGGTGGTGGCGATGATGTACTGGCTGGCCTTGTCCTCGGCTACCGTGATCAGGACCTCGCGGCACTGCGCCAGGGGTGAATCGATCGCCCGCGTGACCTGCACCGTGCCCTTCGCGTCCTCGTAGCCAAAGGGCAGGTTGTGCGCGATGACCCAGTCGGCCGTCTCGCCCACGGCCATGCCGCCCGCGGCGGCGGCGATCGCGTCCTGCTCGCCCTGCTTCAGTTCCCGCATGACGTAGTGGACGGTGGCATCCACCGCCGCCTTGACCCCGATACCCACAGCGTAGCCGACGGCGGGGTTCGCGGTGGCCACGCCCGCCGTCGCGCCGGTCACGCCGCCGACGATGCCACCCACCGAGTTGCAGGCACCCAGGCCTAGCAGGACCAGCAGCGGCAGGGCGCGCCGGCCCGGGCGCGTCACTGCAGGGCTCCCCACCGCTCCGTGGCCGGCTCGGCGCTGGCCCATTTCCAGACCTGGCCGTTGCGGCAGATGGCGGCGGTGTAGAAGGCGCGGTCAGGCACTTCCTTCTCCCGGGCGTCACGGTCCACGGAGAAGACGATCTCGCGGCATTCCAGCCCCTTGGCACCCATGTCGCGCACCACTGTCACCATGCCACGATGGCTGGGCGTGATCGGCACGTTCTGCCGGATGCCCCAGGGCGTGACGGCGCCCACCGGCAGCGGGCCGGCGGCCTTGGCGATGATGTCCTGTTCCGCCCTCTGCGCGCGGCGTTCCGCGTATTGCAGCCCTGCCTGCGCGACGGAGCGGACACCAAGGCCGATACCCGCCGCCACCGCCCCGTTATCCGTGACGGCGGTGGAGAGCGCCGCGCCGCCGATGCCGGCCGCATCCGCCGTGCCCTCCCGCAACAAGGATTGGCACCCGCTCAGAAGCAGGGCGGCGCAGAGCAGCAGGGGGGCCGCTTTCACGATGGGGTACCGCTTCCTTGTCATCCTGGCTCTGCCTATCACGACCTTCGTGTCGCGCCGGCCTCACATTCCCGTAAAGCTTCGGTTAAGCCAGGCGGCGGCGCAGCACAAGAAGCGCGCCCCCCACGCAGAGGAAAGCAACCGCCAGGATCACGACGGCCAGCGCATTGACCTCCGGCGTCAGGCCCAGCCGCAGCATGGAAAACACCACCATTGGCAGCGTGGTGCCGGCGGGGCCCGAGACGAAGCTGGCCACCACCACGTCGTCCAGCGACAGGGTGAAGGCCAGCAGCCAGCCGGCCAGCAGGCTCGGCGCCATCAGCGGCAGGGTGATGGTGCGGAAGGCCACGGCCGGCGTGGCGCCGAGGTCGCGGGCGGCGTCCTCCAGGTCAGGTTCCATGCCAGCCAGCCGGGCCTGTACCACCACGGCGACATAAGCCGCGCCCATGGTGGCATGGGCCAGCACGATGGTGGTGGCGCCACGCTCGGCCGGCCAGCCGGTCCAGCCCTCCAGCAGCACGAAGAACAGCAGCAGGGAAAGCCCCGTCACGACCTCCGGCAGGACCAGGGGCACGCCGGCGAGGGCCCCGAACAGCGCGCGGCCGGCGAAGGGCCCGCGCCGCGCCAGCACCCACCCGGTGGCGCCACCCAGCAGCATGCCGAGCGTCGCCGCCCCCGCCGCCACCCGCAGCGAGAGCCAGGCGGCCTCCAGCAGGCGTTCGTTGCGTGCCAGGGTGATGAACCAGCGGAAGGAGAAGCCGCCCCACTGGAACGGCAGGCGGCTGTCGCTAAAGGCATACCCCGCCAGCAGCAGCACCGGCAGCCAGAGGAAGCCGAGGCCGAGCCACAGGCCAAGGCGCCTCACCGCCGGGATTCCAGGCGCTGAAACAGGCGGATGGGCAGGATCAGCAGCGCCAGCAAGGCCACGGCCAGTGCCGCCGCCACTGGCCAATCGCGGTTCTGGAAGAATTCCTGCCAGAGCACGCGGCCGACCAGCAGGGCCTCGGGCGGGCCGAGCAGCTCCGGGATGACGTATTCGCCGGCGGCCGGGATGAAGACCAGCAGGAAGGCGGCCAGGGCACCCGGCGCCGCCAGCGGCAGGGTGACGGTGCGGAACACCACGGCTGGCGTCGCGCCGAGATCGGCGGCCGCGTCCTCCAGCGTCAGGTCCAGGCGGGAGAGGCTGGCATAGAGCGGCAGCACCGCGAAGGGCAGGTACGCATGCACCATGCCCAGGAACAACGCGGTGTTGGAATAGAGCAGCGGCAGCGGCGCATCGGCCCAGCCGAGCCCGCGCAGGAGACCGTTGACCCAGCCCTCGTCCCGCAGGATGCCGGTCCAGGCGCCGATGCGCGGCAGGAAGCCGGTCCAGAATGGCAGCAGCACCGCCATCAGCAGCGGCCCCCGCCAGCGCGGCGCCGCGCGCGAGATGCCGAGCGCCATGGGAAAGCCCAGCAGCAGGCAGAGCCCGGCCGTGGCGCCGGCCACCCAGGCCGATTGCAGAAAGGCGGAGAGATAGTAGCCGTCGGCGACGAGCAGCGAGAACGGCTCCCAGTTCGGCCGCCAGACCGGGCCGCCATTCCAGCCGAAGGGGAGAGCGAAGGGCGGCACGCCGGCATCGGGCCGCGCGACGGAAAGCGCGAGCACCACCAGCAGCGGCGCGGCGACGAAAACCGCCAGCCACAAGGCCGGCAACAGGAGCGGAAGGCGGCGCATCTCAGCCCGACAGCGGCACGATGGCCGCGTCCTCCCAGGCGAGTTGCAGCAGGGTGCCGGGCGGCGGGGGCGGGCCATCCTCCTCGGCATGGCCGACGCGCAGCAGGGTACCGCCGGGCGCGCGCACCAGAAGCAGGCTGTTACCGCCGCGGAAGGCCACGTCCTCGACCACGCCGCTGGCGGTATTGGGGCCGAGGGCGGTGCCGGGGCCGGAATTGGGGCCGGGGGCGCGGGCCGCAATGCGCTCCGGCCGCAGGGCGCAGGCGGTGGTGCCGGGCGGCAGGGGCGAGGCCGCGCGCAGCGTGGTGGCGAGGCCGGGGCAGTCCAGCCCCCCTGTCCCATCCGGCACGCCATCCAGCACATTGGCGGCGCCCAGGAAGCCCGCGACAAAGCGCGTGGCCGGGCGCTCATACACCGCGCGGGGCGAGCCAAGCTGCACCAGCCGTCCCTGTTCCAGCACCGCCACGCGGTCGGCGAGTGCCAGCGCTTCCTGCTGGTCATGCGTCACCATGATGAAGCTGGCGCCGGTGCAGCGTTGCAGGGCGCGCAGCTCGAAGCCGGTGCGCTCGCGCAGGTTGGCGTCCAGCGCGCCCAGGGGCTCGTCCAGCAGCAGCAGCCGGGGGCGCTTGACCAGCGCACGGGCCAGCGCCACCCGCTGCCGCTGGCCGCCAGAGAGCCGGTCCGGCATGCGGGTGCCGAAACCGTCCAGCCCGACCATGGCCAGGATCTCGGCGACACGCGCATCGCGCTTGGTGCGCGGGACGCCATCTCGCTTCAGGCCATAAGCGATGTTGTCCCACACCGACAGATGCGGGAACAGCGCGTAGGACTGGAACATCATGTTCAGTGGCCGCCGGTGCGGCGGCAGCGCGGTGAGGTCGCCGCCCTCCAGCAGGATGCGGCCTTCATCGGGCGTCTCGAACCCGGCGATCAGCCGCAGCAGGGTGGACTTGCCGGAGCCGGAACCGCCGAGCAGCGCCAGGAACTCCCCCGGCGCCACGTCGAGGTCCAGGTCCAGCACGGCGGGGACAGCGCCGAAGCGCTTGGTCAGCCCCGCGATGGCCAGCAGCGCCAATTCAGCGCCCGGCCTTGAAGCGGTTCCAACTGCGGCTGCGCGCGCGCTCGGCCGTGGCGGACAGGGCGGTGACGGCGAAGGTGCGGGCCAGCATCTCGGGCGTCGGGTAGACGTTGGGGTCGTCGCGCACGGCCTCGTTCACCATCGGGGTCGCGGCCGGCACGCCGTTGGGGTAGCGCACCTGGTTGGTGATGCCCGCCATCACGTCAGGCTGCAGCAGGAAGTTGATGAAGGCGTGCGCGGCCTCCGGGTGCGGCGCGTCGGCCGGGATGGCCAGCATGTCGAACCAAAGCTGCGCGCCTTCCTTCGGCTGGATGTAGCTGATCTCGACACCGCGTCCGGCCTCACGTGCGCGCGCCTGGGCCTGGATGGTGTCGCCGGAATAGGTCAGGGCGACGCAGTATTCGCCGCTGGCCAGCGCATCCGTGATGTTGCCGCTGGAGGTGATGGCGCGCACATGCGGGCGGATGGCCAGCAGCGATTCCTCGGCCGCGCGCAGGTCGGCGGCGTCGGCGCTGTTGGGGTCGCGGCCGCGCCAGCGCAGCACGGTGGGCAGCACGTCGATGGCGGAATCCATGATGGCGATGCCGCAACGCGCGAGCCTGCGCGCATTCTCGGGCTGCATCAGCAGGTCGAGGCTGTCCAGCGGCGCGTCGGGCGCCACGGCGCGCACGCGGTCCGGGCGGATGGCCAGCCCGATCGTGCCATACAGATAGATGGCGCCGAAGCGGTTGCCGGGGTCGCTCGCCTCCAGCCGCCGCAGCAGTTCGGGGTCCTGGTTGCGCCAGTTCGGGATGGCCGCGCGGTCCAGCGGCAGCAGCGCCCCGGCGCGGGCCAGCCGCGCGAAAGTGGGTTCGCTGGTCGGCACGATGACGTCGTAGCCGGAACGGCCGGCGGAGAGTTTGCCTTCCAGCGTCTCCAGACTGTCGAACACGTCATAGCGGATGGTGATGCCCGTCTCGCGCTGGAAGCGCGCTATCGCGTAGGGGTCGATGTAATCCGACCAGTTATAGACGTTCAGCACCGGCGCGGGTTGTGCGGATGCCGGGCCGAGGGCCGCGCCCAGTGCGACGAGGGCGGCACAGACCGAGGCGGCGAGCAGGCGAAGCGGCATGTGCGGGCAATCCCTGGCAGCGTGCCCTTGGAGGCGGGCGAAGGTCGCCAGGGTAACGACAGAAGCGGGGCGCGGTAAATCGCCACGCCGCGGATTGCAAATATAGGATTATTTTCTTGACTATCGGCTGATATTCCTGTTTATTCCGCCCCGTCACCGGGCGACCTGCGCCCAGACCTTTCCCTTCTCCCATATCCGCCCGCGCCCGGCCCGCCTGCCTTCCAGGCGGGCGGGTCTCGGCGCGCGCCCCTCCTGCCCTGGCCCCGTCCAAGGAGACGCGCATGCCCTTCGACGCCCGCAATCTCGCACCGCTGGAAGCCGCCGGCGGCTTCACGATCTGGCTCTACACCACCACCGATACCCGGGCCGCCGTCCTGGCGCCGGGCTATTTCGCCAGCGCCGCCGACCGGCTGCTACCCGGCCACCTGATCCTGCTGCAATCGGCGGATTCTCTTAGCTTCCTGCCGGTCCGCAGCAATGGCACCGTGGGCAACGGCCTGGTGCTCGATGCCTCGGCCCCACCGGTGCGCATCACCGTCGGCGCCGCCCTGACCATGCTGTTCGGCCTGTCCGCCATCACGGTGCAGACCCGCAGCGTGGCGCTCGATCCGGTGCCGGCGGGGCTCTACATCGGCCGCAGCTTCACCGTCTCGGCCCGTGTCACCGGCCTGGTCGCCACGCTGCGCTTCAGCATCCTCAACGCGGCGAGAGCGGTGGTCGCCGGTCCGATCCAGGTCAGCGCGCTGTCCGGCTCGGCCTCCGTCGTCTTCACCGCGCCGCAAGCCGGCTCCGGCTACCGGGTGCAGGTGCAGGACGTGGATGACCCGCTGGTGGTGCAGACCTCATCCACCTTCGTCGTGACCGAGCCCTACGTGCTGCTCACCGAAGCGGGCGGCACCCTGACGATGCAGAGCGGTGGCGCACTGTTGGTCTGAGCGCCCCTCCCTCCCCGCCCGCCACTTCCCGAAGGACCCCCTACCCGATGCCCGACACGAAGATCTCTGAACTTCCAGCCGCCACGGCCCTGGCCAATGCCGATATCGCACTGCTGGTGCAGGGCAGCGCCGCCCTGGCCGAGACCCGCCGCACCACCCTAGGCCAGATGCGCGGCGCGATGCTGGCCGACCGTCCCCTGCATGTCCGCGACTTCGGCGCCGTGGGCGATGGCACGACCGACGACACCGCCGCCATCCAGGCCGCGATCGACGCCGCGGCCGCGCTGGGCGGCGGCACGGTGCTGCTCGGCCCGCGCCGCTACCTGGTGGCGGCGGCGGAACTGACGGTCAAGAACGGTGTCTTCCTGCGGGGCCGCGCCGGCAGCGGCGGCTGGCGCGTCAATGGCGATTTCAGCACGGTGAACCACGCCATCGTGCTGGATGCGGCACGCACCATCCGCATGCAGCGCAATGCCGGGCTGGACGGCGTGGCCGTGCTGCGGCGCGGGATGACCGTGCCCAATACCTTGCGGCAGGGGCTGGATACGGCGGCGGCCTTCGCCGGAACCGCCATCACGGTGGGCGATGGCGGCGGCGGCAACACCGCCGGCAATGGCGCCGACGTCACGCTGACCGGCCTGCTGATCCTGGGATTCCATTGGGGTATCTACAGTGACGGCAATGCCCGGCTGCGCGTCAGGGATGTCCTCGGCGATTGCCGCAACGGCCTTTATCTCGGCCGCTCCTACGATGTCAGCCGCATCAGCGAGGTCAACTGGCACCCGCTCGTCACCACCTCGCGCTCCTGGTCCAACACCCGCATCGCCATCACCAACATCACCGATAATGGCGCCGGCCGCTTCCGCTGCACGCTGGCCAGCGCGCATAGCCTGCAGACCGGCGATCTGATCAATATCTCCGAGGTCCGCACCAGCGGCTGCCCGGGCCTCTACGGCCGCTGGACCGTGACGGCAGTGGACGCGACGCAGGTGGATCTCAACAATTCCACCTATGCCGCCGGCTGGAACTCCGGCGGCGCGGTCTACATCCAGCCCAACCGGCGCATGGGCAGCGCCTTCGTCGTCTATGACGCCGACATGGCCAGCTTCGAGAACTGCTTCGAATATGGCCACGAGGTCGGCTTCGATGTGCAGGACGACGTGCATGCCTGCAGCTTCTTCAATATCGGCGTGGACGGCCTGGTGGACGCGGCGGACCCCACGACCATCGGCATCCGCATCGGCGGCACGTCCCAGCGCAATAAATTCGTCGGTGGGTTCCTGTCTTCCAAGGGCGTCTCGGTCCAGGTTTCGGCCACCGGCAACCAGCAGCACGAGGTAATCGGCATCGACGTGACAGGCGGCGCGCGCCGCATCGTGGAAGTGCTGGATGGCCAGATCTCCTTCATCGGCTGCGACTTCACGGGCGGACCCGGCACCGGCAATGTCGGCATCGCCGCCATTCATGTCGGCGAGGCCGCGGGCAACGTCATCGTCTCCGGCTGCGACACCACGGCGGTCACCTATACCGCCGACAGCGCGGCGGCGATGCAGCGGCTGATCCTCTCGGCCAACCGCACCACCACCGGCACCACCAACCGCATGGCCGGCGGGCGGGTGGAACTCGCCTCCGTCTCCGCCAGCGCCGCCATCGAGACGCGCCTTTCGGCGGATACCGATGGCGCGGTGAATATCCACCGCGCCGCCACCAGCAGCGGCGCCTGGCTGCGGCTGCACAACAGCGCGGACGTGCCGGCAGCGAGCTTCACCGTTTCCGGTACGGAAGTGAACTTCTCCGGTGACACCAGCAACAACCCGAATGCCGCGCTCAGCCTGGGCGGCATCGGCATGACCCAGGCGCAGGTCCTGAAGCTGCGCAGGCTCTCCACGAGCCCGGCCGCCAACGACCGGCTGGCGGTGCTGGAAGTCACCGGCAACAACAGCGCCGCCACCGAGCAGACCTTTGCCCGGATCGCCGCCGTGGCGGAGACGGTGGCCAGCGGCGGCGAGGCCGGCGCGCTGGTGTTCGAAACCCGCGCGGCGGGCGCGGTGGCGGAGCGCTTCCGCATTTCCTCCAGCGGCACGGCCACGCTGGCCGGTCCGCTGGTTCTGCCGGGCAGCCCGACCGCCGACCTGCATGCCGCCACCAAGCAATATGTCGATGGCCAGTTCGTCGAGCGGCGCCTCGCGACCCAGCTTCTCTCCTCCGCCACCACACTGACCCACGCGGCCCACAACGCGCGGATGCTGATCGCGAATGCCGGCACCTCCCTGGCGCTGAGCTGGGCCAATAGCGGTGACGGCTTCTCCTGCATCGTCGTCAACCGTGCCGCCACGGACCTGGCCATCTCGCTCTCGGACTTCACCGTCAATACCGCACCGGTCAATCCGGACGGCTTCACCCGCATCCGCGCGGGTGGCGTCGCCTCGCTGCTGGTCTATTCGCCCGATGGCGGCACGACGAAGATCTGCCACCTGACGGGTGCGGGGGCGCCCTGATATGAACCATGCCTTCAGCCTGGTTCAGGCGGGCGGCGACAGTGCCGCCCTGCGCCTGCTGGGGCCGGGCCATGCCGGGCGGATGCTCATCACCCGCGCCGGCTCCGCGCTCACGCTCGACCCGGTCGGCACCTACCAGCTCGCGGCAGCCGATACGGCCCGCTTCACCGGCACGCCGCAGCGGCTTCTGGTGGAGGAAGCGCGCACCAACGGCAACCGCAACCCGCGCGGGGAAGGCAACGGAAGCCCCAGCTACTGGAACATCCCCGCCTCGCTCTACGGATTGACGCGGACATTCCCTGGCGCGGGTGTCGAGGACGGCATTCCCTACCTGGACATCCACTACGCGGGGACGGCCACGGCGGGCGGGTCCGTCTATCTGTCCTTCGAAACGGCCGGGCAGATCGCGGCTCTGCCTGGGCAGGTCTGGACCAACTCGGTTTTCGCCCGCATCCTGCCTGGCTTCGTGGGCGCCACGCCGCCCCAGGGGCGGCCCTTCCTGTGGGGTCTGAACGCCGCGAACACGGCGGTCGAGGTGCTGTCCGGCAATAACGTCAGCCTGACCGGCTTCACCTCGCTCAGGTCAGCGCGGCTGGCATTTACCGGCTCGCTGTCGAACACCGCCATTACCGCCGTGCACGGCCCCTTCGGCTTGTTCTCCATCGCATCGGGGCAGACCTATGGCTTTACGGTGCGGATCGGCCTTCCCCAGTTGGAAGCGGGCGCCTGCGCCTCCTCGCCCATCCTGCCCGCCGCCGGCAGCACCGGCCCCAGCAGCCGTGCCGCGGACCTGCCGATCTGGGCGCCCGCGGGCGGCTTCGGCGCCCAGGGGACCGTCGTGGTGAAGGCCATGCTGCCGCAGATCGCACCCTTCGGCGCCTCTCAGGGCCTGTGGCAGATCGATGACGGCACCGACCAGAACCGTATCCAGTTGCGCAATACCTCTGCGGGGTCGGCCATCACGGGGGTGGTGGACGTGGCGGGTACGACGCTTGCCACGCTGGCGGCCGGCAGCATGAGCCCCGGCACGCCGTTCCGCGCCGCCTTCACCTGGGCGGCGGGCGACCAGGCCCTCTGCATCGGGGGCGGCACCGTGCAGGCCGCCGCCGTGGCACTTCCGCCAGGGCTGGCCCGCATGCTGGTGGGCCATGGCTCCACCCTGCTCAACCGCGCAGCGAATGGCGAGGTCGAACTGGTCGAATACCGCCCCACGCGCGTCCCCAACACGCTGCTGCAGGCCCTGGCCAACGCCGCCTGAGCCGCAGCCCCGCCCCATCACTCATCTCCAAGGAGCGTACGGACATGCCCGTCCTGACCGATTACGCGCGCAACCTGATGACCCGCGCCCTCTGTGCCCGCGCGCCGTCGCTGCCCACCGCCGTCTATGCCGCCCTGGGCACGGGTGGCACGGTGGCCGCCGGCATCTCGGGCGAGCCCGCCGGCAATGGCTATGCCCGCCAGCGGGTGGTCTTCACCGGCACCGGGCCCCAGCGCAATGCCGAGGCCGCGCGCTTCGTCTTCACCGCCGCCGCCGGCACGCTGACGCATATCGGCCTCTACGACGCGGCCTCGGGCGGCAATGCGCTCGCCTATGGGCCGCTGGCGCAGACGGCGCCGATCCTGGGCGCCGGCACCGTGACCATTGCCGCCGAAACCCTGACCGTCAGCGCCGAATAGCCGGCGCGCCCCGGCCCGCGCCTCCTCCGCGCGGGCCGGACGGCCTGCCCGTTTCCTCCCCTGAAGGATTACCCGATGCGTTATCTGCTGGACCGCCTGGCCGAGCCGGGCACCTTGCGTTCGCTGGCCGTCATGGTCTTCGCCCTGAAGGGCATCGTGCCCGACGCGGTCATGATCCAGGGCTTCGTCGATATTTCCATCCTGCTGCTGGGCGCGGCCTCCGCCGTGATGCCGGACCAGAAGGCGCCACGCGCGTGAGCGCGCTGGCCGAGTTGCTGGCCCGCGAGGAGGGCGTACGCCTCCTTGTCTATGATGATGCCACCGGCAGGCCCGTGGTGCCGGGCGTGACGATGGTGGGGCATCCCACCATCGGCATCGGCCGTTGCCTGGACCGCAAGGGCATTACCGCCGGCGAGGCCCTGGCACTGCTGGAGAACGACATCGCCGAGGTGCGGCAGCAGGTGCTGCGCAGCCTGCCCTGGGCGGCACGGCTGAGCGAGGCGCGCCAGGTGGTATTGCAGGCCATGGCCTTCCAGTTGGGTATCGCCGGCCTGCTGAAATTCACCGGCACGCTGGCGGCTGCCCAGCGCAGTGATTATGCCGCCGCCGCCGCCGGCATGCTGGACTCGCTCTGGGCACGGCAGACCCCGGCACGGGCCGCCCGCATGGCGGCGATGATGCGCGCCGGCTGACCCACCGCGGCCAGGGCGGCGGGCAAGGGGCCGCGATGCGAAGCGCATCCGGGCTTTGGCCTTCCGTCATCCCTTGGTAAACATGGGCCGATCGTGAATTCCGCGGCGGCCATGTGCCAGCGAATCGTGCGGCACGTCTCCATTCCCATGCCCATGTGCAGAATGGGGGTTGCGTCCGCGCCCGCCAGACACTAGGAACCGCCTCGCTTTCGACGGCGTTGCTGCTGTAGCTCAGCGGTAGAGCACTCCCTTGGTAAGGGAGAGGTCCAGGGTTCGATTCCCTGCAGCAGCACCAGTCGGAGCGTTATTCCATAAGGCTTTTCGCCGTATGGTTCCGGAGCCCGGAAAGAACGAATGGGCACCGAAGAGTCAGGTTTGGCGCCCCGATTGGCACAATTCTGACACAGCCCCAGAAGCCCTTCCCTCAGATTCGCCGGGTATCCTCCGAGATTATTTTCGGCTGGCGTCCCCGCTCCGCAGTTTGCCCCCCTCAGCGACAAACCGCCCGCCGGATTCCTCCAGCGGGCGGCCGCTACACCAGCGTGCTGGAGAGGCCTATTGCGGGTTCGGGCGCTTGGCGCCTGTTCTTGTAAAAGGGAAAAAACGCTCATGCGCCGTTTCCTTGATGCGGTTGTAACGCACCCCTCCCCCTGGGTCGGCACAGAAGTACTTGCCGTGGCGCTGAAATGTTAGTGCTTCGCCAACATCACTAAATTGAGCCACAAAGTCAGATCGGCTTGCTGCGTCTGGATACCGCAGCGTGACATGCTCGCGCGGGCCAATCTCCGCTGCAAAGAGGCCTTCGCCTAATTGTACACCCAGAACCGGGGCGCTGCCCGACCCCACCAGAATAAGAGGGTGCAGGCCCGATGCAGGCGCCTCGATGTCTGCTGGATCTACATGGCAAAGCCTGCCATCGAGGGCGCTATAAGCCAGCACGGTGCCATGGTGGGTTCTGAGCATTTCGCCAGTGGCCAATATGAGAGCCCGGGCGCACTCGCCCACCGCTGCTGCCGCAAGCTGAAGGCGGTAAGGGCAGACGGCAGCAGAGCCCCGAAGGCGGGCCAAAGCCTCGTCGGCCAAATCTGGTCGGCGCCGATGCACGAAGGCCTTCGCCAAAGAGAAGTTTAGCTCGTCAGCCACCGCCGACCCGACATTCCGCGTCAAGTCTGGATTGCGGAGCAGCCGGTGCGTTAGCAGCGGGTGCGGCGCAGCGGCCCGCTGCATCAGGATCTGCTTACGGTGGAAGCCTTTACGGCGTGCAGGGTTGGTCACTTGGTAGAGGCGGGACGTATCGCCAGCCCGGCAAGCCGCGATGACATCAGCCAGGATGGAGGTTCCAGCCAAGATCGTAGTGACGTGATGATCCGACATATGGATGGATACGGGGACTACATTCGGGCTTAAGGCTGCAATCTTCCGGTAGTGGAAGGCGTCAACTTGGTGGGCCGGATCATAGAGGACGTGCATGCGGCCGTGCATGTCGGTGTCCTGTATGCCCATGCCGGCCATAGTAGGAACATAGAAGCGCTCATAGCCGTTTCGATGGCCCGCACATTCCGCAGGGTCGATGGACCACTGAGGGCAGAATGCGATGACATTCGCGGCGCGCAGCAGAGCGGAGAACTTGATCCCCGCATAGCCCCCCATCGAGCCGCCATAAACGACGCGGTCGGGGAAACGGGTCAGGATATTCTCGAGTTGGTCTACCGCCCGCTGCACGTTTTGAGAAGGAAACCAATTCGGGCTCTTGGCCATGAAACCGAGGCAGCTGAAGCCGCGCTTGGAGGCAGGAACGTCGGCATAGAACCGGCTCTCGTTAGGCTGTGCCAGCATCGCGAGATCGCCGAAGGTGATGAACAGGAAGTCGGATGAGCCTTCTTGGAAGATCGTCCTGATCTGGTCATCTTCGTAAACGATCTGGCGATCCATCCGCGGCTCCGGCACTGAGGAGTTGCTTTGTGCCTTAGCACGTCGGGGCTGCCAAGACCGGCCTCAGCCCTCGTTCATCATGTTGACCATCCGCTTGGTCCGCGTCGGGGTCTGCTTGGCCCACAGGAAGTTGAGCATCCCCGCCGCGCCGCCGGCGTAGTCCCCGGCCCGGACCATTGCCAGCGTGTTTTTGAACGCCAGCAGGCCAGCGATGACCATCTGGAAAGCCATGGCCTGCAGCACCACCTGGCGCGCCTCGGTGAGGCGGGTGGACCAAGGCAGGGCCTGCGCCACCTGGGCGCGCACCTCGGCCAGATCGTTCTCCAGCAGGGAGCGTGCCTCGGCTTCGGTGATGCCTTTGCGGTCGAGGCAGCGGCCGATGCCGATGGTGGGGTGGCCCACCACCGTCATGCCAGGCAGCAACGGCTTACCGGTAGCATCGTCATAGACAACCAGGCCCTCCTCCACGATCAGCAGATCGGTCAGGGCAGTAGCGGGGTCGGTGTTCGCCACGGGCACCTCCAGAATGTCAGGGATGGGCGCCGGCATCGGCGCGGGATCAAGCCGGCCGGGCAGAGGGTCTTTCGCCTTCCCCCATCCGGAATCGCCGATGACATGCGCCGGTAGGGGGGCGAGCGGCTCCGCCGGGGCCTCCCGCCGCAGGAGGCCCAAGGCCGCGAGGAAGGACAGGAGGCTCATGGCTGCACCGCCTTGCCCATCAGCTTGCCAACCTCGCCCGTGATCATGCTGGCCAGGGTGGCGTCGCTGGCGCCCACCTTGGCGATGGTCTTGCCCACCTGTCCCTTGATCGTCGCGACCTCGGAGGCAGCGGCAAGGGCGATGGCGTTTTTCAGGCTCGCACCAGG
>JAQGHX010000069.1 GCA_028288745.1 Roseomonas sp. | reverse complement strand
GACTTGCCCAGCGCCTTCACGCAGGTCGGCGCGAGCATGATGTTCTGCTCGGCCGTCAGATGCGATCTCGCAGGTATAGGCGACGACGTTGACGACCAGCGCCAGCACGGCGGCGAGGTTGGCATCGCCCCGGGGGCCCAGCACCGCGATGCCGAAATAGACCAGGAATATCTGCACCAGCAGCGGCGTGTTGCGGATGACCTCGACATAGCCGACCACGGCGCGTTGCAGCCAGGGCGGGCCGTCGGCGCGGGCGATGGCACAAAACGCGCCGCCCACGAAGCCAAGCACAGTGGAAATGACCGAAAGCTGCAGCGTCAGCCACACGCCTTCGGCGAATTCATGCCAGTGCGGCAGCAGCGATGAGAAATCGAACTGGTACGTCATGCGGTGCGGACCTGAATGTTGCGCGCGACCACCGCATCGAGGGCCGGCGTGGCCGGCGGATGTGCGCCCTCCGCGATCCAGGCCAGGAACGCGGCGATGCGCCGCTCGACCTTGGTTGCATGATTCTGTGCGATATCGGCGATACGATGATCGAGGAAGGGATTCAGGAAGCGGTCCAGCGTCGTCGTGACATACTCCGCCGCCTGCCCGCCCATGCCGCGCGCGGCGAAACCGGGCACCACCTCATCGCGATAGACCGCATCCAGGCGCGCCCGCACCGTCGGGTCGGCAAGGATGGCGCGCACCGTCTCGCCCGCCGGGCGGCCTTCCGCCTGCCATAGGTCCGCGAGCACGGTGTGGCCCAGGTTCAGGATATGCAGCTTCAGCCGCTCGAATGGCTCAAGGTCATCCGCGAGCAAGATACAGGGATGTTCGCAAGGCGGCACCAGGCCCGGGCGGCGCTCGATCACCCAGATCGCATAGGGCTCGGCGACCGCGCCGACTGGCTCGAGCGGCGCGGATACGATGCGGTCGACCAGCGTGTCGGCCCAGATCATGCCCTCGCCCAGCCAGGCCAGGAAGGCGGCGGGCGCCCGCGCCTCTTCCGCCAGCCGCAGCACCGCCGCCCGCAGCACCTGCCCGTTGCGGTTCACCAACTCGCAGGGCAGCACCGTCAGGGCCCGCCCGCCGGCGCGCCAGCGCTGGTGCAGCAAGGCCGCCAGCTTGCCGGGGAAGGAGGCGGGAACCGTGCCGTCCAGAAGCTGCGGCCCACGGTCGGACTCCGCGACGTCGTAGCCGGTGTCACCCATGTTGGAGACGATGTAATCGGCTTCATGGGCGAAGAGGCCGCCCAGCACCAGCCAGTCGCGCACGGCCGAAAGCCCGCGGTCGATGCTGGTGACGGTGACCTGGCGCTCGACGGGCGCGCCGTTCTCGACGCCACGGATGATCACGGGGTAGCCGCCCGGTGCGCCGAATGCCGCCACACGCCCTGCCCGCTCGGCCGAACCGGACGCCTGGACCACGGTGATGGGCCCCACCTGCTGGCCCGCTTCGCGCGCCTCGTGCACGAACAGGTCCACATGCGCTTGCAGGAAGCGGCTGGTGCCAAACTGGATGATGCGTCCGCTCATCCGGCTGCCGCCGGAATGCAGGCATGGTTGAGCGATGGCCATGTCGTCGGCACGTCCCCTCCGTGGAATATTGTTGTTTTTGTAACCTTAAATATAAAAGACTGATCCGTCCTGGCCTGTCAACCAGTCTTTAATATGCAAAGAACACTCAGGTAGCCAGTGGACGCCATCGCCGCCGCCGTGTTTCATGGCGTCGGGAGCAACGAAAGCGCCATGAAAGCCAATACCGTCTACAAGCGGGCCTATAATCGCTGCCTGTGTCTGCTTGCCCCGCGGCCGCTTGGCGAGTGGCCGTGTTCCGAGGCGGAACTGGCGCAGGAGCTGGACGTCAGCCGGACCACGGTCCGCGCCGTTCTGCTGTCGCTGGCGGAAGCGGGTATCGTCGCCACGACCGGCCTGCGGCGTTCCCTCTGCCGGCATCCCACCGAGGCGGATTACTTCCCCGGCCTGCAGACAGAGACGGTCGCGGAACTGGTCGAGCGGAAATTCATGCAATGGGTGCTGCGGGGCGATTGCCGCCCGGGGCAGACCATCAACACCTCCGAGCTCTCGCGGCAATTCGGCACCTCGACGACCGCCATCCGCGAGTACCTGACGCATTTCCACCATTTCGGCCTGCTGGAACGGCACCCGAACAGCGGCTGGGTGTTCAAGGGGGTGACGCCGACCTTCGCCGCCGAGATCTACGAGATCCGGGAGATGTTCGAACTGCGCTCGGCCCGGCGCTTCGTCGAGCTGCCGGGCCAATCGCCCGTCTGGGCGCAGCTCGACGAAATCGAGCGGGAGCACCACGTCCTTCTGTCCGAGATCGACGCGCGGTACTGCGACTTCTCGCGGCTGGACGAACGCCTGCACCGGCTGATTCACGACACCTCGCGCAACCGCTTCATTCGCGACTTCTATGATGTTATCTCCATGATCTTCCACTACCACTACCAATGGGACAAGGTGGACGAGAAGGAACGCAACATCGTCGCGATCCACGAGCACCTGGCCTATATCGAGGCGCTGCGCAGCCGCGACCTGCGCGCCATCGATACCAGGTGCCGCGCGCATCTGAGGACGGCCCGCACGACGCTGCTGCGCTCCATCGACAACGGCCCGATGCGGGCGTGACGGCTCAGCCGGCGAAGCGCCGGGCGGGCAGCCCCGCCACCCCGGGCTCGAAGGCCATCAGCATGCCGGCCCAGGGCTGCGCGGCGGCCTCGGCCTCGCTCAGCCCTTCGCTCGCGGATGTCACATAGAGCGTGCGCAACCCAGGCCCGCCGAAGGCACAGCAGGTGACGCGCCGGGCGGGCAGCGTGACAAACCGGTCCAGCGTGCCGTCCGGCCGCAGCCGCGCCAGCCCCTGCCCCTCCCAGCGCGCGCTCCACAGATGCCCATCGGCATCGACGGTCCCGCCATCGGGCAGGCCGGCGACGTCCGGGCCGGGCGTGTGGAAGGGCCGGCGGTTGCGCATGGCACCGCTGGCGGGGTCGTAGTCGAAGGCATGGATCGTGCCGGTGGGCGTATCCGACAGGTACATGGTGCGGTCGCCGGGGCCCCAGCTCAGGCTGTTTCCCACCATCAGGCCGCCCAGCCGGGGGCTCGCGCGCCCATCCGCTTCCAGGCAATAGAGGCTGGCATCCGCCTGCTCCCCCTGCTCCCGCATCGCGGCGCACCAGAAGCGCCCGGCGGAGTCGCAGCGGCCGTCATTCAGCCGTTGGCCGGGCAGCAGGCTCGCCAGGGCCGGCAGCCGCTCCAGCCCGCCCGCTCCCGCTGCCGGGTCGAAGAACGCGAAGCCCGAGGATAGCGCCAGCACCAGCCCGCCGCGCCGCCGCAGCGCCAGGGCAGTCACGCGCTCGGGCATGGTCCAGCGGTCGTATCGCCCGTCGGTGGGGCGAATCCGCTGGATAGCGGCCCCCGCGATATCCACCCACCACAGCACCTCGCCCTCCTCGTCCCAGACCGGGCCTTCCCCCAGAATGTCGCGCGTAGCTGCCGCGGCGCGAAGCGTGGCGGGGGTATCCGGACCTGATGTCATGGCGAAGCCTCCTTGGCAGGGTTCCGCACTCCTCCGGCGGGAACCATCCATGCCAACGCGGGAGGTGCCTTCAACGCAACGGCGCGCCGTCATTTGATCCCGCCCCGGCGGCGCGTGGGCCGCGCGGCCATTGGCACCGGGCGATAAGGCCATATGCGTCAGGTATTCTTCCCGGACTGCACGGTGCGCGAGGAGCGCGAAATTTCCTGCCGGCCAACCTGGGATGGTGAAAGATCCTTCCGGTCAGCCCCCGCGCGGGCCGGCCCGCTCAGGCGGCCGGGGCGAACTGGGCCGCCACCTCGGCCAGTGCCCAGTCGACCCAGGGCAGCAGCGCGGCGATATCGGCGGTCTCCACCGTGGCGCCGCCCCAGATGCGCAGGCCCGGCGGCGCGTCGCGATACGGCGCGATATCCAGGCCGACCCCTTCCTTCTCCAGCAGGCTCGCCAGCACGCGCGCCGCCGCCGCCTGCCCTTCCGCCGTCAGCCCCGTGAACCAGGGCGCCACGATGCGCAGGCAGATGGAGGTGCAGGACCGCGTCTCCGGCCGCTCCGCCAGGAAAGCGATCTGGTCGTGCCCCTCGGCCCAGGCGGCGATGGTGGCGAGGTTCGCCTCCGACCGCGCGATCAGCGCCGGCAGGCCGCCGATGCCCTCAGCCCAGCGCAACCCATCCAGCGCATCCTCCACGCACAGCATCGACGGCGTGTTGATGGTGTCACCCTTGAAGATCCCCTCGATCAGCTTGCCACCCTTGGTGAGGCGGAAGATCTTCGGGAGCGGCCAGGCCGGCTGGTACGTTTCCAGCCGCTCCACCGCGCGGGGCGAGAGCGCCAGCATGCCATGCGCGGCCTCGCCCCCCAGCACCTTCTGCCAGGACCAGGTGACGACATCGAGCTTGTCCCAGGGCAGGTCCATGGCAAAGGCGGCCGAGGTGGCGTCGCAGATGGCGAGCCCCGCGCGGTCATCCGCGATCCATTTGGCATCGGGCACGCGCACGCCGCTGGTGGTGCCGTTCCAGACAAAAACCACGTCGCGGTCGGGCGAGGCCTGCCCCAGGTCCGGCAGCGCGCCATAGGGGGCCTGGATCAGCCGGACATCCGGCAGGCGAAGCTGCCCGGTGATGTCGGTGGCCCATTCCCCCGAAAAGCTCTCCCAGGCCAGCACATCAACGCCGCGCGGGCCCAGCAGGGACCACATGGCCATTTCCATGGCGCCGGTATCCGAGGCCGGCACGATGCCCAGCCGCCAGCCCTCCGGCATTCCCAGCAGGGCCTTAGACCGGTCGATAACCTCCGCCAGCCGGGCCTTCAGCAGCGGCGCGCGGTGGCTGCGGCCGGTCAGCGCGCCTTGCAGCGCCGGGAGCGACCAGCCCGGGCGCTTGGCGCAGGGGCCGGAGGCGAAATGCGGGTTCGCCGGGCGCTGGCTTGGCATCGGGTTCACATTCGGCATGGCGTTCACTCGTTTCCTGGCGGGTCGGGGCAGCGTTAGGCCGGCACCGGCTCCGCGATCAAGCGCGTGGCGGGCAGCAGCACCTCGCCGCGGGCGTAGAGCACGGCATGGCCGGCCATGCGCACCCGCTCGCCCGACAGCTCGCACCACAGGGTGCCGCCGCGCTGGCTGGCCTGCCGGCAGACCAGGTTGTCGCGCCCCAGCCGCGCCGCCCAGAACGGCACCAGTTGCGTATGCGCCGTTCCCGTCACCGGGTCCTCGTTCACGCCCACATGGGCCGCGAAATAGCGCGAGACGATATCGTGCACCCCGTCATCCCCCGCCGCCGTGGCAATGACGCGGGCACCGCCGCCGGGCACCGAATCCGGCAGGGTGGCGATGCGGGCATGGTCGGGCCGCAGGGCCCGCACCGTATCTGCACTGTCGAACAGGCAGATCCAGTCGCGCGCCTTCCAGACCTCGCGCGGCACGGCGCCCAGCGCGGCCGCGAGGCCCGGCGGCGGGCGCGGGGCACGCAGCGGCGGGCTGGCCGGGAAATCGAGCACGAAACGGTCACCCTCCCGCGCCACGCCCAGGATGCCGGAGCGGGTGCGGAAGCGCAGCGGCGCGGTGGCGCCCAGCTCGGTCGCCAGCACGAAGGCCGTCGCGAGCGTGGCATGGCCGCAGATCGGCACCTCCACCCGCGGGGTGAACCAGCGCAGGTGCCACTGGCCGGGGCCGTCTGGCACGAAGAAGGCGGTCTCGCTGACATTGTGCTCGGCCGCCATGGCCTGCATCAGCGCGTCCGGCAGCCACTCCGCCAGTGGCACGACCACGGCGGGGTTGCCGGCGAAGGGCCGGTCGGCGAAGGCATCCACGGTATAGGTCGTGAACCCCACCGGCATCTGCTGGACCATCGCACCCTCCTGTCTCCACGCCGGCCGCCTGGCCGGGGCATGACGGCCAAGCTTGCCAGAGCGTGTGCGGGTGCGAAGCCCCGATCACGTCATGACAGGGCCGCGATCCGCGCCGGGTCCACCGTCACGCCATGATTGAGCGGGCCATGCCCCCGCCCCAGCCCCGGCGCCGCCCGCAGCGCCACCTGCACGAAGGCGCGGCCGCGCACCACCGCGTCCCGCAGCCCCATGCCCTGCGCCAGCCCGGCGGCGATGGCCGAGGCCAGGGTGCAGCCGGTGCCATGGGTATGCCGCGTCTCGACGCGCGGGCTCTCGAAGACCTCGGTGCCGTTCTCGGTGGCCAGCAGGTCCAGCAGCCGCCGGCCTTCCAGGTGGCCGCCCTTCAGCAGCACGGCCGGCACGCCCAGGGTCAGCATCATCTCGGCCGCCGCGCGCATATCCTCCAGCCCGGCGATGCGCATGCCGGAGAGCACCTCGGCCTCCGGGATATTGGGCGTCAGCACGGCGGCGAAGGGCAGCAGGCGGCGCTTCAGCGTCTCGACCGCATCGGGGGCCAGCAGGTTGCTGCCGCCCTTGGCCACCATCACCGGGTCCGCCACCAGGGGGATGCCCCGCCCGTCCTCGGCCAGGGCGTCGCAGACGGCGTCGATCGTCGCGGCATCGCCCAGCATGCCGGTCTTGATGGCGTCCGCGCCGATGTCGCGCAGGCTGAGGCGGATCTGCTGGCGGATGAAGGCGGTGGGCACCGGGTGCACGCCATGCACCCCCAGCGTGTCCTGCGCCGTCAGCGCGGTGATGGCGGTGGCCGAGTAGGCGTCCATCGCCGCGCAGGACTTGATATCGGCCTGGATGCCGGCGCCGCCGCCCGAATCGGAGCCGGCGATGATCAGGACCCGCCCGCGCATCAGGCCCCGGCCTCCACCGGAAGCTGGGCAGCACGGGCGCGGATCAGCGCCGCCAGGGATTCCACCGTCTCACCCACCATCGATTCGTCTTCCGCCTCGGCCATGACGCGGATCAGCGGCTCCGTCCCACTGGGGCGGATCAGCACGCGGCCACGCGCGCCAAGCCGCGCCGCCGCCGCCGCGATGGCATCCTGCACGCCCACATCGTTCAATGGATTGGCGCCGCTGTAGCGCACATTCACCAGGCGCTGGGGCAGCGGCGTGAAGCGGCGGCAGACCTCGCTGGCCGGTTTCTTCTGCTCCACCAGCACCGCCAGCACCTGCAACGCCGCCACCAGCCCATCGCCGGTCGTGCCGAAATCACTGAGAATCATATGGCCGGACTGTTCCCCACCCAGGTTGCAGCCGGTTTCGCGCATCCGTTCCGACACGTAGCGGTCCCCGACCTTCGTCCGCAGCAGTGTAAGCCCGAGTTCACCAAGAAATCGTTCAAGCCCCAGATTTGACATGACCGTGGCGACCACGGAACCGCCGGCCAGCCGCCCCTGGCCCGCCCAGGACTGGGCGACCGTCGCCAGGATCTGGTCGCCATCGATGATCTGGCCATGCTCGTCCACCAGCACCAGCCGGTCGGCGTCGCCGTCCAGCGCGATGCCCAGGTCGGCGCGGCGTTCCCGCACCAGTTCCGCCAATCGCGCGGGCGCGGTGGAGCCGCATTCCTTGTTGATGTTGAACCCGTCGGGCGAGACGCCGACCGGGATGACCTCGGCGCCCAGTTCCCACAGCACGGTGGGCGCGACCTTATAGGCGGCGCCATGCGCGCAATCGACGACGATGCGCAGCCCGGCGAGGCTGAGCCCCTTGGGGAAGCTGGCCTTCACAGCCTCGATATAACGGCCGGCCGCATCGTCCAGCCGGCTGGCGCGGCCGAGGCGGGATGGCGAGGCGAGGCCGGCGGGCGCCCCCTCCATCATCGCCTCGATTTCCATTTCCTGCGCATCGGACAGTTTCAGCCCGTCCGGCCCGAACAGCTTGATGCCGTTATCCTCGAAGGAATTGTGGCTGGCGGAGATCATCACGCCGAGATCGGCCCGCAGGCTGCGGGTCAGCAGCGCGATGGCGGGCGTCGGCAGCGGGCCGACCAGAACCACATCCATGCCCGCGCCGACGAAACCCGCCGTCAGCGCCGGCTCCAGCATGTAGCCGGACAGGCGCGTGTCCTTGCCGATCACCACGCGGTGCCGGTGGGCACCCCGGCTGAAGAAGCGCCCGGCGGCCTGGCCCAGCCGCAAGGCGGTCAGCGCGTCCATCGGTGCGCTGTTTGCGACGCCGCGGATGCCGTCGGTGCCGAACAGGCGGCGCACGGCCTCGGTCATGCCGGCCAATCCTTCCCTTATCGTGTTCCCGCTCTAGCGGCCGGCGCGGCCCGCGTCCATTCAAGGCGCCCCGGGATCAAGACACGGGTCAGGGCATCTCGGGCGGCTGGGCCACGGCGCCATCGGCGCAGGCCCGCCACATGCGCAGCGCCCGCACCGTCTCCGCGACGTCATGCACGCGCAGGATGGTGGCGCCCGCCGCCGCCGCCGCCAGCGCCACGGCCACGCTGCCGGCCACGCGGTCGGCCGGCTTCTCCACTCCCGTCACCCAGCCCACCAGCCGCTTGCGGGAGGCGCCGAGCAGGATGCGGCAGCCGATGCCCGCCAGCAGCGGCAGGCGGTTCAACAGCAGCAGGTCCTGTTCCCGCGTCTTGCCGAAGCCAATGCCGGGGTCCACGCAGATGCGCCCGCGCGGGATGCCCAGCGCCTCGGCCGTCTCGACCCGCTGGCGCAGGAAACGGGCAACCTCCAGCACCACGTCGCCATACTGGGTGGCTTCATGCATCCGGCGCAGGTCCAGCGCCGGCATGTGCATCAGCACCACAGGCGCCCGCGCCTCCTGCACCACGCGCACCGAGGCCGCGTCCTGCCGCAGCGCCGAGATATCGTTGACGATCTCGGCCCCCGCATCCAGCACGGCCCGCATGGTGGCCGCGTGGCGGGTATCGACGCTGACCACCGCCGCCGTCGCCAGCTGGCGCACGATGGGAACCACGCGGGCGATCTCCTCCCCGGCGGTCAGTGGCGTGGTGCCGGGACGTGTGCTCTCGCCGCCGATATCGAGGATATCCGCCCCCGCCTCCAGCATCGCATGGCCGGCCGCGACCGCCGCGCCGGGGTCGAGATGCCGCCCGCCATCGGAGAAGCTGTCCGGCGTGGCATTCAGGATTCCCATGACCAGAGGGCGGTCATGCGGCAGGCCCGCAAAGGGCAAGGGCCGGCGGGTGAGCGGCGGCAGCAGGTCGTCCCAATCGTCCGGCAGGGCGGCGGCCGGGCAAATGCCGAATTCCTGCCCATCCTCGATCAGCCGGAGCAGCGAGAAGGCCGCCGGGCCGCCGGCCAGTGGCATTGCATGGCCGGCACGGACGGCATGAAATGCCGCGGGACCATGCAGCAGTCCCAGAGGCTCCAGCCAGCGTTCCGCCATATCCAGTCTCTCCGGTAACAGAAAAAGGGCCCCGTTGCCGGGGCCCTTCTTCATAGCGCTTCATGACCCGGGCGGAACGGGTTCCGCTCAGATTCCAGGCTGCGGCGAGGGGTTGAGCCCCCCCGGCTGCGGCGCCTGCGGGCGGCCGGAGGTCGGCACGCTGCCGCGCCCGGCCGAGGTCGGCTCGTCGGGGCGGTTGCGGATGATGGGCTCGCCCTTCATCACCAGCCGGATCTCGTCGCCCGAAAGCGTCTCGTGTTCCAGCAGGCCCTTCGCCACCGCATGCAGTTCCCCGATATTGACCTGCAGCGTGTGCTTGGCGCGGGCATAGGCCTCGTCGATCATCGCCCGCACTTCGCTGTCGATCTCGCGTGCCGTGGCCTCTGACACGTTCTTCGCCTGCGTCACGGAATGGCCGAGGAAGACCTCCTGGCTGTTATCGCCATAGGCGATCATGCCGAGCTTCTCGCTCATGCCCCATTCGGTGATCATCATGCGCGACTGGTTGGTCGCCATTTTGATGTCGCCGCTGGCGCCGTTAGAGACCTTGTCCGGGCCGAAGATCAGCTCTTCCGCGACGCGCCCGCCCATGGCCATGGCGAGTTCCGCCTTCAGCTTGGACTTGTGCTTGGAATAGCGGTCACCGGCCGGCAGCGACATGACCAGACCCAGGGCACGGCCACGCGGGATGATGGTCGCCTTATGCACCGGGTCGCATTCCGGCTCATGCAGCGCCACCAGGGCATGGCCGGCCTCATGATAGGCCGTCATCTGCTTTTCGTCGTCGGACATGACCAGCGAACGCCGCTCGGCGCCCATCATGACCTTGTCCTTGGCCATCTCGAACTCGTGCATGCCCACCGTGCGGCGCCCGGTGCGCGCGGCCAGCAGCGCCGCCTCGTTCACCAGGTTCGCCAGGTCGGCGCCGGAGAAGCCCGGCGTGCCGCGCGCGATGGTCTTGGGGTCCACGTCGGATGCCAGGGGCACCTTGCGCATATGCACCCGCAGGATCTTCTCGCGGCCCATCACATCCGGGTTCGGCACCACGACCTGACGGTCGAAGCGGCCAGGACGCAGCAGCGCCGGGTCCAGCACGTCGGGGCGGTTGGTGGCGGCGATCAGGATCACGCCCTCATTCGCCTCGAACCCGTCCATCTCGACGAGCATCTGGTTCAGCGTCTGCTCACGCTCATCATTGCCACCGCCAAGGCCGGCGCCGCGATGCCGGCCGACCGCGTCGATTTCATCGATGAAGATGATGCAGGGGGCGTTCTTTTTCCCCTGCTCGAACATGTCGCGCACGCGGCTGGCGCCCACACCCACGAACATCTCGACGAAGTCGGAGCCCGAGATGGTGAAGAAGGGCACATTGGCCTCGCCCGCGATGGCGCGCGCCAGGAGCGTCTTACCCGTACCCGGCGGGCCCACCAGCAGCACGCCCTTGGGGATCTTGCCGCCAAGGCGCTGGAACTTCTGGGGGTCGCGGAGGAAGTCGACGATTTCCTCCAGTTCGCTCTTGGCTTCCTCGATGCCGGCAACGTCATCGAAGGTGACGCGGCCCTGCTTCTCGGTCAGCAGCTTGGCCTTGGACTTGCCGAAGCCCATGGCCCGGCCGCCGCCGCCCTGCATCTGGCGCATGAAGAACACCCAGACGCCGATCAGCAGCAGCATCGGGAACCAGGAGAGCAGGTAGTGGAAGAGCGGGTTGACATCGCTCTCCTCGGGCCGCGCGACGACGCGCACGCCCTTGTCGGTCATCTTGCTGACCAGGGTCGGGTCTTCAGGCGTATAGGTCGTGAAGCTGCGGCCATCCGAGAGCTGGCCCGTGAGGGTGCGGCCCGTGATGGTCACGTCGCGAACCCGGCCGCCATTCACTTCGTTCAGGAAGTCGCTGTACGCGACCTGCTGACCGGACTGGCGGGCCGAGGAATTAGGCTGGAACAGATTGAACAGCGCCACGAGCAGCAGCGCCACGATCACCCAGAGCGCCAGATTGCGGCCGAAATTATTCACCGTGAGGTTCCCATCCGATCGCCGGGCGTGCCCGGCGCCACAACAAGATAGGGCGTCAAGCCGAGTTCTGAAACCATGTCACGTTATTCATCTGCCGTGGTTGGGAATAATCCTAGCCTAATGGCCCCCCCACCGGGGCAAAAACCAGTTCCGCCGGTGCCCCGAGCCCCAGGCCGGGCGCCCCGAGCACCCTTTCCCCCCACCAGAGCGCCGGCAGGCCGGCCAGCACCAGCGCCGGCATTCCGCCCCTCTCACGCCGCCCGAGCGATGACGCGGCCGCGCCCAGGGCGCCCAGCATGGCCCCGGCCGGCGCCGAACGCACCCGCCAGCGGCCGTCCCAACATGCCCCCGGCAAGGCCGGGACCGGCGGCGCGCAGGCCGCCGGCTCGCGGCACAGGATATCGTCGCGCCACTGCACGCCGTGCAGCGTGCCCTGCCCCCGCGCCAGCAGGACGGAGACCGCCGCCGCGCCCGGCGCGTGTTCATGACCCGAGAGCAGCCGCAGCACCTGGGCCAGCGCCGCCGCCGCCACGGCATCCTGACCCAGCGCCGTGGCATCCAGCCTCGCCCAGCCCTGCGGCCTGAGCCGAAGGGCAGCCGCCAGCCGCGCGGCCACCGCCCG
>JAQGHX010000062.1 GCA_028288745.1 Roseomonas sp. | reverse complement strand
CAGCACGGGCCGGACGAACACTTCCTGACAGGGCCGGCCCGCGAGGGAATCGCGGCCTTCGCCGGGATGTGGTGGGACCTGGGCGAGGGCGGCACGCCGCCGCGCTGAGTGAGGGAAAGCCAGGGGCACTGCCCCTGGAACCCCGCCAGGGTGGAACCCCCCCCCGGCCCCCGCTGCCAGTCTGAGTGACGGCTTCTGGGCCGATGGCGTCTGGGCCAGGGCATGGCGCCAGCTGGTTTTATGAATGGGCGATGCGGGGCTGAACCGTTGGCCGCCGGGGGCTCGCCCCCGGCGTATCCGGGCGCCGGACCCATGCGTGCGGGGTGACACCGTCACTCCCGCAAGATGCCGGGGGCGCGGTTACCCCCGCAGCGTGGCCCCGGTCGCCTTGGTCACCGCGGCCACGATCCTGGCGCTCACCGCCTCGATCTCGGCTTCCGTCAGGCTGCCCTCGCGCGGTTGCAGCGTCACTTCCAGCGCCAGGGACACCTTGCCCTCCGGCAGCCGCTCGCCCGCGTAGCGGTCGAACAGCGCGACATCCGCGATCAGCGCGCGCTCGGCCCCGCGCGCGGCACGGGTCAGGTTCTCCGCCGGCACCGTGGCATCCACCAGGAAGGCGAAGTCGCGGCGCAGCGGCTGGAAGGCCGGCAGGTCCGGCACCGACTTCCGGCGCTTCTTTGGCTCCGGGATGGCGTCCAGGAAGACCTCGAACCCCACCGCCGGGCCGGGCAGGTCCAGTTTGGCGCGCAGGCTGGGGTGGATCTCGCCGAAGGTGGCCAGCACGGTCCTGGGCCCCTGGCGCACCACACCGGAACGGCCCGGGTGGTAGCAGCCGGGTGCGTCCATCGTGACGGACAGCGCCGCCGCCGGTACGCCGAGCGCCGCCAGCACCGCCAGCGCGTCGCCCTTGGCATCCATCGCATCCACCGGCCGGGCGGGGGCGGACCAGTGGCGCGGCGTGCTGCCGGTGCGGATGCCCGCCGCCACCGCGACCTGCCCGGTGGGGGTGGTGTCGCGATAGGCGGCGCCGATCTCGGACAGGCCGAGGTCGGGGTAGCCGCGCGCGGCGTTGCGCGCGGCCGCCTGCAGCAGGCTGGCCAGCGGCGTGGGCCGCATCTGATCGAGGTCGGAGGCGATCGGGTTTTCCAGGCGCAGCGCGGCGGACGTCTCGCCGAACAGCGCGGCCACCTTGCTGTCCAGAAAGCCGAAGCTGACGCAATCCAGCATGCCGCGTGCCGCCAGCACCCGGCGGGCCAGGGTGGAGCGCGTCTGGCGCGGCGTCAGGCTGGCGCGCGGCACGGGGGAGGAGACCGGCAGCGAGACCGGCGCCACCGCGTCCAGCCCGCGCAGGCGCAGCACCTCTTCCAGCAGGTCGCATTCCGGCTCGATGACGGCGCAGCCCTCGGCGGCCTCGCGGGCGCTGTCCTCGGGCAAATCGGCGCCCTGGGCGAGCGGGCCGGCGGCGGCGATGTCGTTGCGCCAGGACGGCACGTCCACGGTCACGCCATCCGCGTCGCGGGCGGCAATGCCGAAGCCCAGGCGTTGCAGCCCGTCCACCGCCTCATCGGCGGTGATGGTGGAACCGCCGAGGCCGGCGATCCGCTCGAAGCGCAGATGCGCCTGCCGCCGCCAGGCGGGCTCGGCGCCGCCGGTGACGATGCCGGAGGCCTCGCCGCCGCACAGCTCGATGATCATGGCGGTCGCTGCTTCCAGCGCGGCGGGGGGCAGCGCCTGATCGACGCCACGCTCGAAGCGCGCGCGGGCATCGCTGCGCAGGTCATGCCGGCGGCCGGACAGCGCGATGCGCACGGGGTCGAACAGCGCGGCCTCGATGAAGACCTCGGTGGTGCCGGCATCGCAGCCGGAATGCTCGCCGCCCATGATGCCGGCCAGCGACTCCACGGCCTCGTCATCGGCGATGACCAGATCCTCGCGCGTGACCGCCACCTCCTTGCCGTTCAGGGCCAGGAAGCTCTCGCCCTCGCGGCCGCGGCGGATGACCAGCGTGTCGCCCTTCACCTTCGCCACGTCGAAGACATGCAGCGGGCGGCCGAGGTCGTGGGTGAACCAGTTGGTGACATCGACCAGCGCGTTGATCGGGCGCAGGCCGATGGCGGCCAGCTTGTCCTGCAGCCACTGGGGGGAGGGGCCGTTGGTCACGCCGCGCACGGCGCGCCCCAGCACCCAGGGGCAGGCATCCAGGTCGTCCACCGACCAGTCCAGCGGCGAGGAATAGGCCGCCGCCGCCGGCACAGGCGCGAAGGGCTTCAGCGTGCCGAGCCCCGCCGCCGCCAGGTCCCGCGCCACGCCGCGCACCGCGAGCGCGTCGCCCCGGTTGGGGGTCACGCTGATCTCGATGACGGGGTCGTCCAGCCCGGCCCAGGTGGCGTAGGGCATGCCGACCGGCGCGTCCTCGGGCAGGTCGATGATGCCCTCGTGGTCATCGCCGAGGCCCAGTTCGCGCGAGGAGCACATCATGCCCTCGCTCTTGACGCCACGGATCTCGCCCACCTTCAGCACCATGCCACTGGCGGGCACGACGGCGCCGGGCAGGCCGAGCACCGCCTTCATGCCGGTGCGCGCATTGGGCGCGCCACAGACGACGGAACGGATGACGCCATCGCCCACATCCACGCGGCAGGCGCGCAGGCGGTCGGCATTGGGGTGCTGCACGGCCTCGATGACATGGGCGATGCGGAAGGGCGCCAGCGCGGCGGCGCGGTCCTCGATGCCCTCGACCTCAAGGCCGATGGCGGAGAGCGTGGAGCTGATCTGATCCAGGGTGGCATCCGTCTCCAGGTGCCGCTTCAGCCAGGACAGGGGGAATTTCATCGGATCACACCCCTTCGGCGAGGCTGGCGGGAGAGAGGGCGGATGAGCCGTAATGGCGCAGCCAGCGCACATCGCTCTCGTAGAAAGGGCGCAGGTCCGGGATGCCGTGCTTCAGCATGGTGATGCGCTCGATGCCCATGCCAAAGGCAAAACCCTGCCACTCGCGCGGGTCGATGCCGCAATTGGCCAGCACCTTGGGGTGCAGCATGCCGC